>JAOLYB010000002.1 GCA_028343215.1 Candidatus Nitrosopelagicus sp. | reverse complement strand
GCAGCAAAACGTAAAGCACCAGCAAAACGTAAAGCAGCAAAACGTAAGGCAGCTCCAAAACGTAAAGCAGCAAAGCGAAAAGCAGCTCCAAAACGACGTCGTCGTTAAACTGATCGAAAATCCTGTCAGTAACGTGACCGCGGTAACACGCTGATGCGTTCTCGGCAATTAACGATCTACCGTTTTTTAGATACCACCCTAACTGTGGGTATTCACAAATTTTTACTAATGCTTTTATTGTCTATTTTCAGAGTGATATCATGAGTTACATGCCAGGTGCAACCGCTGTAGGTATTACGTTTGATCAAGGCGTTGTTTTTGCAAGCGAAAAAAGAATCGCATATGGTAACTTTCTAGTTAGTAAGTCCACAAAGAAAACTTTTCCAATAACTCCCAAAGTCGGTGCTACTTGTGCAGGTTTGGTAGCTGACATGCAATTATTATCATTACAAATTTCCGCTTTAGCAAAAATTAGAAAAATGGATTTGAAACGTGATGTCCCACCAAATACAATTGCAAAAATGATGTCGAACATGATGTACGAAAGAAGATACTTTCCATTGTTAACTCAAGTAATTGTTGGTGGTATGACTGACAAACCTGTAATCTATACTTTAGATCCTCTTGGTTCTGTTTTACCTGATGAATATGCAGCAGTTGGTACTGGTGCTGAAATGGCATTAGGTGTGTTGGATCCTCAATTCAAAGAGAATATGACTGAAAAAGATGCTGTAGATTTAGCTGTAAAAGCAGTTCGTTCTGCAACTATGAGAGATTCATTCAGTGGTGATGGAATTGACGTCTTAGTTGTTAACAAAGATGGAATCAATGAATTCACTGAAGATGTAAAATAATTTTATAGTGTTTTAGAAATTTCCCACGCCTTGTCTGAAATATAGTGTAAATTCTTCAAAACTTCTCCTTTATCCATATTTTTCAACTCTGAACTATCCACCTCTGATTTTCCCACTGCTAGAAATTTGTTTTGTGATTCTTCTACAATACACACGATGTCATTTTTAGAAAACTCGGAATTTTTTTTGATTCCAGGTCTCATCAGATTTGCACCTTTACACATGAATTTCACTGCACCCATATCTACTTGGACGTATGGAAATTTTTCTAATGTTGAAATTTCACTAAGGAATGGAATATGTTCATCTTTTATCTTTAAAATCTTAATTTCATTACCTGTGATTAATTGTGTTTCATTGTCGATTTCATACACTTTTAGATTCTTGACTTTTGGTATGTCAATTTTCCATTTTTCTGAGACAATTTTTAGTAATTGTGTTGTCTCACTTTTTGAAATTAGATTAGTTTTCAAGATTTAGTAATCTCTTTTCTAATGTCTATCAAATCACGTAATATTGCACTTGCAGTTTCTATTCCTCCTGCACCTCTTCCAATAATTGTCTGAGTGCCAGAATGTTCTGATGTGAATGATATTGCATTTAATGTTCCATTTACACACAATGGGTCACTAATTTTTATTTCTACAGGTGATACTGTTAGTTCTTTTTCACACGACGCAATCAATTTCACTGCAGATCCATTTTTTTGTGCATTTTTGATATCATTGGTATTAACTTTACGAATTCCTTTTTTGATTATATCTGGCATTGTAACTTTCATACCCATTATCCAATTTGCTAGAATAACCAGTTTAGCAGCTGCATCTAATCCATCCAGATCAAGTGCTTCATCAGCTTCAACGTATCCTTTTGATTTAGCATCTTTCAATGCATCGTCAAATGACATTCCCTCTGCCATGTTTGTTAGTATGTAATTTGTTGTACCATTGAGAATTCCTTGAAATGATAATATCCTTTCTCCTCTCAAACTATTTTTTGCATAATCTAAAATTGGAGTTCCCCCGCCAACAGTTCCACTAAATCTCAACATAACTTGATTGTATGTTGCTAATTCCATTAATGATGGAAATGCAAGTGCCAATGGTCCTTTGTTTACTGATATAACGTGCATTTTTCTTTTCATTGCAGAAATGATATGACTCATTCCAGGTTCTGCATCTTTGTAGTTACTTGCTGTAGTTTCAATTAAAACATCAGCATCCATGTTTTCAATAATATTTTTACCTGAAATCTGTCTTACTGACTTGTCATATCCTCTTACTGAACCTGATTGTTTTTTAATTTTATTTAATTTTTTTAAATCCAGCCCTGTTTCATCATATGCACATCCCTTACTGTCAAAAACGCCCACGATTCTTGGTTTTAATCCAAATTTGGAATAAAGATCATGTGTACGTGATTCTAAAAGCTCTGAAAAACTTTGTGCCACTACCCCAAATCCACATAGTATTATTCTCATAGTATCGTAAAATCAAGTCGATTATTTAATTTGACTTGTCTAATTTGAGCGATACTGAGTTAATACAGTATCTGAGTTTTGATGGAGCAGGACCGTCATCAAATACGTGTCCCAAATGTGAACCACATTTTTTACAATTAACTTCAACTCTAACCATTCCATAACTTCTATCTTCTATGTATTCAATTTGTTCATCATCTTCAGGTTTGAAAAAACTTGGCCACCCAGTACCTGAATCAAATTTTGCATCGGATGAAAATAATTCTACTCCGCATGTTCTACATTTGTAGACTCCATCATCTTTGCAATCCCAATACATTCCGGTAAATGCTTGTTCTGTACCTTTCATTCTACAAACTTCATATTCTTCTGCAGTCAATTCTTTTTTCCATTCTTCATCTGTTTTTGTAATTTTTTCAGTCATTTTTTATTTCTCTTTTCTTCTGTTCTTTTTTCTGATTCAAATCTTTCTAATTCATATTTATTCATATCCACAAATTTCATTATATTACTTAGAATTGGATGTTTTTTATTAATTGCCTGATACATTTTTTGTGCTACGATTCTATAATCTTGATGTCCTTGTGGAACTGTGCGCAATTCAATCATGTGCACCGCTTCTCTCATATTCATCTTCATCATGTATGGATAGTTGTATGCAAAATTTACGACATACTGTGCTTCTTCTGGATTTTTTTTCTGAATTTTTTTGAATACATTTTCTGAATTTTTCATACATTCTTTGAATTCTTTTTGCATTCCGAGGTCTTTCACTTCTTGTGGCATATCAAATCCATGTAATGTTGTAAGCAATTGTCGTTCCAATGTTAATGCTCTATGCCTATGAAAATCTCTAAACATTCCAAAATTTGTGACTAAATCAAACGTATATTCTGCCATTTCAAATGCACGTGATGGTCTATGTCTTCTATTTTTTCTTAGATTCGTCATTTCCATAATGATCTTCTTTTTTTTATTTATTGGAATTTTCTTAACCTGTTGTAATATTTTCTCAAATACTATTCCTGGAGACTGTTCATAAATTATTGCAGATATTACACTATTGATTACCTTAATCTCATTTTCACTTTCCACAAGTTTTACTGATTTTCCATTGATTGGCGTGCCTGATATTGATGTTTTTGTAATATTTTGAGCGGATTTTTTTACACTATTGAGATAATTCTGTAAAACTTTTCCATACTTATCATCTGATCTTCTAACAAATGATTTGATTGTAGTATCAAGCTCATGTTTGATTTGAGATGCTAAATAATTTTCTTCTTTTAATTCAGATGCAAATAATATTGATAATAAATATTCGAAAGCTCTTCCGTTTCCTGTAACTCCGACATTTGTTAACGTTGATGCAGGAAGTAAACTTCTTAACGCATCTAGTGCTTTTGCTTTAGTTGCAGCATTGTATATCCTCATTGATGATTTTATTATCGCATCATCGTTTATCGCACTAAACTTTTTCTCTTTTCCATCTTTATCTTTAAATTTATAATTATCAATTGAATCTCTTTCTCTGATTAATTTTAACATTGGATCTATATTTTTGGAATATATTTCAAAATCTAAATTACATGCATTAACATATTCGTCTGCAAATTTAGTTTTCATTATTTTTGGTTCATACAAAAATTTGTATTTTCCTTTAATTTTTTTATCCCACGATACATATCTCGACGATTTTTCTAAATATGAAAAACCAATTCTTCTATCTTCTATTTTTTTAACTGCTATATTTGAGAGTCCTTCTATTGCGACTTGACCAATTCCTAATTCTGCAACTGAATCATCTCCATATTCCAACAAAACCCTATCGTAGAATTCTTCTCCCCGATTTTTATTTTTTAAAAACTCATCTAAGAAAATTTTCCTCATACTCTTATCGGTTCTACTATATCGTGACATCAATGCACCACGATCAACTTGTCTTGGTGTAATTACTGCAAAGACATTTTTATCTGAATTTGAAAAATGTTTTTCTAAAATTTTTCTTTCATTCTTAGAAAATTCGGACAATAATATTATTTTTCATGATTGGTTTTATCTTTATCTTCTACCAATTTGAATTAGATCGGGTGATTTAGTTGGAAGATCAGTTGCAGTTTGCTGACCTTTTGCTTGCCATCTTGTTAAAACATCCCGAAATGATTTTTCCATTTCCTCATCTTCAAGATACATCAAAGTTGTTACCCATCTTCCTTTGACACCTTTCTCGTTTCCAACGGGTCCTCCAAGTGATTTCATCCAAAATTTTGATGGAAGAATTTTCAACGCATCATTGTCTGAATCATTTTTTAATTTTTCCCAGTATTCGGATACAAATTTCATAATTTGTCCTAATTCTTCTTTATCAATCATATTATTTTTTCATTTAATTATAATAATAAAATTACGTTTAGTCGTGAATTTTTAATTTGGTTAATTTCTTTGTACTAAAATTGTCAACCTTGTTAACACTTGGTTGGTTATACCGATCTGTCAACTTCCATTCATGAGCAACTGTGAAGTTGAAATTATTGGAAAAGCTGTAAAAGACATGTACGGCGCACCAATGGGCAAAATTTTAGGTACCTCAACTGATGTTGATGGTTCTATACAGACAGTCGGCATTAATTGCGGATCTGAAGGCCTAAAACAAATTGCTTTTGATCAACTCGTAGTTCAATCTGAAGTAGTAATTTTCATTCCAAAGTGGAGATTGGATTCACAACGTTTACTCAAACAGAAAGAACTTGTAATCCGACGTCTTAACGCATTGATGGAAATTGTCTCTGACAACGACAGTATGAAGTCTGATGCAGAAATAATTCATGAAAAGTACAACACTAAATTAATGACACTTCAACGTACTGAATTTGAAATTAGTTCTGAATTAGATAATCGTGTCGTCGAAATTGAAGAACAGGAAAAATCTGTCAAAGTTCTTTTGTTTGACGCAAAAGTTCAACTCAAAAGTAACGAAATTTCTCAGGAGACCTTCGATCATGTTCAAAAAGAAACAGACGAAATGCTTCAACATATGAAACATGAGAAAGATGAGATTAGTAAAGTTAAATCCAGACTATCTAATCTCTCACTCGAAGATATGCTTCCACAGGTATCACCATCAGCGATGCCAGGAACTTATCTACCAGACCCTTCTGAAGGTGAGCCAACTGAGACTCGTTTGCCAGAACCTCCTAGTAATGAGTCCTCATCTTCAAAGTTACCTGAAACTCAGTTGATGACCGTTCCTCAACCACAACAAATTCCAGCAGAACCTGAATCTGACTGGATTAAACGAATGAATTCTCAATAATCGTTCAAAATTCTTAAAACATTCCTAATTCAAATATCTATAATTGCATTCTGAAGAATTTGATATTGGATTAGGGAACGATGATTCCACAATTAGATCTTCTGCAAAAAATGATTATGTGTCATTTTGGAATGAATGTGCAAAATCTTTATCTTGGTTTGAACCTTGGACTGAAACTTTGCAATGGAATCCTCCTTTTGCAAGATGGTTTGTTGGTGGAAAAATTAATGCATCGTATAATACATTAGATATACATCAAGAATCTAAATCTGAGAAACCGGCAATTTTATGGGAAGGTGAAGATGGAACTGATAGAAAAATCACGTATAATGAAATGTTTGTCCAAGTCAAAAAACTTGCAAATGTCCTTAAATCTCTAGGTGTTAAAAAAGGTGACCGAGTCACGATTTACCTTCCTATGATTCCTGAATTGCCCATATCGATGCTTGCATGTGCTCGAATTGGTGCAATTCACACTGTTGTATTTTCTGGATTCAGCTCAAAATCTCTTTCAGACCGAGTAGAAGATTCACAATCAAAAATCATCATAACTGCTGATGGTGGATACAGAAAAGGGAAGATAATCAATCTTAAAGAAATAGTTGATGATGAAGCCTCATCTGTACAATTTGTCAAAAATGTGATTGTCTACCAAAGAACTGGTCAGAAAATAAGATTGAATGAAAAAGATTTACTATGGCATGAGGTAATGCAGAACTCATCTCAAGAATGTGATGCAGAAATACTAGACAGTAATGATTCCTTATACATTTTGTATACTTCTGGCACCACTGGAAAACCCAAAGGCGTCTTACATGGAATTGGTGGTTATCTAACACATCTTCATTCAACCTACAAATGGGCATTTGACATCAAAGATGACGATGTCTATTTTTGTACGGCCGACATTGGATGGGTTACAGGTCATAGTTACGTAGTTTATGGTCCATTGCTACATGGTGCAACACAGGTAATGTATGAGGGTGCACCTGATCATCCTGATTCATCTCGAATGTGGGACATAATTCAAAAATACGGTGTAACGATTTTCTATACAACTCCAACTGCTCTTCGTATGCTAATGAAATTTGGTGATGACATTCCAAATTCGTTTAATCTTTCAACTTTACGTCTACTTGGAACTGTAGGTGAACCAATAAATCCTGAAGTATGGAAATGGTACTTCAATGTAATTGGAAAAAAGAAATGTCCGATTATTGATACATGGTGGCAAACTGAAACGGGAGGAATGTTAATCAGTCCTTTACCTGGAATTGAAACAATTCCATTGAAACCCGGTTCTGCAACATTACCTATTCCTGGATTAAATATTGAAGTTGTCGATGAAGATGGAAATGAAGTTGAATCTGAAACAAAAGGTTCACTAATAATTAAAAATCCTTGGCCTGGAATGCTTCTTGGATTGTGGAAAGATACTGAAAAATACAAAGATGTCTATTGGTCCAAGTTTGAATCACTTTACTATCCTGGAGATTATGCTATCAAAGACTCTGATGGATATTTGTGGTTACTTGGTCGTTCAGATGATGTGTTGAAAGTTGCAGGTCATAGAATTGGAACTGCGGAACTAGAAAGTAGTATTGTTTCACATCGTGATGTTGCAGAATCTGCAGTATGCGGTATACCTGATGAAGTAAAAGGTGAATCAATAATTGCATTTGTTATGTTAAAGGAAAATGTTAGCACTACTGAAGATGAACTTCGTTCTGAATTGCGTGATACCATTAGAAAACAAATTGGACCTATTGCGACTCCAAGTCAATTTTACATTGTTAATAAATTGCCAAAAACTAGAAGTGGAAAAATCATGCGTCGATTACTAAAAGCAATTGCAAAAAATGAAAAAATTGGCGATGTTAGTACTCTAGAAGATGGTGCTGCAGTAAGTGAGATTCAATCTGCATTCCAAGAACTACAAAAAAATATCAAAGATCAAAAAAACAACTAATAATCGTCTAGTGTTGTTTCTTCATCTTCGTCTTCATCTAATGCCACATTAGTCTGAAATGCTGCCCAAATTGTAGCAACTGCTTCGGATGTAACTTGTATTCCTTGCTCTTTACAAAACTTGATGAAGTTTCTACATTCTCCATAAACATCTACATCTTCTTCAAAACTCATGACTTTTTTACCATTTTTACGTTAGTTAATCTTTTTCTTCTTCACTTACTTCTTGATTTATTGATTCAGCATCTTTACTCATTTCAGGTATTACTTCTCGGAGATTTTCTATTGCACTTTTTATCTTTAGAACTGCAACTGATGCATCAACTTTTTCTTGATCATAATTATGACAAAATTTATCAATTCTTTCTAAAATTCCTTCTAAACGTTTGATATTTAATAATAAATTATGCTTGATTTGTTCATTATCTGTCATACATTTTGTTAGGTGTTATTTGATTTAATATAGTTTAGACATTGGCCGTTCAGCAAGTCCATCAACACGAGATGGAATTGTTTGGTATTCGATATATTCCCAACCCTGACCAATTACTCAATTTGACATTTCTCATAATTAAAAGAATTGATCTAATGTTTGACTTTTCTTCTCAAGGCTTTTCTTTAATCGGTTCATTGATGTTTCCACTCTATCTTTAGAAAAATCACGTTCTTCTGACAAATATTTTACAATTCCTTCAAAATCCGTTTCACCAAATTCAATTTTATCTATCTTAGCTACATTTGGTTCAAGAAAAATTTTCCTTATTTCGTCAAATGGAATCTGTTCTAATTGTTCTTGAATTTGAGGGATATCTTCTAGTCTTTTATGCTGTTTAATCATCTTAATGGCGGTTTTTGGTCCTACTCTTTCAAATCCATCTGGATTAAAATCAGTCCCAATCAATATTCCTGTATCTACTAATTCTTCTCTAGTTAATCCCATACTTTCTAAATTTTTTTGAAACTCAATCATCTCTGGTAAAACTTCGATGTAGGAATTTCTATTCGGTAATTTTCTTCTTCCACTATTTGTAAAATTTCTCACTAATCTTTTTGCACCAAATAAAATTGAATCAAAATCTTGACTTGCTGATGCAAATGCTTGTCCTGTAATTGTAAGATTTGCAGCTGTCGCTTCTCCTTCTGAAGGTGCTTGTATGTGAGGTATTCCAAATAAATCTAATAATTTTTTCGAATCTTCTACCATTCCATCTCTCATTGATGTGGTTTGTTGTGCATATTTTCTTGCATCTTCCATGTTTCCTGTAGTAATTGCTTTTTCATATTTTACTGTAGCTTCTTTTTTAATTTGTTTTCTTTTTTCAATTTCGGCTGATTTTAGTGAAGGTGGTTTGCCATCAAATACGTAAACTGGCTTTATTCCCATTGTGAGAAAATTTATGTTTCTAAATAGTAATCCTGTAATGTGACTTGTCACTCTTCCTTGTGAGTCTGTTAGATGGAGTCCTTCAGGTCCTCTGATTATAGCTAAAAATTGATAAATTGCGTTGTATGCATCGATTGCTACAACTTTATTTGTAAATGATTCAAGCTGTGTTTTTTCTCTGACTAGTAATGGTTTTAGATCTAATCCCATAATGATATTCTATATTTGCTGCTTTTTTTATTTACTGATTCGATTTTATACTAGAAATTCTTACTTTTGATGTCGAGATAGCCAAGCTTGGTCCAAGGCGGACGCCTCGAAATCTCAAAACAGGATAGCGTCTGTGCTCTGCACACGGGGGTTCAAATCCCTCTCTCGGCGCTTATTTTTCTAAATTTTTTTATCTTATAATTTCAAAAATTTGAATTCTGTAATTATTAGTGTCAGAAATAAAGAACATATTATCATCGAAAATCACATCTTTTGAATTCATAAATTGTCCATATTCATTACCCATTTCTCCAAAACTTAGTTGTGGTTGACCTGATAAATCAAAGACCATTATTTGATGTTGAGACGAATCAGTAATCGTCATCATGCCATCATTAACATAAATGGATGATATTGAACCGGAATCAACATATGTTGATAAGTCAATTGTATCTATTAATTGACCTTCTAAATCAAAACGTGACACATTTGAATTCAAATCATTTGTAACAAAAATCTGTTTGTCATATATTGAAAAATCAACTGGACTTGAATTGTTTTCTTGTAAATAATTTGTCGAAAATTCGTCTTCATAATTAGAATTCTCGTCAAAAATTTGAATTCGATTATTTCCCGAGTCTAAAGCGTATAATTTTTCTTCCCATACATTGATGTTAAACGGGTCGATAAATTCTCCTGATTTGTTTCCTTTTTGACCAAATTTGTATAAATATTCTCCTTCAGAGTTAAAAATCTGTATTTCATTTTGCCATCCATAAGCAACAAATATTTTTTCATTTAACTTTGCAATGGAAGTTGGTAGATTACGATGTTCATTTAAACAATCAGTTATTTTTGTCCACGTGTTAGTTGTTTCACACTCAAATTGAATTGGAGATGTAAATGATTGTAGTAATTCAAAATTATCTAGGCTAAAAGTATCGATAGTATGGTCATCAGTATTTGCAATCATTAGTATATTTTCATCATCATCAATCAACATTCCCATACTCCAATTAATAGATGGAAAATCTATGACGTGATTAATCTGTAAATTTTTAAAAATATCTGTGTGAAAAGTTAGTTTAGGTATAGATTCATTATATTTTTTACTAGTTTTGAAATCATCTTTCATATTGACGGTTTTGTTATCAAAAAATGTTTCTTGAAATTTTGTTTTGAAAAAATTTGAATTATAGAAAATTGCTTCTGAAAGTTCACTCTCTGAAAAATCTACATTATTAAAATTATTATTTCCAAAAATAGAGTACGTAAGATTTGCTTTTTGAAAATCAATATTCTCAAAGCTGTTAAAAATGAATGAAGGGGAAAGAATGTATGAAACTCTTATATCGCTTAAATCTAAAACTTGTTTCTCAAACACCAAATTTAACGGTAATGTCTCTTTACCGAATAATTTTTGTTGTATGTTGGTTGTCTCTAATCCTGGAAATGTGCTTGTGTGTAATCTACAAGGTAGAAAAGTACAGTGATGATAATTTTCTGTACTATAAACTGAAAATATTACTCTATCAAAACTCTTTGGCATTATTGAAAACTCGCTATTTTCAAATTTTACATTTTCTAAACTTGATTCATAAAAAATTATTCCATGAAGTTTACTATTTGAAAAATCTGTATTATTAAATATGCTACTTGTAAATTTCGTATTAAATAGATTTTTGTTTGAGAGATCGGAATTAGAAAAATCTACTTCTCTAAATTCATAATGTGACATTTCATTTGGAAAATCACAATTATTATAATTCCTGGATATTATGATCTGCGGTTGCAAGTTATCCTCGATTATTTTATTTGAACTTGGATCAAATACTGCCTGTATTTCTAATTCATCCGGAATATTATTTCCATTTGGATCTAAATCCCTGGAACATTGTTTTTCTAATGAAATAATTCCGTTGTCTACTAAAAATTCTATTGCATTAACAAATTCTGTTTCAGATATTGAATCAACAGCCCACCATCCAGCTGTATTCTTTACCCAATCTGGAATTATAAGTGAAGTTGTCGTTGATTGGGTTGTATCAACCTGAATAATGTCATTATTTACTAAAAATTCTATTGCATTAACAAATTCTGTTTCAGATATTGAATCAACAGCCCACCATCCAGCTGTATTCTTTACCCAATCTGGAACATTTTCGCCTGATGCAATTGGAATCCCACCTACAATTATTCCCGTCAATAATGCTGTAAATAATAAAATCCTCGGATTATTATGGTGCATTCTGATTGATATGTTAGACAGAAATTATTAATGTATGACTAATTTCTGTCAAAAAATTATGTTTACTCTTTTATCGATTCCTCTCTCGGCACTTATTTTTCTAAAAATTGATATCTTCCTTTAATTTTGAAATATTATGAGTGTAAAACAAGACGCTTTAGATGAACTAGTAACTGAACAAGAATTGCTGTTAATGGATATGCTCAAAAATTGGCATGAAATTAAAACCCGTCTTACCAGTATAGATCAAAATAACCCTATGAATGAAATGTTTGATAAAATGATTCACGATTTGACAAAGATACAAAATCACACAAAGAATTATCGCACGTTATTAGAGAAAATGAAGCAAATTTCGGATGAGTTCAATAAAGAATCTAAAGAATGGCATGAAAAATATGATAAATCTGAAGAATCTAACGATTCATCATGAGTTAATGGAAGAACATAGGTAGCAGCGCCTCTTTTTTAAATAGCTTTGAAATTATTCTTCTTATGGCTACATCCATAAACAAAATTCTTGTCCCGCTTGATAATTCAAAAAACTCCTTTAGAGGTTTATCGTCTGCAATCTATCTTGCAAAAAATTGTGATGCTAAAATTATTGTACTTCATGCAGTTTATGCACCTCCAAAAGGTGACTTTGATACTTCTGGTAAATTCAACAAAAACCACAAAAAACAACTAGATTCTATGATGGATATCGCAGGAGATCAATGCGAAAAAGCAGGAGTTGAATTTGACCAAAAAATTGTATATGGAAATCCTGGTTATGAAATTGCTAAATTTGCAAATATGTCACGAAACAAAATTGACATGGTTGTAATTGGTTCAAGGGGAAGAAGTTCTGCAAAAGAATTATTCTTTGGAAGTACATCTCAATTTGTTCTTCACAAATCAAAACCTTCCGTATTAATCATAAAATAATCCACTAGTAAAAAAGAGAGGAAAAAAAGGTCCATCTCATTTTTGCCAAAAACGGCACTTTCACTAATGGAATTCTATTATGACAAAATGATTATTAAATATTATCCACAAATCATCTTATTGTTTTTCGGCTTTGATTGCCTCTTTTTTCATCCATAATGTTTTATTTTTATGATCAATTAGTGATATCCCTAAACTGGCAATCTGGTCTCTAATTTTATCTGCTTCTTCAAATTTTTTCTCATCTCTTAATTTCTCTCTCTTATCAATTAAATCAAAAATAGTTTTTATTTCGTCATCTGAAACGGTTTGAACTTTTAATCCTAACACTTCTAACATGTATTCTAAAACAGGTAGTACTTGCTCTGAAATATTTTTACTAATTTTTTCATCTGATGCTAAACTGTTTATGGTTTTAACCATGTTGAAAAAGACAGACAGTCCTAAAGACGTATTAAAATCATCATTTAATGCAGCATCAAACTTCTCTCTTGATTCTTTAAGTAACGAGGAAATATCTTCTAATTCCTCTGTTTTGTCTGCTAGTCTTAATTCA
Organism: Candidatus Nitrosopelagicus sp.; assembly: GCA_028343215.1. Taxonomy (GTDB): domain Archaea; phylum Thermoproteota; class Nitrososphaeria; order Nitrososphaerales; family Nitrosopumilaceae; genus Nitrosopelagicus. Next base: position 134,927 of record JAOLYB010000002.1, on the reverse strand, counting down.
TAATAGCATGTTTCAATTTGTCGTAATCTGATTAAATTTTCTTTTAAGAGATCTTCAGTATAATCAATTGGTTTTGAATAGTGTCCTGAAATACAAAATAACCTTACTACATTTGGTCCCCAGGATTCCAATACATGATTTATTGATTTAACATTTCCAACTGATTTTGACATCTTTTCACCATTTATTGTAATCATTCCTGCATGCATCCAAATTTTTGCAAATTGTTCTGAAGTAAATGATTCTGATTGTGCAATCTCATTTTCATGATGAGGGAAAATCAAATCACGTCCTCCGCCATGTATTTCAAAATTTTTACCCAAATACTTGATACTCATTGCAGAGCATTCTATGTGCCATCCTGGCCTTCCTTTACCCCATGGACTTTCCCAATTTGGCTGTGTATCTGAAAATTTCCATAATGCAAAATCTAAAGGGCTTTCTTTTGATTCATCTATTCCTATTCTAGAACCACTTTCTAGATCTTCGGTTTTCTTTTTTGATAATTTTCCATACTCTGAAAACTTTGAAACACGGAAATAAACACCATTTTTTGAGACATATGCTGATTCCTTGGTAACTAATTCTTCGATTAAATTTATCATATCTTTGATATGTTCGGTTGCTTTTGGATAGTTTGTTGCTCTTTTGATGTTTAATCTATCTGAATCTTCAAAGTACGTTTGAATGTATTTTGTTGATAGCCCACTTGCTGATTCTCCCTGCTCCTTTGCACGATTTATTATCTTATCATCAACATCTGTAAAATTTTGAATAAGCTCTACAGGAATATTATTTGCTTCCAAAAATCTTCTTAATGTATCGAATACTATTATAGTTCTGGCATGTCCTATGTGAGATTGATCATACACTGTAACTCCACAAAGATAGATTCGTACTTTATCTGAAAATTCTAATTCTTTTTTTTGATTTGTTAATGTGTCAGATATCTTCATTTGTTAATATCAGATATGGCGTGTCATTTATCTTATTTGTATAAAAATAATCTTCATTCAAAGCTCTTTTGGATTAATTCGTTTGTGCTCACTATTCTTATACATATGATAGATTTTTTCAACTATTTCTTTATCTATTTGTGATTCTTTTATGGTATCTTCCAATGACAGTTTTTTATCAATTAAACAATATAGAATAACGTCAATTTGTTCATAATCTACGCCTATTTCATGTTCAGCTTCATGGTTGGGCCATAAATGTGGGCTACTTTTCTTTGTAATAATTTTTTCATCTATTCCTAAATGTCTGGCTAATTCTCTTACTTGTGTTTTGTATAATGAAACAATTGGTAATACGTCGGCAGCACCATCTCCAAATTTTGTAAAATATCCTATGTTGAATTCACTTTTATCGCTTGAACCTAATGCGACTAGATTTTTTAAATTTGCATAATAATATAATATATTCATTCTAATTCTCGCTCGTAAATTTCCTAATGCTCTATCTTCTGGTTCCAACACCATGCTGAATTCTTTATGAATTGAATTAATGTCAAGTAATTTGTAATCCATTCCTAGTGTATCGATGATCTTTATTGCGTCACTAGTTTCTGATTCTGGTGAAATTTTAGAGTCTGGCATTATTAGCGCAAGTGTTTTTTCTTTTACAACATTATTACATAGATATGCGATAACTGCTGAATCAATTCCTCCACTTAACCCCAAGATCACGCCTTTTGAATGGGTCTCTTCAATTTTTTCTTGTAATCCGTTTTGAATTCTAGTTGCAATACTGCTATAATCTTGATTTGTTATTTTTTGTAAAATATCTTGGTTCACAGTTTTTCTTAAACTAATCTCATAAAAAGTCTACCAGAATTATGCATCGACATAAATACCATCGTCTCTGATATCTACTTCATATTTTTTCAATTTTACACCTTTCAGATAATCCATTAATTCACCTGTCTTGATATTGTAATGCCAGAAATGTAATGGACATTCTACTATGTCTCCTTCAATTTTTCCTTTTGGTGCAATTGAACCATCTTGATGCTGGCAAATTCCATCTAATGCATGAAATCCATCTTGATTAAAAACTGCAATTTTTTTTCCATCCACTTCAAATTCTTTACTTGAACCAGATTGAATATCGCCTTTTTCAGCAACTTTAGTCCATGTCATCTGATTGGTTTTGAAATAATGTTCTTTTATAGTTATTCTTGTTACCAACTATCTGCATACTTTTTTTGTTCTTTTGTTAAACTGTCAATCTTGATATCCATTGCTCTTAATGCATCAACTGCAATTTGTCTGTCAATCTCTTTTGGAACAATCATGGTCTTTTTACCCATCTTTTTATGATTTTTCAAGATATACAATAATGATAATATTTGATTTGAAAATGATTGTGCCATGACTTCTGGTGGGTGTCCTTCCGCTGCAACAAGATTTGCCAATCTGCCTTTACCGATTAAGTAGATTTTTCTTCCATTTCTTAGGATGCATTCATCTAATGATGGTCTTACTTCTCTAACTGATTTTGATTTCTCCAATAGGAATTTCGTATCTATTTCTACATCAAAATGTCCTACATTTCCAACTACTGCACCATCTTTCATAGCAAGAAGATGTTCTTTTCTGATAACGCTAGTCATTCCTGTAGTTGTAATGAAAATTTGTCCAATTTTTGCAGCTTGTGACATTGGCATTACATCATATCCGTCCATATGTGCTTCTAGAGCTTTTACCGGGTCAATCTCTGTAACAATTACTTTTCCACCCATTCCTCTGGATCTTTCTGCAACTCCTCTTCCTACCCAGCCGTATCCTACGACAACAATTTTCTTTGATGTGAATAGTAATCCCATTGCTCTTAGGTATCCATCAATTGTACTTTGACCTGTACCATATCTATTATCAAACATATGTTTTGTATCTGCATCGTTGACAATAACTACTGGATATTTCAATTTCCCTTGTTTCTCCATGGCTTGTACTCTTGTAACTCCTGCTGTAGTTTCTTCTGTAGAGCCAAGAATTTCTAATGATTTGAATTTTTTATCAAAATGTACCTTAACATTCATGTCTGCACCGTCATCACAAATCAAACTTGGCTTGTGTTTTAGTACTTGATCTAGACACCAATCATATTCTTTGTTTGTTTGACCATTCCATGCGTAGATATGAATTCCTTGAGTTGCAAGATATGCTGCAATATGATCCTGTGTTGTTAATGGGTTTCCACCACACACTGCAACATTTGCACCTAATTCTTTAGCGCCCATTAACAAAACTGAGGTTTCTTTTGTAATATGTAGGCAAAATGCAATTGTAACTCCCTTGAGTGGCTTTGATTTTTTTAATCTGGTTAATGTGTTATCTAAAATATCCATATGAGTGCGAGCCCATTCGTATGAGATCTTTCCTTCTTTTGCTAATTTTGGGTTTTTGACTTTACTCATATTTTATAATCTTCCAAATCTATTTAAAAACCATACCTTAATAGTCAAAAAAATCCAAACATCACAAATGAATAAAAAAGCAATAATCACAAGTGCATTACCGTATTCTAATGGTGAAATCCATCTTGGTCATGTAGCATCAACATATCTTCCTGCGGATGTTACTACTCGTTTCTTAAAACAAAATGGCGTCGAAGCATATTATGTCTGTGCATCTGATGATTTTGGAACTCCAATTCTAATACAATCTGAAAAACTTGGTCAAACTCCTCAAGAATATGTCGAACATTGGAATAAACGTGATTATGAAGATTTTACTGCTTTTGATATTGCATTTGATTTTTTCTATAAGACCAGTTCATCTGAAAATATATTATTTGTACAAGATGTATTCAAAAAACTACAAGAAAATGGACATATCTATGAAAAAGAAATTATACAATTCTTTTGTGAAAATGATCAAAAATTTCTTCCAGATCGATTTGTAAAAGGAACTTGTCCATACTGTAATGCTGAAGACCAATACTCTGATTTATGTGAAAAATGCGGTCGTGTACCTGAAGAAATTGACAATCCTCATTGTTCAATATGTGGTCAAACTCCTGTTAAGAAATCTACAAATCATTATTTCTTTAAACTAAAAAATTTCTCTGACTCACTTTTAGAATATTTGTCTAATGCACCATATCTCCAAAAAGATGTAAAAAAATATGTTGAAAATTGGATTAAAGAAGGCTTGATTGATTGGGATATTACCCGTGATATCTCATGGGGTGTACCAATTCCAATTGATGGATTAACGGATAAAGTATTCTATGGTTGGTTTGATAATCATTTGGCATACATTTCTTCTACAATGAAATTCTTAAATGATAAAAAAATAGATGGAAAAACTTTTTGGAATGAAGCTGACATTTATCATTTCATTGGGAAAGACATTGTTTATCATCACTATCTGTTTTTACCTGCAATGAGATTGGGAATTAATAATGAATTCAAATTACCTGATTATATTCCAACTCGCGGCCACCTTACACTTGAAGGTAAAAAAATATCAAAAAGCCGAAATTGGTATATTGGCCTAAAAGATTTTTTAGAGAAATTTCCTGCTGATTATTTGAGATTTTATCTTGTTTCGATAAATCCTTACTCCCAGGATGATCTTAATTTTGATTGGGAACAATTTTCAACAAAAATTAATTCTGAATTAATTGGTAATTTGGGAAATCTAGTTAATCGTGCTCTTGGATTTACAAACAAAGCTTTTGATGGCGTTGTGCCTGAGCCTGAAGATTTTGATAAAAAAGATTCTGAATCTGAGAGAAAAATTAAATCTCTCGCTGATGATGTTGGAAAATTAATGCAAGAAAACCATTTAGACCGTGCATTAAAACAATTGATGGAATTTTCAGCTCATTTCAATCAGTATTTTCAACACAAAGAACCTTGGAAAAAAGAACCTGGAACAAATGCTTGTATCTATCTGTCAGTTAATGCTGTACGTTCAATTGCAATTTGTCTGCATTCATTTTTACCAAAATCCTCTCAAAAAATTTGGTCACAACTAGGGCTTGAAGGAAATGTTTCAGATATACCTTGGAATGAAATGTCTGAGTTGAAATTAAAGACCGGGCATAAAATTGGAACCGTTGAACCGATATTTTCCAAAGTAGAATTATCTGACATTGAAAAAGAGCAATCAAAACTAGGAAATTAGAATGATTGGTAAGGTATTTCCAAAAATATCTACTAGAGGATATTATGATCTAAAAACTGGAAAAACTATCAAAAATACTTCGTATGATATCTATCCTAAGACTACTTTTCAAAAAATATTACAAAACTCTGAAATTGTCATAATGATTCATGGTTTAAGGAATAACAAATCTGGTGCCCTTGCAAAATATGTGATAGCTGAAAAACGCTTGAAATCATTACTCTATCAACACGATGTGGTTGGTTATAGTTATGATTCGAATACTGCCGGCGTGCAATACAAATCCACGGCATTATCTGCATTAAAAATTGGGGTTTTAATTGCAAAAAAGAATGGAAAAAATCTTTCAAAATTTATTTTAGATGCAAAATCAAAAAACCCTTCACTCAAAATTAGATTAATGGGGCATTCTCTTGGTGCTCAAGTTATTTTATCAACAATTCAATCACTAGCAAAAAATCCAAAAAATAAAGGAATTATTGAATCTGTACATTTCTTTGGTGCATCTATCCCTGCTGATTCAATGAAACCAAAAATCCATGGTAACAAATTTCAAAAAATCGTAAATAAGAAAATCGTTAATCATTACAGTCCTTATGATGATGTACTAAAAGCTGCTCATGATGAAAAATGGGTTGAATCTCCAATAGGCTATCGTGGTGCATTAGGAACTACTTGTCCAAAATATGTTCAAAAACAAGTACGTCCACAAAATCACCGATTTGCAAGCTATGCAAAAACGATAAAATCATTTCCATAAATTAAAAAGAGAATATGCGAGTTTCTAACACATCGCTTTTTCTTCGAGAATGAAGTATTTTGCAAGTTTGAGATATGTCTCACGTTCAAAATCAGATATCTCTTCGTCGCTGCTATAGATTCTCTCAAACCATGAGATTATGTTCTCAATGTCTTTTGTAGAAAAAACTGTTACTTCAGGCATACAGACTACAATGTTAACTGGTATTTCATAATTTTAGTAAAAAATTGTCTCGATCAGTGTTGCTAAAAATCCATTAAAGAAGATAATTAGTGGAGTAAAAGAGAGATGTTGTTCTAAATACTGAAGTCAATATGCTCTCACTCCAACCTCTATTGTAAAATTTGTATTTAAGATCTAATTATCCAAGTCGCTTGATGATGTGATAACCAAATTGCGTCTTAACTGGTGCTGACACTTCTCCAATTTCTAAATTGAATGCGACATCTTCGAATTCTTTTACCATCTGACCTTTTGTGAAATATCCTAAATCTCCTTCTTTTTTTGCACTTGGACATGATGATATTTCTTTAGCTGCTGCACCAAATTTTTTTCCTTTTTTAATTTCATCTAGTATTTGCAAAGCTTGACTTTGTTTTTCAACTAAAATATGTGAACATTTTACTTTTTGAGCCATTATTTATCAAAAATCCTCTCTCTAATTTGTGGAACTCGTTTGTATGCCATATCTCTTACTTGCATTTGATCCTGGGGTGTAGGATTTCCTTGTTTCATTTGTGCAAGTGCTGCAACACCTAATCCTAAAATCTGACCCATTATTAACCCAAAAACAAATTCTTTAGGATTTTCAATTTTCAAAATTTCATTGCTAGCTTCTATTTCCTTATAATATGCCTCAACATTCATGAGTGCCATGTCAATTGTTTGATCTACCATTGCTTGTAATTGTTCTTCTGCGCTCATACATTTCTCAATATTTTTAGATAAATAAGTAATTTGCGCAAGATATCTTTTAATTAAACAATTCAAACATCTGGATATTGTTCAAATATTTCACTGTACAAACTGCAAATGAAACCTTGCCTCTTGTTATTGAAAGATACGCAAATATCAAAAAGCAAAAAAATGAAGTAATAAAAGCAGAACAGGAACTTCAGGTTACTTTGACTGATAATAATACATTTGAAAAATATGTTGTTTTAAAACAAAAATTAAATGAAGAATTATCAAAATTTTATAAAACTATTCAAGAACTAGAAGAAACTGGAGTTGTTATGAAAGGATTAGATCAAGGTTTACTTGATTTTCCTTCAAAAAGATTTGATGAAGAAGTATGGCTTTGTTGGAAAGAAGGTGAAACTGAAATAAAATTTTGGCATGAAAAAGACTCTGGATTTAATGGACGAAAACCAGTTAGTGTAGATGCAGAGTCATTAATCTAATGCTATCTGTCTGGCTACGTGCAATTCGAATAAAATTTCTATTAGCGTCTGTAATTGCAGTTTCACTGGGGCTTTCTCTTTCATGGTATGCTGGATATTCGATTGATATTTTTCATGCAATGCTCACATTTGCAGGTGTTATTTCACTTCATGCTAGTGTAGATCTACTAAATGATTATTGGGATTTTAAGCGTGGAATTGATACAAAAACAAAACGTACTAAGATGAGTGGTGGTACAGGAGTTTTACCTGAAGGATTACTCAAACCAAAATCCGTATATCTTGTTGGTATTGGATTTTTAATTTTAGGTGCAATCATTGGCATCTATTTTGTAACTATATTTGGAATTACAATTGGGTTGATTTTAGGATTTGCCATTCTTTCTGTTTATTTCTATTCAACAAAGATTGTTAATTGGGGGCTAGCAGAAGTATTTGTTACAATTAAGGGCGCATTAATTATAATTGGAACATATTTTATTCAAACTCAAAATATTGATGATTTTACAATTCTTGCAGGTATTGTAGTGGGAATACTTTCTTCATTAGTTTTGTTTGTAACTTCAATTCCTGATCATGATGTGGATAAAGAAAAAGGTCGAAGAACGTTGATAATTATTTTTGGTAAATCAAATGCAGTCCGAACTTTCTTAATTTTTCCAATATTGGCATATGGAATTATAATTTATGGCGTCATATCTGGATTATTCCCAATCTATAGTCTAATTGTTCTTCTAGCTAAGCCATTTCTTATTTTAGCTATATTGCATTTGAAAGATTTAGAAAAATCTGAAAATATTCTGATTAGTTCTATGAGCAATACCCTTTACTTTAGTAGAATTGCAGGTGCACTTTTCATTATTTCATTTTTGATAGGATTTTAAGTAATGATTTTCGATATAATTTAGAATGATTTCAGGCTTTGCAACATCTACTGGAACCAAAACCTTCTCTGAAAAGTTTCTCACTGGAAATTACAATTCCTTTCAAAATTTGTATTTATCAAATATTGGAATTGGAACCTATCTTGGAGAGCCTGATTCTCAAACAGATATGATAGTCAAAGATGCTGTAAAAAAATCTATCATGTCTGGTGTAAATGTGATTGACACTGCAATAAATTATCGTGCACAAAAATCTGAACGAAGTATTGGTTTGGCATTATCTGAATTAATTAATGAACATTTAGTCAAAAGAGATGAAGTATTCATTTGTACAAAAAATGGCTATGTAACTAATGATGGAGATATACAAGAAGATTTCATGCAATATGTGATGCGTGAATTAGGTCAACCTGGAATTGTCAAAGAGGGTGATATATCATCTGGTTATCATTGTATGACTATTCCATACTTGCAGGATCAATTAGAACGAAGTTTAAAAAATCTCAACCTTGAATGTATTGATTTAATGTATCTTCATAATGCTGTTGAAGGCCATCCTGAAATGTCAAAATCTCAATTTTTAGAAAATCTCAAAAAAGTTTTTGAATTTTATGAAGAAAAACGCAAAGAAGGTAAGATTAGATTTTATGGTTTGGCAACATGGGACTGTTTTAGAGCAACTTCTGATAATGCAATGTTTCTATCTTTGGAAGATGTAGTAAAACTTGCGGAAGATATTGGTGGAAGTGATCATGGATTTAGATTCATACAACTTCCTTTCAATTTACATTTTGATCAAGCAATGTTACTGAAAAATCAAACTGTATCTGGAACACGAAAATCTATTCTAGACTCTGCAAATGAATTAGGAATTGGTGTTTTCACAAGTGTTCCATTAATGCAAGGTAAACTTTTGGAATGGGCAAAATCAAAGCCCCTCTTTACAACATCCTCCCCTTCTGTTGGACTTTTACAATTCATTCGTTCAACTCCTGGAGTTCTTGCTCCATTAATTGGGCAAAAATCTAGCATACATGTCAATGAAAATCTAGAAGTAATGAAAATTAATTCATTGAATCAATCCGAATATGATGAATTTCTTAAAAAATTAGTATCTTAATCAAACACAACATAAACTACTTTTTAATTTCTCGATTTGTATTGCATAATCACAATTTTTACACACAATCCAATTTTTTGTTTTCATTATGATTTTTAGACATTTGTATTCTGTCATGAATAATTCCTGCTTTTTACATTCAGGACATAAACCAAAAAGTTTTTTCATGTACTGGATTCATTTTTTTCCATATAAGATATTCTTATGATTAATGAGTTCTCACTGTTTAGATAAATAGAAATACGACTCTAATTGCAAAAAACCATGAAGGTTACAGATCCAGTTTGTGGTCTTGAATTTGATGAGGATTTATCTGTCACGCATGATTATAATTCAAAAAAATATCATTTTTGTTGTGATGGCTGTAAAAAGATCTTTATCAAAAAACCAAAGAAATGGTCGAAAAAATCTAATTAATAGGAAATTTACCACACATTCTGCAAAATCTTGAATTTAAATTAATCTCGTAATCACAATCTGGACATTTTCTATCTGAATTTGATTTTTTAACTGAACTAGACTTTCTAAAACATTCGTAGTAATGCAGTGATTCTTTAGTTCTGATATACACTCCATCCTCTTCCAAGATTTTTGTTTTTTTCTGTGAAAAAATATCGTCTGTAATTATTGTATTGAACAATCCTGTTAGGTTATTTGTACCTGATCCATCTTGCATAGGTGATTTCTCTCTCCAAATGATATTTTTTGGAAGATCTTTTTCAAATGTTTCTCTAAGTATCCATTTTCCATATTTTTTATCTTCTTTAACATTAATTTTTCTTGAAATTGGAATGCTGTTTGAAAATTTTATTACATCTTCATTCAAAAATGGAGTTTCAACTTTCATGTTTAATGATTCGGCAATATTTTTTGATGGAAAGTGCATGATTTTTTTAATTCGCTCTAATTCTTGATCTAATTCGTCATTAGATTTCTTTAATAGAAAATTATACCCTGCAAAAATTTCATCTGCTCCATCTCCTGTAATCACTGAATCAACTCCTTTTTCTTTCAATGAACTTAGATAGAGATGTGGAACGATTGAATTACGTATCTCTATATCGTTAAAATTATCTAAAATTTTGATTGTCTCGCTAATAGAATCCAGAATTTCTTCCATGTTTACTTGCATCAAAGATAGAGTCAAACCCGTATGTTTGGCAATGAATTGTGCAAAAGTAAGATCTGTTCCTAAAAAATCCTTTGTGATTATTGTTATTGCTTGTGGTCTTTGATCTTTTCTTAGATGTGCGAGTATGCTGCTATCTAATCCACCTGATAATGCAATCCATTCTGAATCACATTCACTAACTGCATTTTGTAAAATTGACATACATTGATCCGTGTCGGTTTTCATAATCTAACTAGAATACATTTCAAATAAAAATTTGTTAATTAAGAAAGAGATAGTTTCAGCTAATTTCAGCGGAACTTATAAAGTAATTATGATAAGATATTCCATGTTACTTCCTGCAGAAATTGAATCAAAGACTTTGATCCCAGCTCTTCGTGCAATACTTGCAAAAAACTTGGCTGAGAATCACAACGTTCGTGAAGATGAGATCTCAAAAATGCTAGGTGTTACACAAGCTGCAATTAGTAATTACATTCGTGGAACACGCGGTGATCCTGAATTAATTAAAAAATTATCTGCTGAAAAACAAGTATCTGAAATGATTAATGAAATAGCAATTGATCTTTCATCTGACATGGCATATTCGCCTTCAAGTTTATCTAAATTCATTGGTCTTTGTAATTATATCAAGACCAGTCTCTTAATTTGTGACATTCATCATAATTTAGAATCTGATATAGATGAAGCAATTTGCAAAGAATGTGAAAATATGCTTCTAAAAGGACCTGGCAGCGTTTACTAATTTTTTATTAAAACAATAACTATATTTGAAATCATTTGTCCATCTTCTTCTGAAATTATACTGTCTAATTTAATATCTTGAATTTTTGAATTTCCTTTTAACATATTTTCTGTTACAATATTTGCAACAGCTACGGCATTTGGAATCAGATCTCCTTTAGCCTTCAAAACAATTCTTTTGGTTGTTGACATTGCAGTTATGACATCTAAAGCACTGGTCATGACTGATTCATTTTTTACAAAATAAGCGTCTTTATCTAAATTATTTTCTGATCGTTTCACTTCTTCTAATTCCATATTAATTATAATTTTGCTGGACTTCTTTTAAATGATATAGACGATTCGTCTATTCTTTAAAATCTAACAATGGTATGTTTTGGTAATCACCATTAGGCAAAACACGTCTTATTGTAATTGGAATGACTCGTTCCTCTAATTCTTTCATTGATATGTCTAGCGATGTTGCAGCGTTTACAGGTATGTCTATGAATGGTGGTGCCCCTAATGATAATTGTAATGCTCGTGCTCCCATAATTCTTGCTTTTTCAAATCTCGTCAATGTTGGTGGTCCCATCAATATTTTTCCATCTGAACTTAATTCAATTGATTCATGTTGCACGTCAACGTCAATAATGTCTCTTTGTCGTATTACTTCACATTCTTTTTCTAAATCCTCTAGTTGTTTATCTGTTAATTCTAATTTTCCTTCTTTGATTTTTCTATAATTTTCAATTGCTTTTTCCATTGTTGCATGAATGCTAACTTCTGCATCAGGATCAATCTCTTCCGTATCTGGTTGTATTATTTCATCAATTTTTGCTTCTGGAACTAATGGAGCTGGTTCTTCTTCTTTTTTTTCAGTTGTAATTGGTGTTTCTTCAGGCTCAGACAAGTAAACTAATTGAAAAATGCCAATATATAATCCAAAGCTGTACATTCCATAATGGATGGTGGATCTGTATCAAAATCACAAGTAATTTTGGAAATAACCGGTAAATCTAAAATCAAATGTGAACTAAAACGTCATCTTTCTCCTTCTTTAGTTGGAACAATAATTCGCTCATTGCCAGTAAATGGGACAATTCACAAGCTTGGTACTAGTGGTGTTTACGTTGAATCTCATATTGAATCTGGTGGTGAACGCACACGAAAAGAATTCAAAAAAGGTGATATTGCATTCTTATCTGTAGGTCATGCATTTTGTTTTTTCTATAAGGATGCAAAGGTTGGAAAAGATCTAATCCCGATAGGAAAAATTATTGAAAATAGTGATGAATTATTGAATGTTAATTCTGGTGATGAAGTTTCTATCTATTGTGAAACTGGTTGATAGATATAGTGACCACTAAATCCACCTACCTTTTTGACAGTTCCTTCTGATAATGCTTTTTTAAGAAATGCGTTGGCAGTTGAAATTTTTACATTCGCTTGTCTTGCTAAATCTTGAATCGTAATTACTTTCGATGATTTAACTATCTTACTAGCTTGTTCTTCGTTGATGAATACATCGACCTCTTTTTTCTCACTATGATCTTTCTTATCTTTTTTTGTCTTATCCTTTCCACTTTGTGATTTCTCATTTGATGAGACGGATTTGTTCTTACTTCCCATATTCTCACATCAATAATTGCTATTTATAAACGAACAAAATTTTTCTTTATTTCAACTTTATTAAGAGTTGAATTGTTGTTATTACAATGGGTATTGTTTCAAAAGGCACAAAATGTAATGTAGATGGCTGTGATGCTGATGCGGCACGTTCTCTTAATACAAAAAAAGTTGAGGATGCTGGATTACGTCTTAACTCATCTGGTAAGAAATCCGGTTTATGTAAAGAACATTACAAAGAATGGAAAAAAGCAACAAAAGATGACCGTTCACTGGAACGTGCCAGATATGATAGAGGTTAATCTAAGGTTCACAATTAGTTAGTGTGTAAAGTTTCTGTTTAATTTGCTCTAACTCATTTTCATCATCAGTTTCCATTGCAGTCTGTTTTAACGTCAACAACATGTTTGTATTGAATGAATTTAATGCGACGGAGCTTTCACCTGCTAAATTCTGTTCAATACAGGATTCTATTTCTTGCATTAAGGAACTATTATTTTGAAATTCCATGGATATGGGACTTTCTATAGTGATATTTGTCTCGCTGAAAAAATATGCTGAAGATGAAAATCCAATAATTGCTACTGCAATTATTATGATTGAAAACATTTTTCCCATAAAATGTTTCAAAAATAAGGACTTTTAATTTTTTTCATACCGAATCATTTACATTGAAAAAGATTCTCGATTGTTCATGGGTAAAAGAAAAGATGGAAAACATGCACGATTTGCAGATCAGAAAGCAGCACGTAGAAAAGCTAACAAAAAATCTTAATCCAGGTTTATATCGGATTTTTTTAGAATATCAGCAAATTTGTCTGGAGTATTATTAGCTGATTCTTGTAGTGTATCATAATAATTACCTAATTTTTTATAAATTCTTTTTTGTTCTCTAGGTTCCTCATTTGATAATGCATAAAGTGCTAACATGGGAAATGCAATTGTAGAATCTGTGTACACTGTAATCAAATCTTCATGTGAATCTTTTACTTTCCCCCAACTCTTTCCTTCTTGTAATGTTGCACCTGACAATCCTCCTGTATCTGGTCGCGCGTCTGTAATCTGAATAATGTAATTTTGCCCTCCATGATCTTTTCTTAAAATTTGATCTAACAATGGGCCAGTTTGCTGCGCTGTATTTTTTGGAACTCCTCCTCCAAGCTCTAAAATGCCTGATTTTTTTGAATTGTAAACAATTGCTGCTTGTTCGATAATCTCTCTAACGAAGTCTAAATTGAATTGTTTATTTTTTAATCTATGTACTGCTAAATTCATTGCAAGAGATGAATCTTTTAGTGTTGATACGTATACTGGAACGTCTAATTCATACGCGGTTGTAAGGAAACTTTTTTCAGGAAATTTTGATTTTTCTTTACTAATTCTTCCTAATACGTTACAAAATTCTGCAGTTGTAAATGATTTTTCTGAAAATTTGTCTTTAAACATATTCTGAATTATATTATCTTCTAGTTCTAATGTCTCGTAAAATTTAACATACACATCTCTAATTCTCACAATTTCTTTTTCATACAATATGTTATCGTCAACTTCAAAATGACCTTGTTTTACTGGCAATCCCCATGCAAAATGATCTTCATGATATACATTTGCACCTGTTGTAACAATCCAATCTACAAATCCTTTTTCTAAAAGTGTTTTAATAATTCCCCCAAATCCTACGGGTGTCATTGCACCTGCAACAGTTAAACAAATAGTTGCATTCTCGTGAATCATTTTTTGATATAATTTTGCAGCCTCTCCTAATTGTCTTGCGTTAAATCCTGAATTTGCATAAATTTCAACTAATTCTTTTACTGTTGTTTTAGAATCAAGTTTGATGTGAGGTATGTCTTTTCCTTCAAAATGGTGGTGATTCACATAAAAATTTTGTAATATAACTAAAATAAGCTTTTAGGATCTAATGTTACGTGAACCGTCATCGTTATCTGATTCTCCAACGTGTTCTTTTACCATCTTTGTCACATCATCGATTATATCGCAAAGGTGTACATCAACTTCTGTACTAAACATCAATAGTCCGTCTTTTCCACATGCCATGGTTATTCTATTCACTTTTTCATATCTTGTCATAGCAAATTCTGGTTCTCCAATTTCTGATGAAAATTGTTTACGTGTTTTCCATCGCATAATTGCTTGAGTCATGGATTTTTTTGTTTGATCTTTATCAAAATGCCGTGCTGTCCCATTCTGCATTTTCTCATAAACATCTCCACTGAAGGAATTGTATACACCTACATAGCGGATCTTTTCATTTGAATCTAGTAATGCATTACAAAGTTTACCGTAGTCCATAACAAAAGAGTTTAACAAGTAAATGCGTTATAAGCTTTTCATTTCTTTTAATACGTTAATTTATAATTTTAAAATATGAAATTTGTCGATATTCCTGATTCAAAAAGAATTGAACGTGAACCTGATGATAGAAATTTGATTTTTTCTGATGGAAAAATAACACAAGATGGCGTGGAGATTAAAAAAATTGAGTTGTTACACTATAGAATCAAAACAGATCAAAATTTGGGGGAATATTCAATTATCACTGCGTTAGTTGATACAGATCAAGGCCAAATCGAAATACTTTATGATGAGGGTTATAGAGGGGATGATGCATTAAATGATTCTGCAACTATGCTTATACAAAATTTAGGTTTATCTGGATTAATACTTCGTAGTTTAATTTCATTAAAAAATGAACTTGAAAAAATTGAAAAGTAAAAACTATCATTACAAATTATCTACTGATGATAAAAAACCAAAATGTGCATTATGTGATAATGATTGTTCATATTACTGTAACATGAATGATCTCTATTATTGTGAAAAACATGTTATTGGACATGATGAAAACGAATCTTGATTGTTTATTACACAGTGATTTTATATCTTTACGTTGGACGACAGTTTTAGGAATCAGTGTATTGATAAAATTGCATTAAAGATCACTGAAGAAAAAATTCCTACAGATGAACCATCCTCTGAAACGCTTGAGTATTTACAAAAATTTGCAATTACTTTGGGTGTAGATATTTCAAATACTGAAGAGGTAGTTAATGAAGCATTTTTGTACATTGCAATGAAAAATGCTAAAGATATTGATCCTTTAACCAAAGGTGATGAATTTGGTGCAGGGTTTAGTTAACTGTTTAATGATTTGAATTTTTTTATTGCTTCTTTTGCTATATCTTCTGCACTTTTTTCATCAAACTTTGTGGGATCATCATTTGCAAAATGTTTGTGATTCTTATCTTTCTTTTCTTTCACAATATATGATATTCTCTAAGCAAATTATAAGTTGTGGCAAATATTCCAGTCATTATGCGAATCTTGCAACTACATTGTGATAATATCTCATATGAGGCTACAAAAAAAGAAATAAAATCCGCTGAAGATATTGATCCAAAACCTGTATCAATAGATGAGGTTGTTGTTTGTTTTGTAGCTGTTGAAAATGGAGATGATGATAACGTAGCTCTTGATGCAATTTCGCAAATAAAAGAGTCTATGGAAAAAATTGGTTGTAAGAAATTATTACTGTATCCATATGCGCATCTAAGCTCTGATTTGTCTGCTCCATCGACTGCATTGTCTTTGCTTAAATTAATGGAAATTAACTCATCTGAACTAGAAGTCAGTCGTGCACCTTTTGGTTGGACAAAATCATACAATGTAAAAGTAAAAGGTCACCCTCTTGCTGAGAGTTCCAAAGTAATTACTGCAAGTGATAAAAAAGAACAAACTTCTACTGCATTAGAATCTGAATCAAAAATAAAATCATACTGGTTTATTCTATCTCCTGATGGAACAATGGTCGAGTTTGATAAGTTCAACTTTTCAAAACATAAAAAATTAGAAATTCTTGCAAAATATGAATCTGATAAAAAACGAAAGGTTGATGAACCTCCTCCACATGTAGCATTAATGAAAAAATTGGCTATTGCAGATTATGAATCTGCATCTGATCATGGGAATATGCGCTACTTTCCAAACGGTCGTTTGATAAAAGGACTATTGGAACAATTCGTTACAAATAAAGTTAAAGAATATGGTGGTTATGAGGTTGAGACTCCGATAATGTATGACTCACATCATCCTAGTATGGAAAGTTATTTCAATCGATTTCCTGCAAGACAATACAATATTGATGCCGATGGAAAAAAACTATTTCTAAGATTTGCAGCATGTTTTGGACAATTTTTAATGGCACATGACTTTCAAATGTCTTACAAAAATTTACCGTATAGATTGTATGAATTAACTCGTTACAGCTTTAGACGTGAACAGTCTGGGGAATTAGTTGGTCTTAGACGGTTACGTGCATTTACAATGCCTGACTGTCATGCTTTCTGTAAAGATATCCCACAAGCTATATCTGAATTTAGAAAACGGTTTGATCTATCCCGTGATGTTTTATCAAATGTGGGAATTAAACATGAAGATTATGAAATGGCAATTCGTTTCACTGAAGATTTCTACAATGAAAATAAAGATTTGATACTAGAGATGGTAAAAAAATTAGATAAACCAGTACTTATTGAAATGTGGAAGGAACGATTTTTCTATTTTGTCTTAAAATGGGAATTCAACTATGTAGACAACTCAGGAAAAGCATCTGCATTATCTACTGATCAGATTGATGTTGAAAATGGTAAAAGATATGGAATTGAGTTCGTTGATGAAAATAACTCAACAATAAATCCAATTATTTTACATAATTCTCCTAGTGGTGCAATTGAACGTGTAATGTATACATTACTTGAAAAATGTGCTACTGATGCTAAAGAAGGAAGAAAACCAATGTTCCCATTGTGGCTTGCTCCAACGCAAGTCCGCATAATTCCTCTAACAGATGATTTCTTAGAATTTTCACAAAAACTTTCTGAAAAACTAACTGCACAAAATATTCGTGTAGACATTGATGACCGAAATGAATCCATTGGAAAACGCATTCGTGAATCTGAAAAAGAATGGATTAGATATGTACTTGTAATTGGAGAAAAAGAGGTTGGCTCTGAGAATCTAAGTGTTCGTGATAGAACGCAACGTGATGTAAGAGAAATATCATTTGATAATTTTGTAGAAGAAATCACTAAACAAAATGATGGCAAACCCCATTCAACTCTAAACTTGCCTCCACTTCTATCAAAAAGACCAATTATCCAAGTTTAATGGATGATTTATCATTCCTTCTTTGCGGTTAAATACAAATTCTGTAAATATAACTTATGCATGGAAAGTTACTAATCTGCACTGATTGTGGCGAATCTCATAATTTTTGTTTATGTGATGATTCTTCATGCCAGTCTGATTAATTGGGCATTACTTTATTTTAAAGTGAATTGAAATCTGTATAATGAGTTACTCTGATTTGTATCTAACTAGTTCTCCAAAGATTATTTCTCCTGCAGATGATTCTGAACCTATAGCAACATTATTTGGAATTCCATTTGATTCAACTCATTCATACAAACCTGGATGTCGTTTTGGCCCGGATGTAATTCGTGATGCGTTTAACAATATTGAAATTTTTATGCCAGAGTTTGGTGTTGATTTAGAACAAGTTAACATTAAAGATTTGGGAAATCTAGAACATACAGTTGTTGCTCAAAATATGATTGATATGGTTAGAAAAACTACGAGTGAATTGAAAGATACATCAAATCAATTAATAATTCTTGGAGGTGAACATTCACTTACTTATGGTAGTTACTTGAGCTATCCTAAAGATACCGGATATGTTGTGTTTGATGCACATTATGATCTGAGAGATGAATATGCCGGTACTAAATTAAGTCATGCTGCATATTTGAGAAGAATTGTTGAAGAACGTGGTCCTGAAAATATAATTCACGTTGGAGCTCGTGCATTTGTAAAAGAAGAATTAGAATTTCTTACTGAAAATAACATTCAAACTATATCTGACTCTGAAATCAAACATGGTAATGGTCCAAAATTATTAGAAAAATTAACTGAAAAATTTGAAAATCTATATGTTAGTATTGATCTTGATGTCTTAGATCCGGCTTTTGCTCCTGGTGTTGGAAATCCTGAAGCAATTGGAATTACTTCTCGTGAATTACATGATATGGTAGTTGCTTTAAAAAATAAAAAAATTAAAGCTACGGATATTGTTGAATTGAATCCTATGTTTGATAATGGTGCTACTGCGTCTTTAGCTGCAAGAATGATTTCAATAATACTTGCAATGAATCAAAAGTGAGGAAATGTATTGTTAAATAACTTACGTGATTCTTTAAAACCGGTATTACAAAAAATTGGAAAATCTTTTGCAGCTACGGGATTGTCTCCAAATGTATTTACTGGCATAGGTCTTGCATTAGCATTTGTTGCATCAATAATTTATGGAATTGGATTTGAATATTCATTACTTTTAGGTGGAATTGCATTATTGGCTTCTGGTTTCTTTGATATTGTTGATGGCCAGGTTGCTCGTTATGCAAATAAAATGTCAAAATCTGGTGGGTTTCTAGATTCTATATTTGATAAAATTGCCGAAGTTGCAATCTTTTTTGGAATTTTAATCGGAAATTATACTGAACCATATTTGGTATTTGCAGCCATCACTCTTTCGTTATTGGTTAGTTATGCACGTGCAAAGGCCGATGCTGCAGGAATAAAGATGCAAGGAATTGGAATTGGTGAACGTGCAGAAAGGTTACTTGTTATTGCTATAATAGGAATGATTGGTTTTATGGAGATTGCAGTAATAATTGTAATAATTATTGCAGGAATAACTTTAGCTCAAAGAATTTTAGTTTTAATGAAAAATAGATAATTATCCACGAAGTTTTGTATGTTTACGTCTCTGATCTGCTGAACGAATCTTTAGAACTTTGAAATGTATTGCACATGAAATACAATACCATTTTGTAACTTTCGGTGCAGCAATGTATGCTCCTTGTGCACGTAATTCTTTCGCTAATTGATGTTCTACTAGGCTTAGACGTGAAGTAACTTTTTTTGCTTTATCTTTTGGAACAGTTCCTGCGCAATTTACACATTGGATTGTACCTGACGAACCTTTTCCTCCTTTTCGTCTACCTCTACTTGCACGTTTTGATGGCATGTTAGAAATTCAAATCTTCGATATATAAAGTGAGATATTATCTCTCAAAAAAACAATTTAAAGATCAAGAATAATTACGAATTATGACTGGACTGTGTGAAAATTGTCTTGCTTCTAATATTGAAGTTAAATTTGTTAAAGGAAAAACACTTTGCTCTGATTGTGCAAATAAGGATTCAAATAAGTAGTACAAAACACAATTTTTGCTCATTATGAAAGTTGGAATATTTTCTCATTGTACGATGGACACAATTATTTATGAAAATGAACAATATGATGCGCCTGGAGGTCCTGCTAGTTATTGCTCATTAACTGCACGAAAACAAAAACATGATGTTAATCTATACACCAAATTCGGTCCAAATTATCCTTTAGAGGAATTTTTCAAAGAAAATAAAATCAATATTCCTGATGCATTGTCTTCCCAATCTACTACTCGATTTAAAATTGAACTAAATGGTTCTGATAGAAAACTCTTCGTAGAAAATATGTGTGATAAAATTAATTTTATAGAAAATGATAATGATGGAGTAATAATCAGTCCTGTATTTAATGAAATTTCTTTAGAAACATATTCGCAAATTAAAAATTCTGATAATTTCACCTTTTTAGATCCTCAAGGTTTTCTAAGAGAAAAAAATTCCAACAATGAAATCTCTCTAAAAAGAACTTCGCTTGATCTTAACAACATAAATGCTATCAAGATGAATCCTGATGAATTACATGCGCTAACTGGTCTTACAGGTAATGATGGAATTAAACAATTACAAAAACTTGGAATTGAATATGTAATTTATACAAATAAACAAGAAATATCTTTACTTGTAAAAGATAAATTGTATACAATTCACTTACCAAAAATTAATCTGACTGATACAACTGGAATTGGAGATATTTTTTGTTCTACATTTGTTTGCACTATGTTAAAAGAAAAAGACTTTCTATGGGCTCTATCCTTTGCAGGCGGAGCCGCTCAATCTGCCTTAGAATCAAAGGCATTTGGTCTTGAGAAAGTTCCGGAAAAAAATGCGCTAGAAACTAATGGTTCTTATTTTTATAATATAGTGGAGTTTAAGCAGATCTAACATATATTGTGCATAACAAAATAATCTATCTATGCATGTTGGAATCTTTGGAACTGGACTAACGGATTCATCTGAAAAATTCCTTAAAAAAATTTTAGATGAAAATAATATTTCATCGTCAAAAATTGGAACAAAATCTAAGAATAAAAAATCTGATTGCATATTTGTTCTCGGAGGGGATAAAGGTGTTCGAAATTATTTCCATAGAACTTTTGATTCGTCAATTCCTGTTTTGGGAATAAACGAATCTGAATCTGATGGATTTCTTTCACAACTTGATTTGAAACAGCTTCCATCATTAATTTCTCGTATAAAGAAACTAGATTTTGAGACTGAACAGGTAACTAGATTGGGTGTGAAAATTGATGGAAAAAATGTTTATCCTGTTTTAAACGATGTTGCAGTATTTTCATCTCGAAGTGCTATGTTGATGGAACATACTTTGAGAGTCAATGGTGATGAGGTATGGCATGACAGCAGTGATGGTGTGATTATTTCAACTCCTATTGGTTCTTCTGCATATTCTATGTCTGCAGGTGGTCCTGTAATTTTCCAAGATTCTGATGTATTTGGAATAATTTCTGTAAATTCTCTTGATATTACTAGAAGACCATTGATTGTATCTAATGCAAGTGTAATTGAAGTTGATGAAATATCATCAAGATTACATTGTGAAGTTGTTTTAGATGGGTTGGATCGTTACAAAGTAAAAAATTCTGTAGAAGCTACAAATTATGAACCTTCTGCCAATATTATTCGTTTAAAAAAAGATACGACAGCAATTTCTGCTATTGCTAAAAAAGTTAAACTTGCTGAAGAATTATTTAATATGCCGCCAAGCTCAAAATTACTTCTTAAGATTTTAGAGTATGAGGGTTCTATGAGCCAAAAAGAACTTGTAAAAAAAACATTATTGCCTGATAGAACTGTGAGATTGGCTATGAGCCATTTATTAGAAAAAGGGTATGTCAAAAAGAAAGTTTCCATTAGAGATTCACGCCAGAAAATATATGAAATATCGAAATTAATTAATTCTGATTTGCAGCAGTAGTGAATGCTTTGAATACATGTTCTGGGTATCCTGGTCTACTGTTAAATTCTGGATGGAATTGAACTCCTACAAAAAATTTATGAGATGGTATTTCTAAAATTTCCATTCTCCTTCCTTCATCACTTTCACCTGAAAAGATCATACCTTTTTGTGCAAATTCATCTAAATACTTTGTATTAAATTCATATCTGTGTCTATGTCTTTTTGAAATTTTATCTTGCCCATAAATTTTATTTGCTATTGTATTTGGTTTCACATTAATATCATTTGCACCTAATCTCAATGAACCACCCATATCTGTAACTCCATCCTGTTCTGGGAGTAAATCTATTATTGGATTGTTGGTATTTTGTTCAATTTCTGTTGAATTTGCATCTACGTGTTCACAAACATTTCTTGCAAATGATACTGCTGCTAATTGGAATCCAAAACATATTCCAAGATATGGTATATTTTGTTCTCTTGCAAAATTTGCAGTTTTTATTATTCCTTCTGAGCCTCTGGTACCAAATCCTCCTGGCACTAATATTCCATTATATTTGGATAATGTATCCACGTTTCCGTTAATATTTTCTGAATCAATCCAATCTATTGTAATTTTTTTCCCAAGTGAAGCCGCTGCATGTTTTAATGCATGATTTACACTAACATAGCTGTCTGCAAGTGTCACGTATTTTCCTACCATTGCAATATTGATTGGATCTCCTTCATTTTGTAATGAATTAACTATCTTATTCCATGTGTCCCAATTCTGAGATGCATTAACATATCCCATCTTATTGAATTTTTTGAAAATTACATCTACCAAACCTTGACCATACAAAATTTCAGGAACTTGGAAAATTGAATCAACATCGTGACATGAGAATACGTCGTTGTTTGTAACATTTGTAAACATTGAAATTTTATTTCTTGTTTTATCTTGTAATGGCATGGAACATCTCACACAAAGTAAATCTGGTTGAATTCCAATTCTTCTTAATTCTTGAACGCTATGTTGTGTAGGTTTAGTTTTTTGTTCCCCTACTACATCTAATGATGGGGCTAATGTAACATGAACAAAAATTACATTCTCAGAACCTTCTTCTACTCTGATTTGTCTTAATGCCTCTAAAAATGGCAAACTTTCAATATCTCCTACTGTTCCTCCACACTCTACCACTAGTATTTCTAATTCTTCATCTGCAGCAATTTTTTTAATTCGATCTTTTATTGCATCTGTGACATGTGGAATAATTTGAACACACGCTCCCAAATATTCTCCTTTTCGCTCAGATTCTATTACGCTTGAATAGATTTGGGCAGTTGTAATATTGTGTGATTTTGGTATATCTTGATTCAAAAATCTCTCATAATTTCCTATATCCATATCACATTCCCCTCCGTCATCTGTCACAAAGACCTCTCCGTGTGCAATTGGGTTCATTGTTCCTGCATCATAATTTAGATATGGATCAATTTTGATACATGAAACCTTTTGATCTGATAACTGTAATAATTTGCAAATTGATGATGAAACTACCCCTTTTCCTAATCCTGACATAACTCCACCTGTAACAAAAATAAACTTTGTCTGCATTTTTTTCTTAAACACTTCTAGTTTTTATTCGTTTATTTCGTTATCTGGTTTTGTTCTTTAGTTTTTTTGTAAATGTCGCAATTCGTGTTTGAACCTTATTTGTAGGCGTGTTTTCAATAATCTTTATGTTCGCACTACCTACTATTACTGCATCTGCCCCTGACGAAACGTATTTTTGAACATCCTTTTCGGTAGACACTCCAAATCCTATTCCTACAGGAATTTTTCCTTTTGCAGCATATTTTGTATTCTTGAGTGCATCTAGTGTATATTTGTGAATTTTAGTTTGAACTCCTGTTGTACCAAAAACTGCGACCATGTAAAGAAATCCTGATGTGGATTTGATAATTTGTTTTAATCGATCTTTTTCAGTATTTGGTGATACAAGAAATATTGTATCCATTCCTATTTTTTTAGCAGCTCTGACATATTCTTTTGATTCTTCTATCGCCATGTCTGGTAAAATCAATCCATCAATACCTGCTTGTTTAGCTCGTGAAATAAATTTCAGATACGTCTGATTATATAAGATATTTGTATATGTCATTAAAACTAACGGAATGTTTGATTCTTTACGTATTTTTTTTACAATTGTAAAGAAATTTTCAATTTTTGTTCCACTATTCAGTGATTCTGTGCTTGCCATCTGAATCGTTGGTCCATCTGCAATTGGATCTGAAAATGGGAATCCTAACTCGATAATATCTGCACCGCCTTGAATTAGGCCTCTTGCTGCTTCAAGTGTTATTTTTTCTGATGGATATCCTGCCATAATATAGGAGATTAAAGCACTCTCATTTTTTGATTTTAATTGATTAAATTTTTCTTTTATTCTTGACATTTTTGGCCAAATACTCCTTTACAATATCGATGTCTTTATCACCTCTACCTGATAGGGTAACTACAATTGATTCTGTTTTCTTCATCTTCTTTGAAATTTTAATTGCATGTGCTATTGCATGTGCCGATTCTAATGCAGGAATGATTCCCTCAGTTCTTGTTAGAATTAAAAATGCATCAATTACTTCGTCATCAGTTACTGCTTTATACTCAACTCGATTTTCATCTTTTAAAAATGCATGCTCTGGTCCAACTCCTGGATAATCCAGTCCTGCAGAAATACTGTGCGTTTCACTAATTTGGCCATCTTTATCTTGCATTAGATATGTCATCATTCCGTGTAAAACTCCTTTTTTACCTGCAGTGAGAGGAGCTGAATGTAATTTTGTTTTTACACCTTTTCCTCCTGCTTCTATTCCTATAATTTTGGCATTTGTATCTATTAATGGATAAAATGTTCCTATTGCATTAGAGCCTCCTCCTACACATGCAATTACTGCATTTGGAATTTTCTTCATTTGTTTTTTAATCTCTACTCCAATTACTGCTTGAAAATCTCTTACCATCAGAGGATATGGGTGTGGTCCTACTGCAGAACCTAACAAATAATATGTTGAGTCCACATTTGTAATCCAATCTCTCATTGCTTCATTTATTGCATCTTTCAATGTTTTTGAACCTGATTTCACTGCGTGTACTTTAGCACCTAATAATTCCATTCTGAAAACATTTTGTTTTTGACGTAATGTATCTACATACCCCATGTAAATTTCAGCTTTTAATCCTAAACTTGCGCATGCCATTGCAGTTGCTACTCCATGTTGTCCTGCTCCCGTTTCTGCAATAATTCTTTTTTTACCCATACGTTTAGCAAGTAATGCTTGTCCTAACGTATTATTGATTTTATGAGCTCCTCCGTGTAGCAAATCTTCTCTTTTCAAATAGATTTTTGCTCCCCCGATTGTTTTTGTAAGATTTCTTGCAAAATAGATTGGAGTTGGTCTACCTGCATAATCAATTAATAATCTTCCAAGTTCTTTTTTGAAATTTTTATCATTTCTAATCTTGAGATAATTTTTTTCTAATTCTTCTATTGCAGGTGCAAGCGTTTCTGGAATATATTTTCCACCAAATTCGCCAAAACGCCCATCTTTTGGTATTCCTATCTTCATATAGAATTCACTAATCCTCTAACTGTTTGTTCAATGTTATCATTTTTCATTATTGCTGTACCTATAAGATACCCCTTTGCACCGCATTTATGAAGAAATCGAATATCATCTTTTGACTCAATCCCACTCTCAGAGATAATGATTTTAGATGGATTTGATTTTTCTAGTATGTTTTTAGTTGTGTTCAGATCAATTTTCAAGGTATCTAAATTACGATTATTTATTCCAACAATGTCTGCATTGGTTTTACATGCATTTTCAAATTCATCTAAAGTATGTGCTTCGACAATCACTTTTACCCCATTCTTGTGCCCATAATCGATTAATTCATCCATTTCAACCACCATTTTCTTATCAAAAAGAGATTGTATGAGTAAAAAATAATCTGCGCCTATTTTTTTAGCTGCATCGATTTGTATTTTATCGATTGTTATGTCTTTCATCACCATTGGAATTTCAACTACTTTTCTAACTTTCATAAAAAGTTCAGGTGATCCATCAAACAAAAATGGTTGAGTTAATACTGATAATGCAGATGCTCCTCCGTTAACCATTTGCATTGCAATATCTACTGGGTCTGATACTTTTCTAATATTACCTAATGCGGGTGATGAAAATTTTACTTCTGTAATCAACGGTGCATTCTGTGAATTAACTATAGTTTCACCTAAATCAATTCCTGAATTTGATAATGATTCTGAAATATTATAAACTCCATTATCAATTGCTTTTCTTGAGTTATTGACAAGTTTCTCTAAAATATTTTCCATACTATTCAAACTCCTCTAATTTATCTGATGCATTATTTTCTTTTGTAAACTGTTTTAATTTATCAAATGCTTTTCCGTTATCTATTGTCTGTCGAGCTAATTCTATGCCTTCTTCAAACTTGTTACATATTCCTCCTACAAGAAGTCCTCCTGCAGAATTTAATATTGTAATTTCTTTCATTGTTTTATTTGATGTATTATTCAATACTTTGACAAATGAATCTATGGCATCTTTTTTTGTTGTAATTTGAATATCTGATATGTTTCCTTTTTTCATGCCATATTTGCTAGGATCAATAATGAACTCTGTAATTTCTTCATTTTTTAATAAACATGCTTTGTTTTTTGATGTTGTTGAAAGTTCATCCATCCCATCATCAGATCTTACTGTTAACACTGTATCTGAAAAATTCTTTTGCATAATCTTTGCAATTCTTTCAATGTAATTATCTGCAAAAACTCCTATCATTTGATGTCTTACTTTTGCTGGATTGCATAATGGCCCTAAGAGATTAAATGCTGTTCTTTTACCAATTATTTTTCTAGCTGGAGCAACATTTTTCATAGCAGGATGAAATTTTGGTGCAAACATGAATCCTATTCCTATTTTTTCAATCATTTCTTCTACTACCCATGGTTCTGAATTCAAATCAAATCCAAAATATTCGAAAATATCTGCACTGCCTGATATGCCTGAAACCGAACGATTTCCATGTTTAGCAACACTTCCTCCGGCTCCTGCAATAACAAATGATGCCGTTGTGGAAATGTTAAACGTCTGCAAATTATCTCCTCCTGTACCACATACATCAATTAAGTTTCCATGGCATAGTGGATTGATATTAACTGAATACTCTTTCATTTTTGTAAACATTGCACGTAATTCTTCATTTGTTTCACCTTTTTTTGATAATTCTTTGAGAAATTCTGCAATTTCATCATCACTATTTTTGCCATTTAGAATTTCACTCATCACTGATGACATTTCATCAAATGTTAAATCCCCGTTAATTTTTTTCATATTTTTCTACCTTTTTTATAAAATTTGAAAATATCTTTGATCCTTCATCTGTTAATATAGATTCAGGATGGAATTGAACTCCTTCGATAAGATATTCTTTATGACTTACCCCCATCACCTCTCCGTCATCTTCTGCAATGGCAGTAATTTTTAAGGAATTTGGTATGATAGTTTTTTCTCCTACGAGTGAATGATATCTAGTTGCTCTAAATGGATTTTTTACTCCTAAGAATAATGATTCGTTAGTATGTGTAACTTGACTTGTTTTTCCATGACGAATATTTTCTGCATTGACAACCTTTCCACCAAAACATGAAATAATTCCTTGATGTCCAAGGCAAACTCCCAAAATTGGTTTTTTTGATCCCAGTTCGGTAATTACTTTTTTACAAATTCCAAAATATCTTTCATCATCAGGAGTTCCTGGTCCGGGAGAAATAATTATGGCATCATAATCCGAATCTTCAATATTCTTTATTGTCACTTTATCATTTCTAATAACATCTGATGTTACACCCAATTCACCTAATCTCTGAGCAATATTGTATACAAAAGAATCATAATTGTCAATAATTAGAAATTTCATTCTGAAGCCTCCTTCAATGCGGTAATCATTGCATTTGCTTTATGTTCTGTTTCTTTGAATTCATTTTTTGCAATTGAATCAAATACAATTCCCGCTCCTGCTTGTACGAATCCTTTATCTCCCTCTGCAAAAATACTCCTAATCGCTATTGCAAAATCACAGCATCCGTTATATGAAAAATAACCTACGGCTCCTGCATATGTTTCCCTTTTTGTTGGTTCTAATTCTTGAATTATCTCCATCGCCCTTACTTTTGGTGCTCCTGACACTGTTCCTGCTGGAAAAACTGCTTGAAAAGCATCATACATGTCATGTTTCTCATTCAATTTACCCACTACGTGTGTCACTATGTGCTGCACATGACTAAATCTCTTGATTTTCATTAATTCTTTTACTTTCACAGTTCCATATTCACAGACTCTTCCAATATCATTTCTACCTAAATCTACAAGCATTGTATGTTCTGCAAGTTCTTTTTCATCGTTCAATAATTCAACTTTTAATTTTTGATTTTTCTCTTCGTCATCTGTAATTTTTCTTGTACCTGCTATTGGAAATGTCTCAACATCTCTTCCAGTTACTCTTAGTAACATCTCTGGACTTGATCCAATAATTGTGTCATCTTTCATTTTAAGGTGAAACATGTATGGTGAAGGATTTAGTTCTCGAAGTTTTTCATACACTTTAAGATAATCTCCTTTCCCTTCAAATGAAAATCTTCTAGAAAGTACAACTTGAAACACATCTCCACTATGAACATATTCTTTTGCTTTTTTTACGATGTTTTCAAATTCACCTTCATTTAGATTTGGATTAATATCTGACATTTCAAAAATGCCCATATCTCCATCTGTTTTCTTTATCGTATCTTTTCTATTTTCATCATAATAAAAATAAAAAAATTGTTTCTTTTTATTGTCATATAGGATACCGTCATTGTAAATCCCAAATTCCATTATTGGTTTTTCCAAATCTCTATTTCCTGGTATATTTTCAAATAATCTTATGGCGTCATAATCGATATTTCCTACAGCTCCGCCCAAATATCGATAAGACATATCGTCGGTTTTCTTTACTAATTTTTTGATTTCATCTAGAGGTGTATCTGTTTGAATTGTTTCAATTTTTCCATCTCTGTCTTGAATTGTTATTTTGTTAAAGTAACCTTTAACGACCAATTCCGGATCAAATCCCATGATGGATGTCTCTGAAAGTTCATCTGGCCCTTCAAGCGATTCAAACAAAAAAGAATGTGTATAGTTTCTTGATATTTTATTGTAAACGTCAAATGGTTGGGTTTCAGTGTACACTAGAGGAATCTTAGTAATGCTGTGTTTTCCAAAGGTGTTCACCCATAGGCATGCTATTAGAATACGGTATTTAAACTCTAAATAGATATTACAGTAAAGTACGGTACCTTTATATCATATTGTATTCTACGTGGGATATGAGCCAATTAGTATATTCTGGAAAATCTGCTTTAATTCAGGATTTTATTTTAAAGACAGAACCTGTATTTTTGAGAACTGATGCACATGAAATGAATTGTTATGTTTGCAAAAAAGGAATTCAGGATGGAACTTCTCTTACTGCAAAAACTCTAGATTCAAAAAATATAATGTTATGTGAAAAGCATTTTGAATAATTAATACTGTGCAGGTTTTGTAATGGCACCATTTGCTGCTGATCCTACAAGTGATGCGAACTTTGCAAGTGCACCTGTGGTGTAGTTTGGTGCGGGTCTTCTCCATTGTTCTTTCCTAGAAGATAATTCTTCTTCAGATATGTTTAGGTTGAGTGAATTATCTTCTAATTTAATTGATATTTCATCTCCATTTTTTACAAGTGCTATCGGTCCTCCAACAAATGCTTCTGGTGCAACATGTCCTACCATAAATCCACGCGTTCCTCCTGAAAATCTACCATCTGTTACCATTGCAACTTTCTTTCCCAGTCCTTGACCTACAAGGGCTGCAGTTGTCGACAACATCTCTCTCATTCCTGGACCTCCTTTTGGTCCTTCATATCTGATCACTACTACATCTCCTTCATCTATCTCGCCTTTTGAAACTGCTTCAAACGCATATTCTTCTCTATCGTAAACCTTTGCAGTTCCTGTAAATTCTTTCATTTCAACTCCTGCAGTTTTAATCACTCCACCTTCTGGCGCTAGTGTGCCTTTTAGAATTACTGCAGTACCCACTTCGTGTATTGGCTGTTCAACTGATTTGACAATTTGTTGTTCTGGAACTTCTGTAATTGCTAATTCATCTAAATTCTGTTTAATAGTTTTACCTGTAACTGTCATCGAATCTCCATGTATCAAATTTTTGTCTAATAATTTTTTCATGATCAATGGAATTCCTCCAATTTTATCTAAACTGTTCATTACATAATTTCCACCAGGTTTCATGTCTGCAAGGTGTGGTGTTTTTTTCCTTATTCTCTCAAAATCATCATACGTGAGATTAATTCCTGCTTCATTTGCCATTGCCAATAAATGCAAAATTCCATTTGTTGAACCTCCTACTGCATTTAACATTGTGATTGAATTTTCAAATGCTTCAAACGTTACAATGTCTAGTGGTTTTATGCCTAATTGTAGAAGATTTGTACATGCTTTTCCAGTCTCAAAGACTATTTTATTTCGTCTTTCATCTTCTGCAGGTGGACTTGCACTTCCTGGCAATGATAATCCAATCGCTTCGGAAATTGATGCCATTGTATTTGCGGTAAACATTCCACCACATGATCCTGCATTAGGACATGCGACATTTTCAATATTTTCCAACTCTTCTGCAGAAATTTTTCCTGCATCATACGAACCTACGGCTTCATAAACATCTACTACGGTTAACTCTCTACCATCTAACATTCCTGGCATGATAGTTCCTCCATACACAAATACTGATGGTATGTTGAGTCTTATCATCCCCATCATTGTACCTGGAAGACTTTTGTCACATCCTGCTATTCCAACTAATGCATCGTATTGATGAGCTCTTACCATTAGTTCAATTGAATCTGCAATCACTTCTCTGCTGATTAATGATGATTTCATTCCTTCGTGACCCATTGCAATTCCGTCACTCACTGCAATTGTACTAAATTCTCTTGGTGTTGCACCTCCATCAGTTACTCCTTGTTTTGCTTGTTGTGCAAGATTTGGAAGATGTATGTTACAAGGAGTTGCCTCATTACCTGTATGACATACTCCAACAAATGATTTGCTTAAATCTTCATTTGTAAGTCCCATTGCCTTATACATTGCACGATGTGGAGCTCGAGCTGTACCTTCAACAACATTCCTACTTGAAATTTTCATTTTACTCACAATCTATTGATTGCTTGTGCATTTAACTCTGCTAGCTGTTTGTCGATAGCTAATTGATCTTCATTTCCATATGTGATTAGAATTCTATCATCTTCTTGGATGATATATTGTCGTATGTCTTCAATCAATTGTTGATTAATGTAAAACTTTAATGAATAATCCTCATTATTACAAAACTGTCTTCCATCTGGGAAAATAAAACAATTTTCGTCAACACCAACACTCATTGAATTGAATAAAAATTCAAGTTCCACTCCTGTAGAATGTCTGTGTATTGTATCGCCATCTTGATTTTCAAAGTGAATCCACGGTGTTTTTACCTGATAGTTTGGTGTTGAAAAGTCAAATTTATCGCCAAATATGCTGACTAATAGCGATGCATGAATATGCTCATCTCCCAATTTTCCAGCATTTTCTGGGGCTCCTGGGACATTGTTTGTTGAAGTAACAAATTCGTAACAAGCAAATGCAACAATAACTCCAATCATAGATAAAATTCCTAACGCTTTGAGATTTCTCATTCGATATTGTGATGATCTTTTACTTGCAAATCCTTCACGTTCTTCTTCTCTCTTTTCACGTCTATTCTTACCCATTGTTCATTCCAAATTTATCGACCAAATAAATCAATATCGTTTATACTATCTACAAGTCTAATCATCTGTGATGACCCTATTCACAGAAATTATTGAAGGAACGAGGCCTGGTTATGTTATTTTTGAAGATGAAAACCATGTCGCCATTTTAGATAAATATCCTATTGATACTGGACATTCTTTAGTTATCCCAAAAAAACCATATGAGAAAATTATAGATATGCCAAAAAATGAAGTGGCTGAATTATTTTCTCTGGTTCCTGAAATTGCAAATGCCATTCTTAAAGCCACGGGAGCTGTTGCTTTTAGTATTGCACAAAATAATGGTAAAGAGGCAAAACAAATCATTCCTCATGTTCACATACATATTATTCCTCGATATGCAGACAAGGCCACCATGTGGACAAAGAGAGAAATTCCTGCTGACGATGAATTGTCTAATTTACAACAAAAGATTAAAGATTCTTTCTAACTGCGATTTGGATTATAACGAAGTATAGCTGCTATATTTCCTAAACTGCCTAACATTACTCCGTGTTCTGTTTTTCCTGAAACAACCTCCACCTTAGTTCCCGTTTGAGCTGCAGTTAATGCAATATAGTCTACAAGATCTTGATCAATTATTTCAAAATCTGTTGATTTACATTCTGAACATGCTATATTCTTCATTTCTGTTTTTCTTGCAATTCTTTTTCCAAATTCAATCAGTTCATCTTCTACCTTTGAACATCTTTTACATGTCTTTTGAATTCGACTCATATTGATATCGTCTGAGATAACCACCATTCCAGCAATGTTATTTTTTAACATCTCAATTACTTCTTTTAGACCATAACTTCCTAACCCTGAATTTGTATTAATTTCTTGAAATAATTTTTCAATTATTTTTTTCTCTTCTACCATTCTGAAATTTGATAAAATATCTGAGCACTTTGAAAACGCTTCTCTGATTCCTTCTGCACCTGAATATGATGCATCAATTGTAGCGATTATGTTATTTTGTAATCTGTATTCTAAATACTCTTTATTCACAAATTCTTCTTTTGTTGGACCTGGACCTGATACAATCAATCCTTTTACTTTATAGATGTCAATAAAATACTCTCTAGTTATTTCTGCAACTCTGTTAAAATAGTATTGTAATTCCATTTCCCTTAATTTTTGAAATCGTTTTGCTGATTGTCCTCCTTGTCTGTGTTTTCCTGCAACTCCTGAACCTGTTTGTTTTAAAACTTCTAGTTTGTCTCCGTGCAATAATCCCCATCCTGCATCTTTTGCATCAATTGCCAATAGCCCAATAATATTGTCATCTTGTAACATGTCTTTCAAAATATCGGTATGAAAATGATCATCACATCGGTATAATGATGTGGTCAAATCTTTAGGTGGGTCTATTTCATATATTTTTACAACTTCACTTCCTGGTGGACCTCCTCCTTCTCTTGGAAGTGCACCACAGAATACTACTAACCCTTTTTCTGGTGTTTTTTTGTACAGTTTCAATCTTTGTTGTACTTTTGACAATGAATCTACCACATGAGTTCTAGTCAAATCTGATTTTATATTGTCTGCAGTACCTTGTTCTTCTCTTAACTGTGTCATTACTTCATGAAGTTGTTGACCTTTTGGAATATACACCGTGATAAGTTCAGTTCCACGACCTGAATGTTGAGTTAACTCTTCTAATGTTTTTCTAATCTTGTACATTTTTACAGAATCTACATTTTGAACCTCAAATTTTCCCATTTTCTAATAGTCCTTGACTCAGAATATTAACATTAGTGATTGTTCGCAGCTTAACGGATTTTTAGTTGATTATTCAATTTTTGAAAATATCACTGATTTTGTTTTAAAATCAATCTTCTCAACTTTGTAACCTGCTTTGAATACTGCTGAATCACTTGGTACTGGAAGTTTTTTTCCAATTATTTCGTTAATTTCTATGAATGTTAGAGTAATATTCTCGGTTTTATTCATTAAGAATTCTTCCAAAGCCACATATTTTGTTTCTCCATCCATAGGTGATTTTAGAATGTGACGTTAATATTCCATGTGCTGATTTCTTATCCATGATTGATCATTTAACTAACATACCTATTTTTTTAACTTTTTTTAGGGGATATAATATCTAAGAATAATGACTAATTCGGATGATGAACGATATGAAACAATATCTATTGAATCAAAAGTTAGAGAAGGAGTATTTCATAAAGTTGTGAAAGATTTAGAAACTGGAAAAGCCGTTTCTTGTTCTTGTAAATGCTGGAGTAAGGGAAACAAGCCTTGTTATGGTATGAAAACTATTGGTTATGATTGCTAAATTCTATTAATTTTATGTAACCTTTTTTGAGTTAAAATATCAATTTCATGAGTTTCCAAGTTTTTGAAATGCCTGTTCAAATTTTTCAAATGGCTGTGCACCGATTATTCGATATATCTCATTGTCATTAAATATCAAAAATGACGGTGTTGCATTGATGCCAATTTCTCGACCAAATTTTTCATTATCCAGAACTTTCTGTCTAAACTCCGATTTTCCTAAACATTGACTAAAATCATCCGGATTCATTTCTAAATCTCTGGCAAATCCTAGTAAAACATTTTCAGTTATCCATCCTGTATTTTCCCCTCCCCAATTATTATACAATGTATTGTGATATTCCCAAAACTTGTTTTGTTTTTGCGCACAATAGACTGCTTCAGATGCCAAAATCGATTGTTCACCATTTAATGGAAAGTCTTTATAGATAAAATTCACATTATTTGTTTTGATATATTTGTCGGTAATCTTCTTCATTGTTTCATCATGAAATTTATAACAAAAAGTACACTGGTAGTCTCCAAATTCAATTATTGTAATCTTGGCATTCGGATTGCCCATTATGATAGTTCCTTCGATTAGATTCTCTTTGGTTAAAACTGATGAATTACCGGAATCTTGATCTAAGTTACTAACAAGCCCAATTCCTATAAGTACTCCAACAATGATTGGTATTGCTAAAAAATAGATCTTCATACAATGAGCCGGTTTTTAATTACTTTTAAATAGATAAGTTTCTTCAAAAAATCAATGTCACAAGAACAAACTACAATTACTAGTTCGGGTGTTTCTAAAATTGCAATTGCTGTATTGGCGCTTGTATTTGGATTTGGATTATTCGTAGTAGGTTTTGACCAAGGACATATTTTCAGTGTAGTTATGGGTGAACAAGCATTTGATGAAATGTTCATACATGAATTAACACATGATATGAGACATGCCGCTGGTTTCCCTTGCCATTAATTCATTCTATAATCTCATTCTAAATTCTAAGAATATATAATGTGTGTTAAATATAGTTTATTTTAGAAACATTCATGACTAAACGAATAACTTTACCTCAATTAAAAAAATATGATGTAACTCAGAAAGTTATTGAAATGTTAGCCGATGCAGAATCCCGTGCAATTATTTTCTCAATTATCCGAAAAGGAAAAACTGCTGCGGAATTATCTGAAAAACATAAAATTCCTTTAAGCTCCGTTTATAAAAAAATCTCTGATTTGGAAGAGCTAACATTAATCCATGTAGACAGCTGGCAAATTTCTGAAAAAGGTCGTAGATTCAAGGTTTACCGGAGTAGAATAAAGGACGCCGAGATAAGTATAAAAAAACCTGAGGCATCATTAACCTTGACTCCAAATGACCCCAAATAATATAAAGAAAAGTATTGTTCGTGAGGCGCTTCCTAAGCCAAATATTTTACAATTAAGTGAATATGACATAACTCAAAAAATCATGGATTCATTAACTAATGCATGTCATCGTTCAGTATTATTTTCAATAACTAAAGATTCAAAAGATGCCCCAAAAATCGCTGAAGAGTTAAACATATCCTTATCTGCCGTTTACAAAACTTTGGTAAAACTTGAAGAATTAACATTAGTGGAAATTGAAAAATTTAATTTTGTGGAAGGTAAAAAAGTTAAACTATACAAGAGTAGAATTGGAAGAGCTGAAATCACATTTGACAATAATGATGCAACTTTACATCTCTATCCAAACAGCTCTAATAAGAAATAATGTTCATTTATGATTGAAATTAATATATTAAAATTAAATTTCAATGATGAGGACTTTTCACATATACGAAATATACGTAAATCTGTCTTTAACACTGAATTAGGAATTTTGGAATCTGAATTATTTGATAAACATGATGAAACATGTGATCATTTTTTAATATTTGATGGAAAAAAAATCGCTGGTTCTGTAAGAATTCGTCGTATAGAAAATACAATAAAGCTCGAGAGGATGGCTATCCTTAAAGAGTTTAGAGCAAAAAATTATGGAAAAAACTGTATTTTACAAATAACGGAATATTATTCTACAAAAAACTTTTCTCAACTGATATTGGATTCCATCTACTCTGTAAGGGGATTCTACAAAAAGTGTGGTTTTATTGAAGAAGGAGAGATATTCCAAAGAGTTGGAATTGATCACATTCGAATGTCGTTAACGTTCTAGTCTATTTAGAAAACACCCGATTGATTATTATCTCATAAAAAAATGCAGAAAATATGAATGCAGAACTTTCTACAAGTAAACTTCATGACATTGCACATTTGGGTATGCGTGCAACTATTGGCGTTATCTTCATAGTTCATGGATTTGGAAAATTTGGAAATCCTGGATTCGGTGGATGGATATCTAGTATGGGCATTCCTGCAGAAATGCAAATTCCTATAGCACTAGCTGAATTTGTACCTGGAATTTTACTCTTAATTGGAGTTCTAACAAGATTGTCTGGTGCATTACTATCGATAGTAATGCTTGGAGCAATCTTTCTTGTTAAAGGTGCAACTAGTCTTACGGGTGACAAGGGTTATGAATTTGATTTGATTCTTCTTGCTGCAAGTCTAGTGATAATTGTTAGTGGTCCAGGTAGAATATCTATCTCACATCTAATCAAAAAAATTCCTAGAGCATTACAATAATTCTAGGTAACGATTTTTTCTATTTCATTTTTTTCTGCTGCAATCTTAATCTCTCTTGCAATTCTTTTTCCCATACTCATACTTTCATTGAACAATAATGAATAGTAGGGTGAACCATCCATGTAGATGTTAGTTCCTGCAACAATTCTTGCTGAAAACTCAAATGATGTAAATTTAGCATTTTCATCATATACGCCTTCAATACAAAATGGACCATTCATGCCAGGAGATACAACTCTTTTTGCGGCTTCAACAAAATTTTCACCCATCTTATACACCTCATCCAATAAAGATTCTCTCAAAACTAGAGGACTATTTCCAATTACATTAAAGGATGGAACTTTTTTTGATTTTAATTGTTGTTCTGATGGAATTCTTCCTAAACCTTCTATGTCTGATTCGTGTCTTTGATCCACTCCAAAGAATTCTAATTCTCCAGTTAACGGGGAGTAGAAGAATTGTAAATAGGCTAGAACGCCTGCTGCATATTCTTGAATGTAAAGCGTTTCATCTTTTGAAATTACTCCTTCAGAAATTAACTGATTTCTTTTTGTATTGTAATCGTCTTCATTAGCTGCCATGAAATATCCTTTACCTCCAGCAGCTCCTTGTCTTTTCACAATTACTAATTTTTCAATATCTTTTGGTTCTGTTACGGGTTTTGGCATTGGAAGGGTTGCTTCTCTCATGAGTTGTTCCTTCATGGTTCTATCCGATTCCCATCTCAAAATCCATTTATTGCCAAAAATTGGGACCGTGATAGATTCAATCTCTTCAGAGCTCATTTGAGCAATTAATGTTCCATGAGGAATTAATATTGCATCTTGTTGTTTGAGTTTATCTTGTATTTTTGCATCTAATATCTCGGAAAATTTATCAACAATAATTAATTCATCAATAAACTTGAATCGTCTATATAATTTCTCACGTTTTTTTTCACAAACAAGTATTGTTTTGAATCCTTCATCTTTTGCACCTTTCAAAACTTGTAATGAACAGTGAGACCCTAAAGTGGCAATGCTTGTCAAGAGTATTTTTTCTTATCCGATTGGCTTTTTGAATCTATTCCCTAGATAATTTTCTTGAAACATATTGAAAGATCTCATCGATTAACTCTATTTTTGCTTCAGATTCAAGATCTTCAGGAATGGTTTTTGCTAGAAAATCATACATTGACGCCTGATCTTCCAATTCTCCACGTTCTTTTCTAAGAGAATATGTGGCAATAGCCCCTGATATGTAGGCAATAGCTTGCTCTCGCGTATTCATATACTGTCAATTATACTCTAAAATAAAAATTGTAAACCAAATGTAAAATAAACCCAAAAAATTACTTTAAACTAAATGATTGGAACTGAACTAGGAGATCTTAGACGAACACATCATTCAACTGAATTAAATTCTCTGGCTGAAGGTACAGATGTAGTTGTAATGGGCTG
Source organism: Candidatus Nitrosopelagicus sp. (assembly GCA_028343215.1). Lineage (GTDB taxonomy): Archaea > Thermoproteota > Nitrososphaeria > Nitrososphaerales > Nitrosopumilaceae > Nitrosopelagicus. Next base: position 96,583 of record JAOLYB010000002.1, on the reverse strand, counting down.
GGTCGTAACAGTTCGAGGTCATGGAAATATTGTATTTGCCACAATTCGTGACAAATTAGGAAATATTCAGATTATCACAAAAAGTGGAGAATGTGACGATGATATTCGTGAAAAACTATCACATCTAAAAGAACATTCATCAATTGCAGTAATTGGTAAAACTAGAAAAAATGAAAAATCTCCTACAGGAATCGAGGTAGTTCCAAGTGAGATGAGAGTTTTTTCAGAAGTTGAAAAAATCCCGCCATTTGAACCGTATGCAAAAACTGTGAAAAATATTGATACTCGATTAGAAGTAAGGGCTATTGATCTTAGACGAAATGTTTTGCAAAAAATATTTCTTGCAAGAAGTGTCACACTAAAAGCACTACGAGATTATTTTGGAAAAGAAGATTTTGTTGAAATTAATACTCCAAAAATGATTGCTACTGCTACCGAAGGCGGTGCAGCATTATTTCCAATCTTCTATTACAATAAAGAAGCATTCTTAGCTCAGAGCCCCCAACTTTACAAAGAACAATTGACAATGAGTTTTGAAAAAGTTTTTGAAATCGCTCCAATATTTAGAGCCGAACCCTCTAGAACAAATCGACATTTGTCTGAAGCAATTTCTATTGATTTTGAAGAAGCATATGTGGATTATAATGATGTGATGGACAGAATCGAAGACCTAATCAAAAACTGTATCACTACGGTTCAGAATTTTGTAAAAGAAAACCCAGATGTTGAATTTAGCGTTCCCGATATTCCTGATAAAATTCCACGTTACAAATATGCAGAATTAATTGAAAAGATGCAGGCTGCAGGAGTCAAGGCGCAATGGGGTGATGATTTGTATCCAAAAAACCTACAAAAAATCGGTTTAACTGGATTTTACTTCATTATTGACTGGCCAATGGGACCAAAACCTTTCTATGTCAAGGTGAAAAAAGACGATGAAAAAATATCTGAATCATTTGATTTGATGTGGGGAGATTTGGAATTATCTTCTGGAAGCACAAGAATTGAAAAAAAATCTGAATTAGAGGATAGAATGAAGAATAAAGGCATGAAAACTGAGGCATTTGATTATCATCTTAACATATTTGATTTCGGTGTTCCACCTCATGCTGGATGTGGAATCGGTCTTGAAAGATTAATGATGGCTCTTACTGGAACTGAAAATATTCGGGATACAACGTTCTACCCTAGAGATGTCGACAGACTAACGCCTTAATCGTCCTAGCAAAATAATATCTATGGGATATTTTACTTCAAAACATGGTTGATGAAGAAGAAATAATCCGAGTAGCAGAATTAATGAAAATTGATCTTGAAGAACATGGTGAACACGTAAGCCGTGTAAAGAAAATGCTCGAATATTTTGATATTTTAGACCAAATTGATCTATCTTCTGAAGAAATCACTGCTCAACAAAAATCCTTAAACGAATTACGAAAAGATGAATTTATTCCAAATGATAAAAACCTAATTGAATCCTTAAAAAACTTCCGTGAACATTATGTTCGTGCTCCAAAGATGAATTAGATGAACCTTAACACTTCTATTCTAAAATACATCGAAGATGTGAAATCTGGAACTTTTACTGTTGAAGAGTTTGCCGCTGAAACTTTACAACGAATTAAAGATGTAGATAGTGACGTACATGCATATCTATCATTAAATGATTCTGCACTAAACGATGCAAAACTAATTGATCAAAAAATATCATCTGGAGATAAAATTGGGCAATGCTATGGATTCCCTATTTCAATCAAAGATAACATTTGCATCACAGGTACTAAAACTACATGTGCTTCAAAAATATTAGAAAATTTTATCGCTCCATACACTGCCACGGTTATAAATCGCTTACAGGATGAAGATGCAGTAATTACTGGTAAAACAAATTTGGATGAATTTGCTATGGGCTTGACTACTGAATTTAGTGCATTTGGTCCTACAAAAAATCCTTGGAATCTTGACTATGTACCTGGAGGATCTTCAGGCGGAAGTGCTGCATCTGTTGCTGCAAATGAATGTCTCGCATCCCTAGGTTCTGATACAGGAGGATCTGTTAGAAACCCTGCTAGTTTTTGTTCAGTTGTAGGTCTAAAACCAACATATGGATTAATCAGCAGATATGGTCTGATTTCTTATGCAAATAGTATTGAACAGATTGGTCCAATGACAAAAACTGTAAAAGATTCTGCATTTTTGTTAAACATAATTGCTGGTCAAGATGCTAATGATGATACCACAATTAATAATGATAATGTGAATTATCTGGAAAATATTGAAGATGGAATTGAAGGCAAGAAAATTGGAATTATAAAAGAAATGACCACGTCTGAAGGTTTAAGCTCAGAAGTTTCCATAGCTACAAAAGATGCTATAGGAGATTTTGAAAGTTTGGGTGCTTCATGTGAAGAAGTAACACTTCCTACCATCCCTTACACTGTTGCTGCATATTATACGATAACTTCAACTGAAGCGGGTAGTAATTTGGCACGTTATGATAACATACGTTATGGTTATGAATTAGAATCGGAAGGCTATGAATACAATTCTTACATATCTAAATCACGGGCAAAATTTGGACCAGAAGTAACACGTAGAATTATTCTAGGAGGATTTGTACCATCTGCAGGGCATGCAGGCAAATATTTCTTAAAGGCACTAAAAGTGAAATCAAAATTAATCTCTGAAATCAATAAAGCGTTTGAAAAATTTGATTATCTTATTTCACCTACTGCACCTGTACAGCCATTTAAATTTGGAGAAAAAATTGATGATCCTGTAACGCTAATGTTGTTAGATTACAATACCGTTACTGCAAATCTTACTGGCAAGCCTGCAATTTCCGTTCCATACCGTGTGATTAATGGACTTCCTATAGGAATGCAGATTATGGCAAATAGTTTGAACGAAAAGTCACTATTCCAATCTGCATATGCATTAGAATCAAAGACCAATTTACCGGAGGTTCCATTATGACAAAAATAGGACTGGAAATCCACTGTCAATTAACAAAGTTAGAAAGTAAATTATTTTGTTCATGTAAGGCAAATTACCGGGAGTTTGAAGCAAACCATAACATTTGTCCTGTATGTATGGGGTTACCCGGCTCATTACCTAGATTAAATCAAAAAGCAGTTGAATCTGCAACCAGTATTGCACTTGCATTAACTTGTGATACTCCTGAAAAAATTGCATTTTTTAGAAAAAATTATTTTTATCCAGATTTACCAAAAAATTTTCAAATTACACAACTCAATGTTTATGGAGATATGAGTGTGGGAGGAGAGGGATATGTCAGTGTTGAAGATAAAAAAATCAAGATTAGACGTATTCAATTAGAAGAAGACCCTGGACGAATAATTTACGAGGGTGCATCTGAAAGAACTAAAATCACGCTTGTAGATTACAATCGTGCAGGAACTCCGTTAGTTGAAATTGTGACAGACCCTGATTTTGAAAGCCCACGTCAAGTTAGAGTATTTTTGAATATTTTATCGGATTTACTGGAAAACCTAGGGGTTGCAGAACCTGGTTTAGAAGGTGCAATGCGTGCAGATGGAAATGTTTCAATCGAAGGAGGAAATAAAGTTGAAATTAAAAATATAGGTTCATTCCATGACCTGGAAAAAGCATTACACTTTGAAATTACAAGACAACAAAGTTTGTTTGAAAGAGATATCGAAATTGCTCAAGAAACCAGACACTGGGATGATAGAAGAAAGATAACAGTTAGTTCTAGAAGTAAAGAAGAAGACCAAGATTACAGATACTTCTTAGAAAATGACATACCTTGGGTAACAATTGATCAAAGTACAAGAGATAGATTAAAAGAAAATATGCCTGAAAGTATTAGTTCTAAAAAAGAAAGATATATTCAAAAATTCGATATCGCACCACAGGTTGCAGATATTATAGCATCAGACAGATACTATTCAAAATTATTTGAAAATGCATACTCTGATCATAATGCAAAAGATATTGCAAATCTAATAACAACTGATGTGATAGGTTTCATAGATACTAAAGAAAAACAACAAAATTCAAAGATTACTTCTAGACACCTATCTGACTTGGTTGATGCAATAAACTCTAAAACAATAACTCGCAATTCTGCAAAGGTTGCACTTCAAGAAATTATGAAATCAGGCAAGGATACAAAAGAGGTATTGGACGAAATGGACTTGGGTCAGGTTTCTGATTCATCGGAAATTGATACCATAATATCTCAAATTTTTGAAGAAGAAAAACAGGCAGTAATTGATGCAAAAGAACGTCCTGAAACAGTGAATTTCCTAGTTGGAAAAGTAATGCAGAAAACAAAAGGTAAAGCTGATCCTGTCAAAACTCTTGAATTAATTAAATCAAAATTAAATCAATGAATCTAATCTTAATCATAATTCCAATTGTAATTTTAATAATTGCAATTGGTGGATATTTCGTAGTATTCTCTAATGAAACTGCTGAAATTATTGAAATAAAACAAATTCCAAAATCTGAAAATTCTCAAACGTTAATTCAAACAAATGTTAAATCATTATTCAAAGTAATGGCATATGAAAATGATTTTGAAATTATTAATGGGGAGAAAATTTGGCGTGATGTTCTCTATGAACTCGACGAATCAAACACTATGATTTATGATGATTTAAGAAATGATAAAAAAACTGCTGTTGTTTTTCCAATCTTTACGGCAGCTGCCTATTCTGAACCTGGGTTTTATACATTTTATCGTGGAGACTGTGATAGGGAATTTCACGGAGTATTATTTCGTGATGATGATTGCTTGACCGTGAAACTGGAAGATGAGTATAATCCTCTATTCACATCAAGTGCTAATGGTCTTCAAGTTTTAAATCTCTTAGATTATGAAATTATAACAGATATTTCAATTCATCAGAATCCTGAAATTCTTTCTACATATGAAAAAATTATTTTACTACATAACGAATATGTTACGTCAATAGAATTTGATGCAATATTATCGCATCCAAATGTAATCTATCTATACCCAAACGCATTGTATGCAGAAGTTAATTTTGATGAGGAATTGTGGGAGATATCTTTGGTAAGGGGACATAATTACCCCGAAATCACAATAAGAAATGGATTTGATTGGAAATTTGATAACAGTATTGAAGAATATGATGTAACGTGTGAAGACATGAAGTTTTCAAAGATAGATAATGGGTGGATGTTAAACTGTTATCCTGAAAATGTACTTCATAAGAGTAAAGAATTGTTAAAACAAATCAAAGAATTCTAAGATTTCATATCGTTATGAAAACAAGTTTGTTCTCCAAGATGACATGCAGGACCTGATGGTTCCACCAAGTAAATTATTGCATCTGAATCACAATCCACTAGTATTTTTTTCACTTTCTGTGTATTTCCAGATTCTTCACCTTTCATCCATAGTTTATTTCTAGAACGGCTCCAAAACCATGAATTTCCAGTTTTTTTAGTTAGTTCTAGTGATTCTTTGTTTGTATATGCTAGGGTAAGTACGTCTTTTGAATCTGAATCTTGAACAATTACTGGAACAAGTCCATCTCCTTTTTCAAAATCAATATTTTCAATTTCTTTTACTGTCATTTCTTACCTCCAATTTGATTTGCGACCATTGGTAGAAATGCACCTACATCAGATACAATTCCTAATGCTTGCCACGTTCCTCTATCCATAAGTTTCGTCACAGTTGGTTGATTGATATCAATTACGATTACCTTGACATTTGCTGGAAGCATGTTGCCTGTAGCAATTGAATGTAGCATTGTAGATACCATGATGACCATGTTTGCATCCTTCAGAACTTTCTTGTATTCTTTTTGAGCTACTGCGATATCTGTAATTACATCTGGTAACGGTCCATCATCTCTCAATGAGCCTGCTAGGACAAATGGAATTTTTTTCTTAATACATTCATACATTATTCCACGTGTTAATTTTTTCTGCTGCACCATTTTCTTTAATGAGCCTGCTTTGAATACTGAATTTATCGCATCCATATGATTTCTATGACCTCTTACTGCCAGTGTTCCATCTTTAACTTTCATTCCTAATGAAGTACCAAGTGTTGCATATTCGACATCATGTACTGCCAGTGCATTTCCTGCCAATACCGCGTTTATGTGTCCTGATTTAACCAATTTTGCAACGGCATCAGCTGCACCTGTGTGTACGATTGCTGGACCTCCAACTAACACAATCTTCCCACCTTGTTTTTTTGTTCGGATGATATCTTCTGCAACTTTACGTGCAATGTGTTGAGTTGGCCTTTCACTAGAACTTCCACTCCCCATGAATTGGAAAACATTCATTCCCTCTCTTGGACGTTCAGGGGTTGTAACTTTAATTCCATCTTCCCCTACAACAACTTTGTCTCCTTTTCTAACTTCTCTAATTGGAACACAAGCTGCCTTGTTTCCTTTTACTATGATGCACTTATCCATCATCATGTTATCTACATTAATCCATTTTCCATTGTGATAAATTGATGTATGATTATTTGTGGTGCTGTAAAAATTATCTGGAAATACCATATTTTTTGTAGCTGTTTTTGTCTTACATTTTTTCTGGGTTTTTGTAGTTGCACCTTCTCTGTGTAATGCAGTCATTATTTCATTCAGATGTGAACTATTTTTTCCAATAACTCGTAATTTTGCATAACTTTCATCTGTTTTCAGTTTTCCAACAGTTATTCTCATAACTTCAAATTTTCCTTCGAGATCCATCACTCTATCAAAGATTTTTGTTAAAACCAATGAATCTATGAGATGACCTCTAACCTCGATGATTTTAGAATATTTGTTCATCTTAGTATGATAATAGACGGCATTAATAAAATCTACACAGGTAAAGCTACTTTGCCTTTGTACTCTACAATGTTATCTTTTTTCAATAATTCTACAATGTTATCTTTTTGTTCTTGGTTAAGACTCTGAACTAGTGATTTTGAGGTGCCTTTTGAATCACATATTGCAATAATATATCCACTAGAGTCAGTTAACACGAATCCGGATGATTCATCAACTACTGCATAGAGATTTTCTTCCCCAACAGGTTCCCATACGTTAGTTTTGTTATCTCTTAATGCTAATGCAGGCATTGCTCTATCATTAGATATTGAGTTCAGATATGCACGTGACGCCTCAACTCTTTTTTGACCCATCTTTAACGCTTGGAAATATTGCATATGATAGAAATATTATAAAAGCGATATAAATTAACAATTCTATGCCACTACTAAATACAACAATAATGCGTTTAAACGAAATTACAACATTGGTTGAAGATAAATCTGATTTAACATCTGAAAATGAATCGCTCATAAAACAAATTTTTAAAGAAATTAATGAAAACGGCGAAAGGTATGACGTTGATGAAATTGAATCATGGTTTGAAAATGAAGGTAGTTGGAATGTAAAAGAGGTTAGATCACGAATTGTGAATATTTCACATTATGCTCAATCAAAATTTGAGCAAACAAACAAGTTTAGAATTGTAGATGATACTTGTAATGATGGCGACTCGTGTAGTTGCGGTAATTAATTAGATTCTATCTGTTTTAACAATCTTGAAACAATCTCTGCATTATCTTCACGCTCTTTGGTAATTTTTTCCAATCTTGAATTTTCATTTTCAGTTCTAATTTTTTTACTAATAATTTGAAAATACTCTGCATCCAAATCATTATTGGATTGAAGACGTTTTATAATCTCAAATAAAATTCCAATTAATTCATTTTGTGCTTTAATCAATTCCTCATTGTTTTCAGACATAATTCTATACTAAAAACTAAATTTGTATTTATTTTAAGATGTCCATTAAGATCTTCTTTACATCCGGATCCATTATTTGCTCAACTGCAGAAATGATGAATGGTTTGACTTTTTCAGGATCTGTATCTTTTTCATATATTTTTGCCTGTAGTGCCATCTCTAGTTTATCTAATTCATGGACCAATTTTGATTCAGGTGTATTTCTACCCAAAAACTCATTCCAGATATTCGTATAATCCTTCTGAATTTTTTGTGGGAGTGATTCTAAAATTTCATTCATTGCATAGTTTTCTAATTCAGATTTTTTATCATATCCAATTTGTTCAGGCATAAAGTCACCTATTTTTGATTCAGCCCAATCATGTAAGATGGCCATTTTAAGCACTTTTTCAGAATTAAGAGATTTCATATCGGATAATACCATTGACATTACAGACATCATGTAGGAATGTTCTGCAACCGACTCTGAATCCTTTAACCCTACTTTTATTTTCCATCCGGACCGCGGTAATTTTTTTAATTCCGCAATCTGAAAAAAGAATTCAGAAATCATAACACTTTATTCAATTTCTTTTTAATAAGGTTCTTTGCTATGATGTGATATCCCTAAATCTCTCATTCATGAAAACTTTTTCAAATTCTTTATTGTTTTTAGATTTATTTTTCAAATTGGGCATTACATTTACCGCTTTTTGAAGAAATTTGAAAAATTGTTCAATATTGTTTAGTTTTAAAAAATTTGATGCCATATCATACAAAACATCCGCATTTTCAGGATAAATATTCAGTAATTTTATGCAAATTGAGTTAGATTCGGTAAACTTGTCTAATTTTTTCAAAATGCGTAATTTATGATATAATACAATTGTCTCATCAGGATTTTTTCCCAATAAATAATCACAAATTTCTATCGCTTTATGAAATTCATTGGTTTTTCTGAATATCGAAATTTTATTTATCAATACGGTTTTATCATCTGGGTGATTTTTTAGGAATTCATCATAACAAGATAATGCTTCAGAATATTTTTTTAATTTACTTAATGAATATCCTTTATTGTTTAAAGCGATTAAATTATTTGGTTCCTGCTCTAAAACTATTTCATATTTTTCAATAGATTCTTTAAATTTTTTTTTAAGAAATAATTCATTTCCTTCATCCACTTCAATCATGATGAATAGAGTTGGCACCATGTAAATTTTAACATACCCTTAATACGTATGCGTTATCCAAAATTTTATGAAGATATACACAAAGACAGGAGATGAAGGTAAAACATCACTATTCGATAATTCGAGAGTCTGGAAATCTGATGAACGAATAATGTCATACGGCGCAATTGATGAATTAAACTCGTCACTAGGAATTGCACTATCTCTAGAATTGGATCCTGAAATTAAAGACATTTTGATTAAAATTCAAAATGATTTATTTATCGTTGGTTCAGATCTTGCAAATCCAAACATGTCCGATAAAAAAATTAGGACGACTCCTGAAATGATCACATTCTTAGAACAAAAAATTGATTTATTGGAACCTCAGTTAGAACCTTTGACTAGTTTTATTCTTCCGGGGGGCACGCTATTGGCATCAATCATTCATTTATCTAGAACGATATCTCGAAGAGCAGAAACTCATGTAGTGGCATTGTCTAAAAATGAAGAAATAAACAGTGATGCAGCAATATACTTGAATAGACTTTCAGATCTAATGTTCGTATTAGCACGTTCAATTAACAACCGAAAGAAAATACCAGACATAGTTTGGAATCCTTGAAAGGATACGCTTTAATTTCAATTAATTCGCAAGTTTTTCATGCCGAGGTAGCTCAGCCTGGGAGAGCACCACGCTGAAGACGTGGCTGTCGGGAGTTCAAATCACCCCCTCGGCATTGTACATCTTGTTCAAAGCCCCCCTGTTCCTCCAACACAGAAAATCTTATCAAAAACTACACGAATAACATGCGTGGATAAAGAAGACCTCGAAAAATATGAAAAAGAATATCTTGAAAAATTAGAAAAAAAGAAAGAACCATCAGAGGAAGAAAAGATAGAGAAAGAGAGGGAATTTTCAAAAGAAATTGAAAATCTTAACACTGTTGACTATACTTTGCTAGAATCTGAACGGAGAGAGAATCTACTCTTGAGTTTGAATGTTGGGTTGATGGAAGGGTTGGATAGTACTGAAAAATTATATCGCTTGGGTTTGATAAAGAAACTTGATAGAAAATTAACTTTTAGTGAAAAGGAAAAACTAGAGAGACAAAAAGATACGCCACAATTCAAACAATACGTTGCAAGACTACAACGAATAATGGATTCAGAAGCAGAACAAAGAATTAGGGAATATCAAGCAAATCTTGGATTACGAAAGGTAGACGATCCTTTTGAATTGACTGAGAAAGGAAAGCAGATTCTTGAGAAAAAACGTAAAGAATTAGAGAGTGTATGGAAAGAGATGAGTTCTGCTTATGACAGTAAAAATAAACAATTGTTTCAGAAAAAAGTTGAAAACAACATTAGTTATTTTCCATTGTTCATCATAATGGGATTCGTAAATGGTTCCATGATGGCAATGATGATGGGAAACATGGGTATGAATTCTGAAATGTACATGCAAGACATGAACATGGCGTATGATCAAGGTTATACTGATGCCGGTGGTGTTTTACCTGCTGAAGGGGGTGATTTTGGAGATTCAGGTGACGGCGGCGGATTCATGGATGCAGGATTCCAACCAGGATTTTAGATTATGGATAATTTTGAAAAAACTCTCACATCAAAATATGATGAATTAGCAAAAGAATCAAGAGAGTTACGGAAGAAAATTGAAACTCTCGCAAAAAAACATGATGAAATGGTCCCTCATGTTAACAACGAAAAAAAGTACATCAATATTTATCGAAAAGGTGCAAATGAAAAACAAACCATAGAACAGCTAATGGAGTTACAAATTGCTAATGAGGCACGTAAAGCTGGTATTGATTGGGATTTTACATTTGAAGAATATAGAAAATTAAAGGAAGATGTTGAAACCAATCGAAAACGAATGGACAAACTAGATCACACCCTACATATTCTGCAAGAGATTTGGCAGAAATGTAAAGGGAAGGGAATGTATATTCCAAAATATTAAACTCAATAATTCTGTAGAATCAACATCATTTTCTAGTCATAAAGATGTCAAATATGACATCACCAGTATAGATCGAAGTTGATTAGGCATGTCGGCATTGAACAGGTTGACGGAATCTCCCCCTCGGCATTATAATTCTTCATAATGAAATATTTAATAAGATGATATTCGGATTTTCATCGAATCACATGGCAGAAAAGAAAAAGACAACAAAAAAAGTCGCCAAAAAGACAACAAAAAAAGTCGCCAAAAAGACAACAAAAAAGGCATCTAAGAAAAAATCAGAATCTGAATCTTTAGATTCTGGAATAGTTATAGTTGATGATGATTTATCCGTAGATAAAGAAAGTGAGTTGGAAGAAAGACGTGCATATTTAGAAGAGGCTCGTTCTCAAGAAGCAAGTTCTGATTAGAAATCCTTTTCACATACAATATGATGTCTAATACATGAAAGCATTATGCATGATTACTGTAAAACCGGGTATGGTGGATAAAGTAGTTCAAATTTTAAGGAAAAAAAGAAAAATCTCAAAAGACATCATGGTTGTTACAGGCAGAGCAGACATATCGGTAATTTTAAACTCATCAATAGATGACATCAACAATGTTGTTATTGATTTAAAAAATGTGAAAGAAATTGTAAACACGGAAACATTAATCGAAGTAGAGGTGGATTTAGGTTGGTAAGAGCAGTTATACTTGTAAAATCTCCAAAGAAATTGATAGCTGCAAGATTAAGAAAAATAAATAAAATAACGGAATCATTTCCTGTTAGTGGCCAATTTGATGCCGTAGCCGTAATTGAGGTTGAAGAATTATCAGAAATAAAAGATGTCACAACCGAGATACAAAAAATTCCTGGAGTAGAGAGAACTGAGACTATGGTCGAAGTAAATCCCTAAAATCTTATAACCAATAATGATGTTTAGGGGATATGAACATTAAACGCATCGGGAATATAATATTGGAAGTGAAAGATCTGGATGTCTCGATTAAGTTTTATCACGAAATTTTAGGAATGCCAATAAAAAATGAAAGGCGTAATTGGGTAGATTTAGGGCAGCAATCTGGAGGCGTATTAAGTTTACATCCAGCATCTATTACCACGTCGCATACAAGTTCATCAAAAGAAAATGGAATTTTAATTGGATTAACTGTGGGCGACTTAAATTCTGCAATAGATGAGTTATCTTCTGCAAACATAGAGGTATACCGAGATGTCCAAGAACGGCAAGCAGGAAAAAATGCAATAATTTTAGATCCTGATGGATATATGATTTCATTATTTGAACCTGATTTTTCAGAAAATAAAGACAGACAAACTTCCGGATATGTAGGATTTACGCCCGAGTAATTATTTTCCTTATTTTATTTATCAACAGTGTATTCAATTTATTTTTTTTATTGATAGTGACATAGTATGTTATCCTATTTTTATAAAATAATAAAATATTGATTTTTTTGTGAGTTATGGAAATAATCTCCACATCGCCTAATGTTTTTGATGTTTTTTCTCTTAATCTCATCATAGTGGCAATTGCAAAAAATTCATGACGTACGGAATCTGGTGAAAAAATAGGTTTCACGCCAGGTCTAATTTTTCCAGATATTGTACGTCCATATTCGTTGAAAACACCTGCATAACGTACATCCTTTGAACTCTCTAAAATTTTTTCACATTTCTTCCTATTCTGTGTGACTGTTTTTGCCCATGAACGACTATCCATATTGGGTAAAATGCTCCATAATTAATAAACCACATTAAATATTGATTTTTGAAAATGAGTGCTGATACTAAAGAAAAAATTAACAAAATACTTCAATCTGATGCCATCAATTATCTTGAAACTTCCGAAAGACTAATTCTTAAAAATATATTAGAAAAAGAGAGTATTTCAGAATTAGAATTTGTGAATTTGGAAAAAATTATGGAAAAATATGAAAAATTTATTAAAAATTAGACTGTGATGATTTTTTGTCAGATTTCTCAATTTGTTTTTTTAACTCAAGATTTTCTTTGAGTAGTTTATCATTTGCCTCTTTTAAGAGTGAAAATGACTTTTCTTTATTGTAAAGTGGATGGCCTGGAGGAAATATTGATTCAGACCCATTTAGCAAACCGTCTGCATGTTGACGAAACATTTGATTAAAATCTTCGAGGTTTGGCATTAGGGAGGCATTTCTTCGATTAAATTTTTCTCGGATTTCTTGGATTCCTGTAACGCCTGTAGGAGGTTTGCTTGCAGGAGGGTATCGTACCGAATCCTCTGGACCATGATTTACATCTGCAGTGTTAAATGGTGTTTTTTTATGATTAAAGAATCCCATATCCATGATAACCATGGGTTTTGAACAATATTTTAGCATTCGTATGTTGCCTTTGTGCTCAAATTGTGAACAAACGTCAATTTTTAGTCATATTCTTCTGATCGCAGATCCTTATAGCGATCATGAATTTTGATTGTTTCATGCAACACGATAAAGTGAAAAGGTGTCTAAAATGTGAGAAGATAATCCGAGATGTCGAATTACACAAAATTGTAATGTATGTTGTAGACGAACAATTTACCGAGCACCATTATGAACATGTAGAATGTCCTGACAAGTTCACAATCTAATCTGAATGATAATAAACAGGGTACAATTCTCCAGTTTCCCTACTGTGATACTTCCATTCGTCTTCATCCCAAATCTTCTTTGAAAATTCTTTTCGTAATGAAGGATGAATGCGATTGTAGACATCTTCTCCTATCAAAATTTCTTGAGGTTTTGCTTTTCCTTGAATTTTTGCTGCAATATTCATTGCAGGGCCTAAAAGATCCACATGAGATTTTTCAGCATCAGACCCATATCTGACAATCATGTTGGTTCCAAAATCGATACCAATTTTCACAAATAAATCTGGATAATCATATTGGTTCAAAATTGGATTTATGCCTTCTTGAATAATCTTTATCATTGATTTTCCAGCACTAATTGCATTATCTGCAGCAATCAATGAGCTTGCATGAACAAAATATCCGATTACGGCATCACCTACAAATTTTAAAACAAATCCTCCATGATGTTTAACTGCAAATGCCATTTCTTGTGCAAATGAACTAATTATTATTGCAACCTTTTCTTCAGGCAATGTTAATGTAATATCTGTAGAACCTACCAAATCCACATACATTACAACCATCGATTGTTTTTCATGTACATGTTGCCTAAGATATGCATCTGATCTATCCACAGTTGCATCATATTCTATTCCTTTTTTCAATGAACTCCAAATTCTTTTTTGAGTTTCTTGAATCATTGTTTCAGAATCTATCACCTTCTCACTGCTTTTACCAAGCATCATATCTACAACACTACCTTTCTGATTAGTATCCTCTTGTTCTGAACTTGTAGAAGGTAATACAGAATCGTCGTTATTTTCCATTATCATATTATTAAAAAATCACTGTGTTTTATTCTTTTTTTGTGAAAACATACGGTGTCTCAAAGTCTTGATCCATGGTCCAATATGTTGGTAAAGAAATTGTTGATACCACAGTTAATTCCAATTTTTTAATTGAAGTCCCCCATCCAAAATGAGTTTTATCTCTGGAAAATTCCCGATGAGAATGACTTCCAGTTAGTACGAATGAAGAATTTTCAATATGTGATGATTTTAATGCATTTTGAATAACAGATTCTGCCAAAACTTCTCCAATTTCTGGAACTCCACCTATAGTAAAAATAGATTTTTTTGAAGGGATTTTTTTAAAATCATAATTTGTTGCATCTGAGCATACCGGATTAAACTTGACTCCTGTTTTCAGTGACAAATCTTCCTGCATATTTACTAAATTTTCATCGATTTCAATTGAGATTGAATCTAATCCTAAAACTTTACCACAGTATGCGATACGACCATCCCCGGAACCAATATCGATAATTTGTTCAAATCCTAGATTTTGTGCAGTTAGTGCTAAAACCCATGCAGATAACATCCATGTAGGATAAAATGGTGCATAACTAGTATCGTGTTTAATACTATCTATCCAGTAATTATTCAAATCTCCTTCAAAAATTGTATACCCCTTATCTGAAATTTTTGTAGATATGTGATTTGAATAAATTGGATTGGCGTCAAGGAATTCGTGTAATAATAAAAGTTGTTTACTTTCAATTTGTAGTAATTCATCAGGTAGATTTGGTAAAATTTCAGTAGTGTGGCTATTTCCTTTATACAATTTTACAAATTCGTGTTTTAAGTGGCACAGAATATCCGAATATGTTTCCATAAATGATTACAATTTAAGGAAGTAATTAAAAGAAATCCTATGAGAATAGGAAATCCTTCAAATAACGAATTTGTTTTGGAATTAAATAAAATTAACCAAGAAATTCAAGGAGAATATTTAAAAAAAATTATTAATGTTACGAGGAGTGTAAGTTGCGATGTGATGTTAGGAGATAGTACAACTAAGAAAGTTGAAACCTTTGATATCAAAAATGTAGAAACATTTTTTGCAGGATTTGAATCTTATTTGTCTGAATGGAATTCTCAAGGGGTCACATATTCTTCAGACGAAGATCTAAGACGTATATTCACAAAATCTGAAATTAGAATTGGAGATTATATCCTATCATTACATGCATCATTACAGTACCATGTTTTACTATATTACAAGCCAATACAACGGGTGATTGAATTACAAAAAAAATTAGCAGAGTTAATTGATATTAATGGAAACTCCGAATCAAAATATGAAGATGAAGGCGAGAGATTAATAATTGAAAAATTAAATGAATTAGGATTCAAAGATATGCCAAAACAAGAATTATTTGAGTTATTTTATAATGACGAAGAATTAGCAAAAAAAATTAAAATAATGATAGACGACTCACAGCCAGAAGTAGTGGATGTACAAGGTCAGAAAAATGAATTGTTCAGAGAATTAGATAATTTATTGATAGAAACATTTCATACAACCTCAGTAATGATTGATGAGCAAAAACTTGTAAATGGGGAAGAGGGATGTTTGTGTAACATAGATTTAGAATATGTGGACAACGGTGCAAAGCAAGGATTAGTTGATGCAACGAAAATAGATGAACACAATAAACTTTTGATCAAACAAAACATTACAAAAATTTTAGACGTAGTTTTAGAAAATAATTCTTAATCAAGGGTACATAGGCTTGATGCCTTGGGGAGTTGTACCTCTTGATTAATAATTTACATTTTGATCGCACGTATTTAGGGATTATGAAAAAGATAGGCACGAATCTAAAAATCAATTCATTTCAAACAATTAATTATGTATGGAATTTGTAACAATTCCATGACGGTAACATATGATGATGTAATAAAAGCACGAGAAACTCAAAGCAAGGTAATTCGAAATACAACTCTAGAGTTCTCCGAAACATTTAGCAAGATTTGTGGAGCCAACGTATATCTGAAAAATGAATATGAACAAAAAACGGGCTCTTTCAAAATTCGTGGCGCATATTATAAAATTAAATCATTAACTGATGATGAAAAAAGTAAAGGAGTGGTTGCAGCATCCGCAGGAAATCATTCACAAGGAGTTGCATTTGCATCACATATTGAAAATATTCCTTGTACAATTGTAATGCCAAAAACAGCTTCTCCTGCAAAAGTAGCTGCGACAAAAGGTTATGGCGCTAATGTAATATTGCAAGGATTAACTTACGATGAATCTTGGGCACATGCTCAAAAAATATCATCTGAAACAAATGCAACGATAATTCATGCATTTGACGACTCGCATGTAATTGCAGGCCAAGGAGTTATCGGTCTAGAGATAATTGAACAACTTCCAAACGTAAATGAGATTTATGTTCCAATTGGAGGTGGAGGATTGGTGGCAGGAATAATAACTGCAGTTAAAGAAAAAAACCCAAATGTGAAAATAATAGGTGTTGAATCAAGTGCATATCCTGCAATGAAAAAATCGATAGAAAAAAATGCCCTTGAAACTGTTAGTGGAAATACTACTATTGCAGATGGAATCTCTGTAAAAACTCCTGGTAAATTAACTTTTGAAATAGTTCGGGAAAAAATTGATAAAATTGTAACTGTAGATGATAGCGATATAATTAATGCAATGTTTCTTTTGATGGAACGTTCTAAAGCAGTTGTTGAACCTGCAGGTGCAGTTGCATTGGCATATATTTTGAAACATAAACCGGAAGCAGGAAAAACAGTAGTCCCAATTCTATGTGGAGGTAATATCGACATGTATTTGTTAGGACAAATTGTATCTAAAGGATTATCTGGAATGGGACGAATGTTGAAAATTTCAGTTCTTTTAAAAGATAAACCAGGCGCATTAAAAGAATTAGTAGATGAGATATCTTCAATTAATGTAAATATTGTTGAAGTAATTCATGATAGGTTAAGTACAGATGTTAGTGCAGGATCTGCAGGAGTTACAATTAGTCTTGAAACCGAGGACCAAAATCAATCAAATGAACTAATAAATCACTTACAAGAAAAAAATATTAAATTTCAAGTAATGTCTTAACGAAACTTTTTTTTCACAAATTTAGATAAACCTAATTTTTTCAATTCTTCAGATTCTTTTAGGACTGAAGTGTATTGGTCAAATTTATGCTTCTTCAATTTTGTTTTAATTTCAGGATAGGAATTTCCCAGTATTTTCAATGCATAAATTCCTGCATTAGATGCCTTATTCACCCCTACAGCTACAACAGGGGAACCTGTAGGCATTTCTGAAATGGATAAAAGAGAATCAAGACCTCCGAATGCAGAGTATTTGTTTTTATCCGTTTTTTTCATTTGTTTATCGTTGTACACCATTATCGGTACTCCGATAACGGGAATAGTTGTATGAGATGCAATCATTCCCGGAAGATGTGCCGCACCACCTGCACCTGCAATAATTACCTTGAATTTACTTTTTTCAGCATGCTTGGCATATTCATTTAATCTTTCAGGTGTTCTATGTGCAGAAATAATTTGATCTTCATGAGGTATTGAAAATGAATCTAATATCTCGGCGGCACCGTGCATTATGCGACTATCTGAGCTTGAGCCCATGATTATTCCAACAAGAGGTTTTTTTGTTACCAATAATTTTTCATACTTTTTGCTATTTTTAAACAATTTTAATCAAAAATTTTCGGCTAAACTATTAGTAATACAAAATTTGTTTTACAGTATGAGTAAAATTTTAGGGATAATTGGCGGAGGGCAGTTAGGAATGATGCTTACAGAAGCGGCACAAAATTTGGACGCCATATCGAAGATCATAGTTTTAGATCCTACAGAGAATTGTCCTGCAGCAAAAGTTGGAGCTCAACAAATCATCGCGGATTTTAAAGATGAAGATGCAATAAGAAAATTATCTGAATTATCAGACATTATAACATATGAAATTGAATCTGGCAATAGTGATGTCTTAAAAAAATTAGAAGAACATACCGAAATCAATCCATCTCCAGATACATTAAAAATTATTCAAGACAAATTACTTCAAAAACAATTTTTAAAAGAAAATTCTATCGCAGTTGCAGATTTTGAAAAAGTTGAAAATAAAGATGAAATAAATCAAATGATAGATAAAATGGGACTACCATTATTATTAAAAACAAGAAGAGATGCATATGATGGACGAGGAAATTATAAAATTAATTCAAAATCCGACATAGATGATGCATTAGATTTGTTTGCCGGTAAATCTTTGATGGTGGAAAAGTTTGTAAAATTTGAAAAAGAAGTTTCAGTAATAGCTGCAAGAAATACAAAAGGCAAAATTGCAACATACCCAGTAGTAGAAAATATTCATGAAAATAATATTTTAAGAACTACAATTGCTCCTGGTCGAGTTTCTGAAAATGTAAAACAACAAGCAGAAAAAATTGCTGAAAAAACTATGGAAATGTTACACGGAGCAGGTGTTTTCGGTATAGAAATGTTTGTCACAAAAGATGATGAGATTTTGATAAATGAAATTGCCCCAAGAGTTCATAATTCGGGGCATCACACGTTACAATCCTGTAACACATCACAGTTTGAACAACACCTTAGAGCAATTTTGGGAATGGATTTAGGTGATTCATCGATAAAATCCCCTACCATCATGTACAATATTTTAGGACCTAAAACATTTCAAGGTGAATATAATGTATTAATAAAAAAACAAGACAATATCTATCTGAAAATGTATGGGAAATTAGAATCAAAACCCCAACGAAAAATTGGTCATGTTAACATAGTGGACAAAGAAAATAAAGGAATCGACGAATTATTTAATCAGATAGAAGATTTGAAGAAAAATTTGGTCATTGAGCCAAAACAAACCTAGTATTAGTTCTAGAATTACCAAAATGGTTTATTAATACTTGATTTCAAAAATCAATATGTTACTAAAAGCATCTGTAGTAATTACTGGAATCGCTATTGGATTGTTAGTACTTTATGGTGCAGATGTCGCAGTTGCAATGAGTAATGCAGACCACGAAGGATTCCTACCATTAAATGACATGCAAAGAGGTATGGGCTTGGGTGGACCCGCATTGCTTTTACCGATAATTGCATTTTTCATATCACTTAAGGAATCATCTAAAGGATTAGGTGCAATGATAATAGTCGCAGGTGTATTGATTTTAATCGGAGGATTGGCAATGGTTGGAAGCCCAGCACCTGAAGGCGTAGATAGAGACCCAATGTCATCAATTGCAATGTTGTTTGCACCAGGAATTTTCCAAATCGCATTAGGTGCAATAAAAATAAAAAAGTCATCAAATTAGATTTCACATGCAAAAATGTGAAAAATGCGGAGAAAATACTAGTAAAGGTTATGATTGCGAACATACTAAATTTGAAGAGTATTGTAAAGAATGTTACACAGAATTACACTACTACATAACTGAGAAAAAAGATAATGAGTGAATTACAAGTATTGGTTCAATGGATTGCCGATTTACTTTCAGAGTACTTGTACACAGGCGTATTCGTTGCAGCATTAATTGAAACTATAATTCCACCAATTCCCACCATGGCAGTATTTCCAACTGCAGGATTTATCGCATCACAAAATGGTCTAAGTGTTGCAGAAGCCGTACTGTTAGGCATTGTCGGAGGATTAGGTGCATCAATCGGTTCCACAGTCATCTACCTAATAGCTCTAAAATTAGGTAGAACAGCATTGTTGAAATACCTAAACAAAGTTAGAATTTCTGAAAAAAAGTTAGACAGAGTAGAAAAATGGTTTGAGAAATATGGAGATAAAGCAGTTCTATTTGGACGAATGGTTCCAGTTTTTAGAGAAATGATTTCAGTTCCTGCAGGATTATTAAAAATGAGTATTAAGAAATTTTTGCTATACACAATACTTGGTTCATGTGGATGGGGGGTTACTATGGTGCTAGTAGGTTACTTTTTTGGATTGACTGCTTTTGAGATGATCATATAGTTTAACATACGTTAAAAAATAGAAAATATTAGTAATTAACATGAAAGCAATAATTTTAGCAGGAGGTAGAGGAAAACGATTACGTCCAATTACAGATAAGATACCTAAACCATTAATTCCAATTAACAATAAACCACTAATAGAACGCACCATAAAATATTTAAAAAAATATGGAATAACAGAGATCATTATTTCCAGCGGCTACAAATCAAATCTAATAGAAAAATTTCTTAAAAAGAAAAAAAATTTTGGATGTGACATAATTTTTTCAACTGAAAATACGCCACTAGGTACAGGAGGTGCGATTAAAAAAGCGCTAAAATATGTAAATGAAGAATCATTTGTAGTACTAAATGGAGATATTGTTACAAATATTGATCTAAAAAAAATTCTAAAAAAAACAAACACGATTGCTGCCAATGAATTAAAAACAAAATTTGGCACAATGGATATTAAAAATAATAAAATTCTAAAATTCAATGAAAAAAAAGATGTATCTAATGTTTGGATGAATCCTGGAATATATCACCTATCAAAAGATATTGAAAAATTAATTCCAAAAAAAGGAAGTTTAGAGGGAATTGTTTTTCCAAAAATGGTAAAAAATAAGTCTCTTGAAACGGTAAAATTCAAGAATGCTCTCTGGTTTTCAATAGACTCTCATAAAGATATTGAAGAATGTTCAAAAGAAATAAAATCAAAAAAATATTCTAAATATTTCAAATGATAAGATTATCTTACAGTTTAGGGTCATTGCTTTCAATTGAAGAAGTTTTAGAATGTTCTCAAAAACTAAATAAAATAAAACCCGAGGTTATGTGGATTCCTGAAACGTGGGGCATGGAGAATTTTTCCATGTTAGGGCTTACATCTAAAGAAAACACATTTTCAAAAATCGGATCATCGATTATCAACATATACTCTAGAAGTCCAAGCTTAATTGCAATGGGCGCATCTACAATCGACAATATTTCAAATGGGAGATTAATACTTGGATTGGGAACTAGTAGTGTACCGATTGTGGAAAATTTTCATGGCAATTCATTCGAATCACCTGTTCAACGAATGAAGGAATATGTAGAAATTATACGCATGGCAATGCGTGGTGAAAAAATTAATTATTCTGGAGAAATTTTTTCATTAAAAGATTTTTCATTATTAACAAAACCAATAAGAAAAGAAATTCCAATCTATCTTGCAGCTATTAATAGAAAAATGGTTGAAATGACATGGGAGATTGCAGACGGAGTAATATTTTATTTAAGACCCAAACATGAGATGAAAAATACAATTTCACGTATGCAGAAAAAGAAAAAGATTGAAACTACATTACAAATAATAACCTGTATTCATAATGATGGTGAAAAAGCCAGAAATCGTGCAAAGAAAACTCTTAGTTTTTACATCGCAGTGGGAAAAATTTATCGGGAATTTTTAGAAACAGCAGGATACTCGAATGAGACACAAATTATTCACGACGAATATAAAAAAACAGGATTGAACGGTTTGGAGGAATTGGTATCTGAAAAAATGCTGGATGATTTATGTATTGCAGGTACACCTGACGAGGGATTAAAAAAACTGAATTTATTTCGAGATACAGGCATAGACTTACCAATCATTCAGTTTAATCCGATAGACAATGTAAACGAATCATTTGAATTATTAACAAAAACATTTTCAGGAGGATTAAATGAATAAAGTTGCAATAGTGGGTACGGGACAAACAAAATTTTCAAAAGATAACCATGATGTTGAAAAATTACTTTTTGAATCAGCTAGTAGTTGCATTCAATCTGTAAATAATTCTGATTCAAATAATATTGAAGGGGTTCTCGTCTCTACAAATAATAATTCAAAATATCTTGGTGCAATTTTATCTGAAACAATGGGCATACGACCTAAAATTTCACATTCAATTGAAAATCTTTGTAGTTCAGGTACAAACGCCATTATTTCTGCATACGCATACATTTCTTCAGGATTATCCGATTTAGTACTAGTTTCAGGGGTTGAGTCTTCAACCAATCCAGGACAGGTTTTAGAATGGGATAAATCTAGAGGTTCCCTAGAACATCCAATCTATTGGGGCTCAATGCTCACTAAATCTCATAAAAGAAAATTCAATACAACTGAAGAGGAATTAGCCATAGTTTCTGCTAAAAATCACAAACAAGCCATGGATAATCCACTCGCATACAGTAACGAGCCTAGGACTATATCTGAAGTAATGAATTCCAAACAAATTACGGATGATCTCAGAATTTTAGATTGTTCACGTTCATGTTCAGGAAGTTCATCAGTTTTATTGGCATCCGAAGAAAAAGCTAAAACATATTCTGATCAACCGATCTGGATTACAGGAATTGGACAAAAAACTACATCGGCGAGTTTTACAAAAAATATTCTTGATGAAATTGAAAGTACAAGAATAGCTGCGAATTCAGCATATAAAATGGCAAAAATTGAATCAAAAAACATAGATGTTGTTGAAGTGCACGATGCTTTTTCTGTTTGCGAGTTAATGGCATTATCAGAATTAGGAATAACATCTAATGAAAAAAGTGGAGAATTTGTTAGAAATTTATTCAATACTGAAAATAGAATGGTAAATCCTCGAGGAGGATTAATTGGAGCCGGACATCCATTAGGAGCTACAGGCATATCGCAAACAATAGAAATTATAAATCAGCTTCAAGGAAAATCGGATAAGCGTCAAATCTCTAATCCAGAAACAGGGTTAATTCACAACATGTCTGCAGCAGGAACATCAAGTTCAATTATGGTATTAAAAAATTGACATTTTTTGAAGAACAATTAGAAAAAGGAGTATTTCAAATATGTCATTGTGAGAATTGTAATAATACAATATGGCCGCCGAAAGAAATATGTCACATTTGTTATGACAAAACAAGTTGGAAAGAGTCTAGAAATCGTGGTAAAATATTGGAATTTTCAAAAAAAGAATCCACATATTTTGGATTAATTGAGATTGATGAGGGCATACGTGTTTTGGGAGACATATCAACTAAATCAACACCCAAAATAGGTCAATCGGTTAGAATGAATGTATCTTTTAATTCTAAACCAAATTATTCATTTATTGTTGAAAACAATTAGCAATTGGTCATTACGGAATAACCTGTATTACTATATTCAATAAAACGAATGTAATTTATGAGATCTAATTTAAAAATTGAAAATAAAACAAAATCGCTTAATTTTAAAAAAATTGCACAGACGAGAAGACAGAGGGGATATAATTGGGAAGATACACTAGTAAAACGATTCAATAAACTGGAAAGATGGAAAGCGTTTAGGTTAGGATCCCCAAGTGTAGCATTACCTGATATTTTATGTGTCAATAATGAAGATAGCGTGATATTCACGATCGAAGCAAAATCTGGAACAGGAACTACATTAATGGTTCCATTTGATCAGATAATTCGATGTCTAAGTTGGACAAATAATTTCACAGTGTATAAAACTAGAAAGGTAATTCTTGCATTTAAATTTCTATCAAAAAAAAGGATTGGAACAGGTAAATACGAAAAGAGAGAATTAAGAGAATTTTACAAAGTATGGAATGAAAAAAAGAATCCTACAGACATTGTATGCAAATATGATGGTGACACATATGCCTTAATTCAAGGGGAAAAGAAAAAAATGGACTTGAAAGATTACAAAATGCCATTCATATCTAAACATCGAAAAACAGGTTCCAAAGCCAATTAGCACTATGTGGAAAAAAATTTGTCTTTATTTATTAATGACAAATTATTGAATTGTGTATGAGCTTCTCAGATTTTATTGACGAACGTATGCTAATTAGTAAAAATGTTCTAGGCGATAAAGAAATGAAAATAAAAGTAATCGAAGTATCTGATGAAACAACACCTTTGCAATGGAAATTTGGAGATAGGGTAAAGGTGACCAAAGTCATAATAACAATTAAGCATCTTAAAACACAAAAAATCGAAGAAGGCGAATTAGATATAGAAGAAGTAGAGAAAAGACTAGTCAAAGATAGACACTATACCTCGACAAACAGATGGGTTCCTACAAAAGAAATTAAGAATGGATATGTTGTAAATTCAAGGCATACCACTCTGATTAGTGATGCACATGCACTGGATATGATAGTATTCTAATAGTCAGAAACTTTAAGAACCTACTTTTCGAACAAATTTTATGATAACAAAGGATATTTCAGTAGATGGCGCAGATTATAAATTAACTTTAACTGATCAAGTATTAAATCAGGTTGATAACTTAAAGGCATTATATGCAACAGCTGCGGAAGATCCTGAAAGTTTTGAACAGGTGAGTTCAGAAATTTCCGCTGCAATTAATAATATTGCAGAATCCGTATCTCCCGATGTTTCAGATGGACATTTGGACGGACTCATACAAGAAGTTTTCAAAGCTGTCGAGGATAAAAAATCAGAAGTGGACAAACAACTAAAAGATAAAGATTCTAAAATTTTAAAAAAGAAAAAATAATCACTTCAAATCTTTTGCAATGTCATAAATTCTAAAAATCATTTTATCATCTTGAAGTGAATGTATGATAGAATTTCTAATATGTTTGACACGTAATGGATCTTCTGAATATACCTCTTTAATTTTTTCAAGTTCACCAACAAAATAGTAATTTTCAAAATAGTTTTGTATTTTTTTATTCAATTTTGAAAATTCAATATTTTTGTCAGAAAATTCTTCCAATTTTCGGACTAACACGCGTAACAATCCATTGATTTTAGTCAATTCCACATCTAATACAAAAAAATCTTCTTTAGAGTCGTCTAGATTTTTTATTACATCATAACTGTTTAAAATTTTCTTCATTAGATCATGAAAATATTCATCAACTACAACCATAAAGAAACTAAGTAAAAATTAGTTGTAAATCTTTACTTAGTGAATATTATGAAAATATGAGGTAAAGATTATCAATCCAGCCTTTAAATTAGTAGCAAAATTGTGTTAGAATCATGCAACAGCAAGCAAAACTTGTATGTATTAATCCAAAATGTGGAAAAATATACCCAATAAGATCACTTGCCATAAAATGCGATTCTTGTGACTTTCTACTTGATGTAAAATATGAAAATAAACCAAATCCAAATTTGAAAGACGTATTTTATGAAAGACGAAACCCAGAAGGAAGTATCTACAATGAAAGCGGAGTGTGGAGATTTAGAGAATTATTAAATTTTTGTGAAATTGAAACAGAAGATATCGAACAATGTTCAAAACATTTGGTCTCACTAGATGGCGCAGAAGGAAGACAGTCAAAACCATATCACATGAGCAAGGTTGCAGATTTTGTTGGAATCAATAATGAAAATGTAGTATTCCAGCCAGAAGGATACAATCCAAGTGGTTCTTTCAAGGATAATGGTATGTCAGCAGCAGTCACTCATGGAAAAATGATGAACGCTAAAAAAATTATTTGTGCATCAACTGGAAACACATCTGCATCAGCAGGAATGTTTGCCGCAAATGAAAATATGGAATGTGACGTATACATTCCAGACGGACAAATAGCTCCTGGAAAATTAAGTCAAGCATATCAATTTGGAACACAGATGGTAAAAGTTAATGGAAATTTTGATGATGCATTTACAAAATCTTTGAAGGCCGCAGAAGAACCAGGAAGTTATACTGTGAATTCCGTAAATCCATTTAGAATAGAAGGACAAAAAACAATTCCATATAGGGCACTTGAAGCATTAAACTGGGAAGTACCAGACTGGCTTGTTTATCCAGGAGGGGCATTAGGAAATACATCCAGTTGTGGAAAGAGTTTGATGGAATTATACGAATGGGGATGGATTAAAAAAATTCCACGTATTGCAGTGATCAATGCAAAAGGTGCAAATACACTGTATCAATTATTTAATGGTATTTTTGATGAAGAAAAATTACGATGGAATGACGGAGCGCCAAATTTTGAACTGATTGAAAGATTTTATAATAAAATGAATGATAATGAAGATCTTAAACCAAAAACTAAAGCAACAGCCATACAAATTGGAAAACCTTCAAACATTGCAAAAGGATTACGCGCATTAGATTTTACAGATGGAATTGTAGAAGAAGTTACAGATAAAGAAATGCTTGATGGAATGTCTGTAGTAGGATTAAACGGATTTGATTGTGAAATGGCATCAGGTGCATCTGTTGCAGGAATAAAAAAATTAAGAGACAAAGAAATTATTAAAAAAGATGATAAAGTTGTAGGAATTTTAACAGGACGTCAAAAGGAACCACTACTTCCAATTGATTATCATAATGATCCTGAAAACAGATTTGCTAGACCTCCAAAAATTTAGGCTCAGATTATAGAAAATCAATTTTAATTAATCTCAAGGCTTTAATACAAACCACATCTAACTAGATTAATCTGAAATGTGGTGTAACTACAATATATGACGAATAGGGTTCATTTTAATAAAATAAAATCATTAGAGGTTGTCAATTGCAATTAGAGTTTGAGATACCATTACTGGTAGTTTTGATTGGACTTTCTGGTTTTTTTAGTGGACTAGAAGTCGCTCTAGTCGGAGTTAGAATTTCAAAAATTGAACAAATGGTAAAGGATAAAGTGAAAGGCTCAACAACGCTTCTAAAATTAAAAACAAATCCTAGCCGTATGATGGCCAGCGTTAATCTAGGAAATAATTTAGTAAATGTCGCATCAACTGCAATTGCAACAGACATTGCACTCAAAATATTTGGAAACGATGGTTTAGCAATAGTGATTGGAATTATGACATTCCTCATACTAGTTTTTGGAGAAATAACACCAAAGACGTATTGTAATGCAAATGCCGCAAAAATTGCAGCGAGATATAGTAGAGTATTATTGGTATTCAGTTATGCGTTTTACCCAGTAGTTAGAATTTTAGAAGCAATAACCAAAGGAATTATCAGTTTAACGGGAAGTAGTGACAATCCACCAGGGTTAACAGAAGACGAAATTAAAGGAGTAATTGATCAGGGATTAAAAGATAAAGCTATAGAAAAACAAGAGAGTGAACTAGTTCACGGAGCACTAAATTTTGATGACATAGTAATTCGTTCAGTCATGACACCACGAACAAAAATGTTCATACTAAATTCTAAAAAAATATTGTTTGAAGCATTACCTGAAATTAACAATAGTGGTTTTTCAAGAATTCCAGTATATTCAGAAAACAGTGATAACATTATAGGAATTGTACATGTTAGAGATGTTTTGAAATCATTAGAACAAAATGAAAAAGTGGTATCGCTTGAAAGTATAATGAGAGAACCAATTTTTGTATCACAAGAAAAACGTGTTAGTGATTTATTAAAAGAAATGCAAGGAAGGCAGACACACATGGCAATAGTCGTAGATGAATTTGGAGGAGTAGAAGGATGTGTCACACTAGAAGATTTACTTGAAGAAATTGTAGGTGAAATTCATGATGAAAAAGATACAGTGCAACAAGTATTCCAAAGTGAAGGGAATGATGCAATTTTAACTAACGGAGATATTGAGATAGATAAAATTAATGAAATTTTCAAAACCGACATACCTGAAGGTGATGACTATTCCCGACTAAATGGACTCTTACATGAGAAATTGCGAGATATACCAAAAGAAGGAGATAAAATTGAGATAGGCACCTTAAGAATAATGATAGAGAAAGTTTCAAAAAATAAACCAGATAAAATTAGAATAGAGAAAATCAAATGATTATTCTTTACTAAAATTAGATTCTAGTAATTTTTTTTTCTCAGACATGTTAAATAATTTTTCAGTATGTTTAACAGCATCATCATGTGATTTTTGAAACAACATCGCTTGCAATAACATGTGGTTTTCAGGTATTACAATCCCTGTTTGATCATCAGAATACATCATTTGAATTGTATCGTCAATTTTTTGTGTCATGTTAGCGTGTATGTGAATCATGTTCGTATCTTTAAAACTAAAATTTAATTTTTCTGCAAAATCCCTTATATCTTTAGTTCCTTTTGCATTCCACAATGTTGCAACTCCATACTCATTTTTGAATACATCATGTATCTCATCAACCGATGGGGCATTTTCTTTAAACCGTATATCCATCATGTGCAAATGCATTTGTCTGGTGGGAACTTTAATTGCGCGAACGAACAAAGGCGCATCTTTCCCAAAATATGATTTTACATCATCTCCATGATGTGGACTTTGAGTTAATTCAATTGTATCAGGTACAGTTTCATCTGTTTGTTCAATATCGGCCCATCTTCTTACCAACGTGACGTCGAATCGTTTAATTGAATTTCCAAAATTTTTTCGTAAAGGTTCTAAAATTCGACCCATTCCAGTAACATTACAGCTACCTTGCATAACATGTTTTTTTCCAATCGCATCAGCATAGTTCACTTTTGAATTAAATAATAAATCTGAAACTGCATTTTCACCATCTACACTTTCTCCACCTTGATAAATTGAGGATATATTTCGAGGTTCATAAAATAATTTTTTATTTTTAAAACCAATCCCTCCAGGAGATGCATCAATTACAAGATCTGACTCATCTAAGGCAGATTCTATATTTCCAGTTATAGTGAAATCAGAAAATGCATTTTGATTTTTTTCAGGAACGTATACCTTAAACCCTTTTTCTATAGCTTCGTTTACCTTTGAATCTGGAGAATATTTTCCAACGCCCACCAATTCAATTTCAGGATCATCTTTGATAAATTGGATTATACGACTACCAATTGAACCATAACCATTGACAAAGACTTTCTTCATCTATATTTGTTAGAGAATCCAGTCTTTTATAATTAATGGAAGGATTAAATCACATGATTTGGTCATTTTTTTGTGGATGCAAAAGATTCAAACAAAGATTTTACATTTTCTATAGAGGGTAAAGATTATACAATTTCAGAAAAAAATAACACTACAAAAGATAGTAAAAAACAAACATTACATCTGCCGTCTTTAACAATTGGTGCAATAATTTCCGGAATATGTATTGCAATAGTAGTTTTTGGAGTCGGAGATTTAACAGGATCATCATCACCATTGATAGAAAAACAATTATCCGAAGAACGAGTAGATCCGGTACAAATTACAATGGATACATTTTTTGAAAATGGTTCCCCAATACTAGGAAACCCAAATGCAGACATCACAGTAATTGAATTTGGAGATTATCAGTGTCATTTTTGTAACGTACACTTTCAGAATACAGAACATAAAATTTTCGATAAATATGTAATGACTGGAAAAGTGAATGTTATCTTTAAAGATTATACAATTATTGGTCAAGATTCAGTAATTGCAGCTCATGCAGCACATTGTGCTTCAGAACAAGGTAAATTCTGGGAATATCACAACATATTGTTTAGTAATTGGAATGGAGAAAATAATGGATGGGCAAGTAGTGAAAATCTTTTGAGGTTTGCAGAGGCAATTGAATTGGACCTGGATGCGTTTGTAGAATGTAATATAGATGAACGATATACCCAAAAAATTTCCGCAAGCAATGCGGATGCACAGAGATTGGGAATAACAGGAACTCCTGCATTTTATGTAATTTCCTCGAATAGTCAACAAGTACAAACATTATCTGGCGCACAGCCATACGAAGTATTTGAAAGAGTTTTTAATTCTATGCTTGAAAATTAGAAAATTTCAAATATTATGAATAAGATCGCCACAAAATTCATCACTACGTAAATCATATTTACTCTAGAAATCTTATATACCCACATCATGAGGCATAGCTAATGGCAGCAGGAATTGACGATATTTCGATTTACATTCCACGATTATTCATGGATGCAGGAGACTTTGCAGAAGCAAGAGGTCTTGATCCTCAAAAATTAGTTAAAGGATTAGGAGTTTCAAAGATGGCAATTGTAGATGCCAATCAAGATCCAGCATGTTTAGCTGCAAATGCATGTTTAAAAATTATGCAGAAAAATAAATTATCGCCAGAAGAAATTGGAAGGTTGTATGTTGCAACCGAATCATCTTTTGACGAATCTAAAGCAATGAATTCGTATGTTATTGGAATGTTAGAACAAGTTTACGGAGCAGGTTCATTCCAACACTGCGGAGGAATTGAATGTAAATTTGCATGTGTGAGTGGCTCTTATGCATTGTATGATAATACAAACTGGATTCGTGCAGGAGAATCCGAGGATAAAAATGCGTTAGTTGTGGTATCCGATATTGCAAAATATGATTTAGGTTCTAGTGGAGAGATGACACAAGGGGGAGGAGCAATTGCAATGTTGTTAAATGATTCACCAAGACTTTTAGAATTTGATCCTAAAGTAACATCAACCTCAATTAAAAATGAATATGACTTTTACAGACCATTTGGAAAAGAAACACCAATTGTCCACGGTCAGTATTCTAACTTACTATATCTAATTCAGGTTAAAAATGCACTAAATGATTACAAGAGAAAAGCACTCAAGACAGGATTAATAGAAATGAAAGAAGGTCAGAGTATGCTCGATCATATTGATTATTTCAATATGCATTTACCATATAGCAATATGGGAAAGAAAGCACTTGCATACTTGGTTCGACATGAGTTAAGAAATACACCAAAATGGAAAGAAGTGATTGCAGAAATTGGCATGGAAGAACCAATACCAAATGATCCACGAGGAACAATCGAATCAATTATTTCAGATTCAGAATTTATGGCAAAAGATAGTGAATTTACAAAGAGATTTGCAAAAACAGAGACATATCAAGAAATTTACGAAAGTAAAGTTGCAAGTTCACTGATTGCATCAAAAAGTATTGGAAATCTCTATACAGCATCATTATACCTAGGATTTAGAAGCTGTTTAGAATATGAGTTCCAGAAAGGCGTAAGCTTGGATGGAAAACGTTTTGGATTTGCATCATACGGAAGTGGCAGTAGTGCAATGGTGTTCAGCGGAGTAATACAACCAGAGCATTTAGAAATTGTAAAAGAAATGAATTTAGAAACAGAAATCGGAGAACGACAAAGATTGAGTTTGTCCGATTATGAAGAACTACACGAGAATAAACGTACACCAGATCAATCAATACTTAATGCAAAAAAAGAATTCATTTTAGAACATGTTGAACAAATTTCCTCAGATAAGCGTGGGGAAAGAAGATACGCATTTGTTGAATAAACCTAATGAGTGAAATTTCACCCATTAAAGATGCATTATATGCAAAAATAGATGCAATTGGACAACAACAGATACATCAATTATTGTTAAACAGTAAATTTTCAGAATTATTTGAAAAAATCTATGAACCCGTAATTCACAGTCTACAAGATATTGATGAATGTGAAAAATATGGAACGTTAGCTGAAAGTTTAACACATTATTTGTTTACAGAGATGTTAATTCCTAGTCAGCGAAAAATTACTTTTGAGAATATAGAACTAGACATACTAATTCCAAATATCGCAGAATTACAAAAGGATAGCCAAAATACCATAGTAATATTTTTTGTCAAAACATCAAATATTGAAGAAATAAAACAAAAAATTCAAAATATAAAGAAACTACAAAATGATGATACAAAAATATGGATTATATCAAAAGATCATATGGAAATTCCACAATCCACATACATAACAGAAAAAAAATCATTTAGTAAATTTTTAAAAGACGCTCAAGATTTTATTAAAACAAAAAAGATGAATAAATTAAATATTTTCAAGACCAATGTTTGAGATATCCACAAAATTTGGAAAATTTTCAACGTATGATTCAATGGTGAATGAATTTTGGTATGGAATTGCACCAAAGACTTTGTGCCCAGTCAAACCAAAGATTTGATGCTTCAAACTAGTTAATTCATAGCCATCGGAAACATTTTGATTTACTAAAAATCCTTTTAAATTCAATTTTTTTTGTTGTGCATGCTCATATGTCAACATGAAATGATTCACAGTTCCAATTTTAGAGCCAGTTACAATGAATGAACTTAATTCTAAATCAGAAATCAGATTAGAAACAAAATAATTTTTAGATATCGGAGTCATAATTCCGCCGATTCCTTCTACAATTACAACATCATGTATTGAGGCAAGTTGTTTGTATGATTCAATAACTTTGGATATGTTAATCTCAAGATTAAGTTGTTTAGATGCATCATATGGAGAAGTAGGAATTTCAAAATAATATGGATTTACAAGATCAACAGAATCATTGACTCCCGAATATTTCATTAAAATTTCAACATCCTCTGATACAGAATCGGGCGTAGCCTTGTAGCCAGATGCAAAAGGCTTCATCACCCCCACATCAACATCATTATCGTGAAGATGTTTAGCTAATGCCGCACTCACACATGTTTTTCCGACATCAGTATCCGTGCCAGTAACAAAAAAAGAATTCATCGTAATTTCCTAGATATAGATTTGATTGTAGATATAGTTCCATCAATTAAGAAATTAAGATCTTTTTGAGATATCGCTAATGGAGGAACAAGCATTATTATATTTCCAAGTGTTCTGAAATAGATTTTATGTTTTCTCCCTTCATCAAATACTAATTTGTTAATGGATGTTTTAGATGAAAGAGGTTTGTTTGAGTTTTTATTTTGAACAAGTTCGATTCCCATGACCATGCCTTTATGACGAATTTCCCCCACCATGTCAAGATTAGAAATATCATTAACTCTATTTTCAAAAACCGTGGATGTTTTTTGAATTTTTTCAATTAGATGATATTTTTCATATAATTCAATATTTTTTAGCGATAATGCAGCAGCTGTGGGATTTCCAGTATAAGTATGGCCGTGAAAAAGGTGCTTGAATTCAGAGAATTGTCCAAGAAAAGAATCATTAATTTTTTTCGTGGTTAAAGTTGCAGCAAATGTTTGATATCCTCCAGTAAGCATTTTTCCAAACGAAACGATATCAGGAATGGAGTTTTGAGATTGATATTCCACCATAGATCCAAGTCTACCAAAACCAGTTGCAATCTCATCTAAAACAAACAACACGTCATTTTTTCTACATATCTGAGATATTTTTTTTTGAAAATTTTTAGGATAGATTATGACACCTCCGGCCATTTGTGCACCACTCTCCATGACAAATGCAGCAATAGAATTATCTTTTTCTAGTTTATCTTCAATTTTTGATAAACAATATTCTTCATATTCCTTAGAAGATGTTTTTTTAGGAGTTCCCGAGGATATGGTTCTTGGAACAGGAAATTGTATAGTAGAAAATAATTTTGAACGAAATTTCGAGAAAAATTCAGGCACATATCCTACAGACATTGCACCAAAGGTGTCACCATGATATCCATTTTCCAGCGTAGCAACGTTAGTTTTTTTATTTTCTCCCACATTATGCCAATATTGTAAAGCAATTTTTATTGCAATTTCCATTGCAGTTGACCCATTATCTGAAAAGAAAACAGATTTCATTTTTGGATTTAGCTTTAATAATTTTTTAGATAATTTTTCAGCAGAGGGATGTGTTAGGTTAAACAAAGGAGTATGCTGAATTATTTTTGTCTGTTTGATTATTTCAGATACTAATTCAGATTTTGAATGACCCCAAACATTACACCACATACTTGCAACACCATCAAGCATTTTTCCACCCTTTGAATCATACAGCCACATACCTTTAGCAGATATTATTTTAGGAAAAGTGGTCCATTCAGACATTTGAGTATTAGGATGCCAAACAGAACTATCAGATTTCATACAAATCATATTTTTTATGACTAATTAATGGTTAACCATAGATTTTATACAGGTTAACGCTTATTTAGTGAATTTTTTAATTTCGAATATGCAAAACCAAACAGAGTTAATCCTAGAATGTAAAAACAGAGTACTTAAGAAACAAGGCTTGACTGAAGAATTGACAAATGAATTATTCAATGTAGAAGACAAAGTTTTGAGCCAATTATCAGATGCAGCAAATGAGATTACCAGAACATTTCAAGGATCAAAAATAGATGTTGAGCAATTAGCAAATATTAAAAAAAATTATTGCAGCGAAGATTGTACATTCTGTAGTCAATCTGCATTTTTTGATACAGGTATCGACAAATATCAATTAATGTCAGCAGAAGAAGTAGTTAGACAAGCAATGGATGCAAAGAAAGCAGGTGCACACTCATATTGTTTAGTTGCAGCATGGAGAGAACCAACAGACAAAGATTTTGATAAAGTTTGTCACATAATTAATGAAGTTAATGAAAAAGTAGGTATTTCAATAGAATGTAGTTTAGGATTTCTAACAATTCAGCAAGCAACAAAATTAAAAGAATTAGGTGTAATCAGATATAATCATAATTTAGAAACATCTGAATCTAAATTTCCAGAAATTTGTACGACTCATACATATCAAGATAGAATTGATACGCTACATACCGCAAGAAAAGCAGGGTTAGAGCTTTGTACTGGAGGAATAATAGGGATGGGAGAGACAAGAAAGCAAAGAGAAGAGTTGGTCCAAGCAATATCTAAACTCAATCCAGAAGAAGTTACAGTGAACTTACTTGTAGCATTCCCAGGTACACCTTTAGAACTACAAACCCCATTAAGTTTAGAAGAAATACTTAGAGTGTTTGCAGTTTTGAGATTTTTACTTCCAAAAAGCATTATAAAAATTTCAGGTGGTAGGGAAGTTAATTTGAATGATGATGGAAAAGAATTACTTTTGAGCGGTGCCAACGGAATTATTAGTGCAGGGTATTTGACATTAGACGGAAATTCTATGCAAAAAGATGTCAAAATGATAAAAGAGATTGATCTTGAAGCCTAAATTTGGCACACTTGAAAAGAAATTAAGTGTAATTAAAAAAAATAATCTACTAAGAAATCTTCAAGATAGTCAAGTTGAAAAACAGTTCATAAAGCAAAATGGAAAAAAACTGTTGAATTTTTCATCAAATGATTATCTTGGAATAAATCCAGGTAAAATAAAACACACTCAATTTCAGTCTAGTTCAAGACTTGTTTCTGGAAACGATACTAGTTTTTCAATACTTGAAAAAAAATTAGCTAAACACAAATCACAAGAAAGATCAATAATTTTTCCTACAGGATATATGGCAAACCTTGGGATAATTTCTTCAATTGCAAACAAACAGGATACAATATTCAGTGATGAATTGAACCATGCAAGTATCGTTGAAGCATGCAAATTATCCGGATCTAAAATTAAAATTTTCAAACATAATGATATGGAAGATTTAGAACGAAAAATTGAGAAAACTGCAGGGAAAAAACTTTTGATTACAGAAGGCATATTCAGTATGGACGGTGACTGGTCAAGATTAGATAAAATATCTCAAATAACAGAAAAACATGGAATTATCACAATTCTAGACGATGCACATGGAGATTTTGTATTAGGAAAAGATGGAAAAGGTACTGCGAATTTTTTTAATGTAGAAAAAAAAATTGATCTATATATTAGCAGTCTGAGTAAAGGATTAGGAAGTTTTGGAGGCTATGTTTGTGGGAAAAAAAGTTTAGTGGATTTATGTATAAACACATCAAAGACTTTCATATACACATCAGCATTACCTGCATCAATCAATCAATACTCACTTGAAAGATTTAATTCAAACAGAGAAGCGTATAGGAGAAAATTATGGAAGAAAATTAATTTATTTCATCAGAGATTAGAAGAAATTCAACTTCAAACTACATCAACAAGCCAAATAATTCCAATAATTATTGGTAAAGAAAAAAGTGCAATGGAGTTTTCAAAATTTTTAAGAGATAATGGAATCTTTGCACAAGCAATAAGATACCCAACAGTAAAGAAAGATCAAGCACGAATTAGAATTTCAATTACAGGTTGGTTATCAAATAAAGAAATAGAACATTCAATACAAATTTTAGAAAAAGCTAAAAGAAAATTTAAACTAAAATGATTAGCGCATCATATCGAAACCTAGTCCTCCACCAGATTCAGGTGCACCAACAAGATATGCAAATATAGTGATTGCTGCAAGTCCTGCAATAACGACGTAAAATCGTGAATTCATATGGAAATCTGAAACGCCTTGAATAAAAACTCACTTGTGTTAATGATTTTATAAAATCAATTCATAGCAGTGCTATGGCAGAGATTTCACTAGTAATTGCATTTTTGGCAGGAATTGGTTCTTTTTTCGCACCTTGTATTTTACCTATGGTTCCAGCATTTTTGGCATATATTTCAGGAACAACACTATCCGAAATTAAAACAAAAAATAATGTCATTTCCATTAACAAATCTAACGTACTTTTAAATTCAATATTTTTTGTACTAGGATTCTCAGTAGTATTTTCTGCTCTAGGAGTAGCAATCAATTCAATTTTTTATGAAAGTGCCAATCAAATTGTATCAGAATTCAACCAAATTGGCGGAATTATCATAATAGGTTTTGGCACATACATGCTTCTAAGTCATAAAATTCGCATACTCAATGTTGAAAAGAAGATATTCCCAAAAAGCGTAGGTGCTCGATTTCCAGTATCATTTTTGTTTGGAATGGCATTTGCCGCAGGATGGACACCGTGCGTTGGACCAATTTTAGGTACAATAATCACTCTTGCAGCAACATCTCCTAGCATCGCATTCAATTTACTACTCTCCTATTCTATAGGAATGGGAATTCCATTTGTAATAATGGGAGCATTAATTTCTAAATCAAGTAAGATAATTTCAAAAGTAGGAAAACATTTGAAATATTATACAGTTCTATTTGGGATAGTAATTATTGTGTTAGGTGTGCTGGTGTTTTTCAATCAATTAGTTTTAATTGCAAACTTTCCACTTCTAAATGATCTATTACTGTTGAGCTAAAAATGAAAAAAGAATACACGTATGCATCAATGTTATTTGCAATAATTGCAATAGGAATAATTTCTATTTCATATTTTTACGATGAAGTTGATCTAAAACGAAATACAACAAATGATACAACAACATTAGATAAAACATTTCTCAGAACATCACCAGAATTAAAAGGAATATCAGGATACATCAACACATCTTCAGAAAAAATAAGTGAAGATATAGAGGGAAAAGTTGTGTTGTATGATTTTTGGACGTATAGTTGTATCAATTGTATACGAACCTTACCACATCTTACAGCATGGGATGAAAAATATTCAGACGAAGGATTAGTAATTGTGGGAATACATACACCAGAGTTTGAATTTGAAAAAGAATATGATAATGTTGTTTTTGCAACTGAAAAATTTGGAATAAAATATCCCGTGATCCAAGATAATGATAAAGAAGTGTGGAATGATTTTCAAAATAGATACTGGCCAAGAAAATATATTGCAGACCATGAAGGTTACATTCGATTCGATCATATCGGAGAAGGTGCGTACAAAGAAACTGAGAAGGTAATTCAAGTTCTATTAGAAGAAAGATCAAAGGCACTTGGAAATACATTAGAGAAAAAAGAACTAGTAGATCTAAATGAATTTACACATGCAACATTTAGAACACCAGAGTTATACTTTGGATTTAATTTTGCAGAGGGTAG
This sequence comes from Candidatus Nitrosopelagicus sp., assembly GCA_028343215.1. GTDB lineage: Archaea > Thermoproteota > Nitrososphaeria > Nitrososphaerales > Nitrosopumilaceae > Nitrosopelagicus. Next base: position 58,722 of record JAOLYB010000002.1, on the reverse strand, counting down.
GAATCAATTAGGTAATGAAGAAGGATTTTCAAAAAATAAAGTGGTGACATATCAATTGCCTGAAAAATTCACCCAACATTATTTTTACATGGAAGGAATGTGGAAAAACAATAATGATGGTATGAAACTAATCTCAGATTCAGGAAAAATTATTTTGAATTTTAATGCAAAACAAGTAAACATCGTTGCATCCGAAAATGCAATATTAAAGATAGAATATGACGGAGGTCAAATTCCAGAACAGGTTAGAGGGCAAGATGTTTCGTCAGACAGTACGGTCAAAATTTCAGAGCCGAGATTGTATAATTTGATAGATTCAGAACAAGAGGGCCCCCATGAAATAATTATTCAAGTAGAAAGCCCAGGTTTTGAGATATTCACATTTACTTTTGGATAATTTCATTAATGAAATTGAAGATTACTTAAGAAAAATTGATCCATTTAGATTAATTTTTTTTAGTCGCGCTATAAAATGCCAAATTTTTCAATTCTTTACATGGTATCATTTTCAGAGAAATGGAATGTATTGAAGAGTAAAGAGACATTATCTCAAAAATTTATGGGTACCGTAAAACCAGACGCTCCACTAAAAAATAGATTAGACGTAGCACAAAAAAGACTGCAACAGCAAATTTCAAAATTAGGAGAAACAGAACAAAAATTAAAACAAAAAGATTCAATGTTTATGGATAAAATAGTAGAAGCAACAAAAACAAACAATCAGGCATATGCAAAAATGTATGCGACAGAATTAGCAGAAATTAGAAAAAATAACAAAACTGTCAGTAATGCAAAATTATCAATGGAGCAAGTTCAGATTAGATTAAACACGGTTTCAGAATTAGGAGATGTGGTAGTAACATTAAGCCCATGCATGTCATTAATCAAAGGACTAAGTACATCACTAGGTGGTATGATGCCAGAAGTTGCAGAATCAATGCAAGACCTATCAAGCATGTTAGGAGATATTGCAACAGGTACAACTATCACAAGTGAAGGAACCATGGGAGAATTTACAACATCAAACGGAGAAGCGCAATCAATACTAGATGAGGCACAAGCAATGGTAGAAGGTCAAACTAGACAAAGTATGCCAGAGCCACCAGTTAGCAGAAATAGTGTTGACGACATACTAAGAGAAAGAGAAGCAATTTAATTTTTTTTCTTAATTTCTTGTAGTAATTTTTTAATTCTAGAAATTGTTGGATAACTGTAACCACGCTTTCTATAATTCTTAATCATTAATTTCCAATTATTTAATCTCCAAGTAGCTTGTTCAGGAGTTATTGAATGAACCTCATTACCGATTATACTTTTTCTGCCGACTTTTAGAGTACCCGCATCTTTTGCATCCCATCGATTTTTTGCAAATTTTAAACCGCTCAATATCTCAGAGATAGGCATATCAGAAAAATATGATTTAATTTTTACAATGTCATCTTCAGATAGATCGTCTTTGGATGTAATTGAAAGATCCCTTACCATGAATTTAATGATAATTACTAGAATATCATAAATTTGCTAAATTTCATTAAACAATATAGTATTTTTTTCAACATCCAATAAAGCTGAAAAATGAATGCCTGCACGCAGTATTAAAGATGGCAAAGCCAATGATTATAGCAGCAAATGAGCCTAATGTGATCACAACAATTTTTTCTTTGTAACCCATAGTAGCAATTTGCGTAACCGTTATATCAAGAATGGCAAGGAATTAGATTATCATGATGCCATCACAACAAGGTTATGACCGTGCAATCACAGTATTCTCACCAGACGGAAGATTATATCAAGTAGAATATGCAATTGAGACCGTTAGAAGAGGTGCACTTGCAGTAGGAATTAGAACAAAAGATGGCGTAATTATTGCAGTAGAAGAAAAATCAAGAAAATTACAGATTATTAATACTCCCCAAAAAATATTTCAAATTGATTATCATATTGGCGCAGCAGCAGCAGGATACATTCCAGATGCACGTTCACAAATTGATACAGCAAGAACATTTTCTCAAAGTAACAAACTAGTATACGATGAAGCAGTAGAGGTTGAAACAGTAGCCAAACATTTAGCTGATCAATGTCAACAATATACACAATATGGCGGAGCAAGACCAATTGGAGTTTCACTAATCATTGGAGGAATTGATCCTGCAGGAACTAATTTGTATATGACAGACCCAAGTGGCTCATACATTTCATACAATGCAATATCAATTGGTGCTAATTCTGACGTGGTTAATGAATTTCTAGAAAAGAATTACAAAGAAGATATGTCATTAGATGATGCAGCATCACTAGCTATTGCATCAATTTACATTTCAAGTGAAACAAAAGAAGGAATTGAACACATCAAGATGTCAAAAGTATCTGGAGAACAGGGAGTTTTTGAATTTATTAAAAACGAAGAAATAACAAAGTTTGCCGCAAATGCAAAATCAAAATATCCAGCTGATGGAAAATAAATAATTTTTACCAACCATTTAGAATTTAAAATGAAATTATCAATTGCAATACCTGATTCATCATTAAAAGATGAAAAAAAACATGAAAATAAAACTCGAAAAATATTCCAAATTGCACGTGCGGCAGGAATATTTCAGATTAATAATATAATAATTTACAAAGATGGACGAGAGTTTGAAACGGATTCAAAATTGTTATCAATGATTCTTAGATATCTTGAAACACCACAGCATTTTAGAAAACGTTTGTATCCAAAATCAGGATTACTACAATTCGTAGGGGCATTATCGCCAATTAAAATGCCTAATCAAACTGGAACGTCAGATGCCAAACAAGTAAAAAAAGGTGACATTAGAGAAGGAGTAATTTTTCCAAAAGACGGAAAAAAATTTATCGATATTGGTATAGACCATTCAATTCCATATCATGGTAAAAAACAAATTGATAAAAGAACAATTGTAAAAATTAAAGATACATTTCCAAATTTTACAGTGTATGATATGGAAAAAGACCAAATACCAGATTTTTGGAGTTATAATGTAAAACATGGTGGAAATTTATTTACATTGTTAACGGAATGGAAAGGACCAAAAATACTTACAAGTAGAAAATCAAAAAAGTTCAAGAATGAAGATATGAATAAAATCCTATCTTCAAAAGAAGAGATTCTAGTAGTATTTGGTACAACTGACAAAGGAATTCATGAGATGCTAGATAAGAAGATCAGTAATATTCAAAATTTCAAAGCATGGAACTTCTTTCCACATCAAGGAACAGAAACGGTTCGTCTTGAAGAAGCAATTCTAGGATGTTTATCAATTATCAATGGCCAGATATTTAACAAATAAATGGTAAAAAAATTATAATTTCGATATGAACAATCAGAGAAAATTTTTGATATTGGCAGTATTAGTTGGAATTGCAGGAGTTGGAATTGGTGCCGTTACAATTTTTTCAATGATTTCAGAATTATATTCGCCATAGAAATATTTCAATAAAAAGTAAAGAAAATTGAGATTTTCATAGCATATATGGGGGTTAACGAGACTTTTCATTTATCCATGGGACATAGAAAACGCAGTCAACCAAGAAGAGGAAGTTTAGCATATTCTCCTAGAATACGTGCAAAAAGTATGGAAGCACGAGTTCGAGCATGGCCAAAAGTAAACAGTGACGAACCAAGATTACTCGCACATGCAGGATACAAAGCAGGATGTGTACAACTAGTAAGCATAGATGACAGAGAACACACACCAAGTCATGGAAAACAACTTGTAACACTTGGAACAGTCATCGCAACCCCACCAATTACAATAGTAGGAATTAGAGGATATTCAGTAGATACCAATCATACAAGAAACGCAGAATTTGATTCATTTGCAAAAGATTTACCGAAAAATGTACAAAATAATTTAAAAATTAAAACAGAAGGAACCCCAATTGATGAAGCAGCAAAACATTTGAGAAAAATTAAAGAGATTTTTGCAATAGTTACAACAACACCAGTTGATGTTAATTTAGAGATGAAGAAACCTTACATTTTTGAAGTTAAAGTCGAAGGCGGAGACATACCAAAACAGTTTGCATTCACAAAAGATCTCTTAGGAAAAACCGTTAAAGTAGACCAAGTGTTTGAAAGTGGAACCTATGTAGATACTGCAGCAATTACAAAAGGAAAAGGATGGCAAGGAGTAATTTACAGATGGGGCGCAAAAAGAAAACAACATAAATCAAGAAAAACTGTCAGAGAAATTGGGTCATTGGGTCCTATTTCACCACAGAGCGTCATGTATACAGTTCCAAGAGCAGGACAAACAGGATTCCATCAAAGAGTGGAATATGATAAAAGAATAATGATAATGAGTAATACAGAAAAAGAAGAATTTAAAATAAATCCTGATGGAGGATTCAAACACTTTGGAAATGTTACAGGAGATTTCATAATTGTAAAAGGTTCAGTTCCAGGAACATACAGAAGATTAATCAAACTTAGAAAACAGATTAGAAACGAACCAAAGAAGCTAGTAAAACCAAATGTATTGGAGGTTGTAATTTAATGAAAAGATCTGTTTTGACAATAAACGGTAAGAAAGATAGTGACATTGAACTTCCAAATGTATTTGAAACTGAAGTTAATCGTACACTGATTCATAGAGCATTCATAAACTTACAAACACATTCTTTCCAAAAACACTCCACAAAACCAACAGCAGGAATGGAAGTAGTTGCAGACTCAAATGATCCGCCAACTGGTAGAGGCGTTGCAAGAATTGCTAAAATCAAAGGTGGCGGAGGGGGTCGAGCAGGACAAGCTGGAGAAGTAGCATCAACCCGAGGAGGACGTCAAGCACATCCACCAATTGCTGCTAAAGTCATTTACAAGAAAATAAATAAAAAAGAAAATAAACTAGCATTATGTTCAGCACTAGCTGCAACAACATCAAAAGAATTAGTTGAAAAGAGAGGTCACAAAGTAGAAGGAATTGAGGCATTCCCAGTGATAGTTTCAGACGATATAGAAAAAATTACAAAAACATCAGAATTAATCAAAATTCTAGAAGATTTGAAAATTACACAAGATGTTAATAGATTAAAAAATAGAAAAAGAAGAACAGGTAAAGTTGCATTAAGAGGTAGAGTTTCAAAGGTAGGAAAGAGTGCATTATTCGTAGTATCAAAATCAGAAAATATTTCAAAAGCAGCCGGAGCTATAAAAGGAATTGATGTGTGTGAAGCAAAGAACCTAAGTGTTCTCAATTTAGCACCAGGTGGAACTTTGATTAGATTAACAGTATTCTCAAAGAAAGCAATTGAAGAGATTGCAGAAATTAAATCACGACATCTAGAATTAATGGTGACTTTGAAATGAATGTAGAGGCTGCAACAAAAATTATTCTAAGACCATACATTACAGAAAAGACATATGCATTAGTAGAAAATGAACAAAAAATTTGCTTTTTAGTTGAAAAAGAAGCAACAAAATCACAGATAATTGAAGCCGTAAAAGTACTGTACAATGAAGATGCAATAAACGTAAAAACAGCCAGAACAATTTATGGGAAAAAAGCATTTGTTAGATTTAACTCTCCAGATAAAGCAAGAGACTTGGCAAATAAAGTCGGAATGATGTGATTAGTATAAATGACTCATAAAATCAGAATTTTGCAAGGAGACATGTAGAAATGGTCAAAGTAGTAAATAGCTATAAAGGGAAAACAACAGAAGAGTTACAAAAACTCCCAAATGATGAATTATTTGTATTGCTAAATGCAAGACAAAGAAGATCATTGAAAAGAGGACTTTCAGACAACAAAAAGAAATTGATTGCAGAAATAAAAGAGGCAAAAGAAGGAAAAAACAAAAATCCAATCAAGACACATCAAAGAGATTTAATAATTTTACCATACATGATAGGAACGACAGTCAACGTCTTTGACGGAAAAGAATTCAAACCAATTGGAATCGGAGCAGAGATGGTCGGACATTACATAGGAGAATACGCAATTACAAACAAGAGAGTGAATCATGGAGCACCTGGAGTAGGAGCATCAAGATCTAGTTTGTATGTGCCACTAAAGTGATTAAAATGGGAAGATACAATTACGCATTTCAAAATTATGATGCTACAAAGCATGTTAGAGCTGCAATTCGTGAAAAAAAGATTTCACATAAACATGCAAGAGAAACAGCAAAAGCAATCAAAGGGCTCACACTTGAAAAGGCTAGAGATTACATGCTAAGCGTTGTTGCAAAAGAACGAGCAATACCATTTAGACGATTTAAAAATCAAGTTGGACATAGAAGTGACCCAGGAATGATGTCTGGAAGATATCCAGAGAAGACAGCAGGGGAATTTTTGAAATTATTAGATAATTTAGAATCAAATGCAGAATACAAGGGAATGGATATGGATAGATTAAAGATCATAAATGCAACAACACACAAAGGTGTAGTGATTAAAAGATTTATTCCAAGAGCCCAAGGTCGTGCAACCGATAAAAATGATGTTTTGACACACGTAGAATTGGTGGCACAGGAGTTTTAGAAATGTCTGCAGTAAAAAATGTCATCAAAGATAATTACAACATGATGTTGCTGAAAGATTACTTAAGATCAAAAATTAAAGACGCAGGATTTGAAAATGCAGAAGTTTCAAAAACACCAACAGGGACACGAGTTGTACTACATGTAACTAGACCAGGAATCGTAATTGGTAGAAAAGGAACAGGAATTAAAGAGTTAACTGAAAAATTAGAATCAGACTTTGGATTAAAAAATCCACAAATTGCAGTTGAAGAAATTACAAAACCAGAATTATCTCCAGAAGTAATGTGTAATAGAATGGCGTCACATCTTGAAAGAGGTACAGCATTCAGACGTGCAACTATGTGGACAATTCAACAAATTATGGAAGGAGGTGCAATGGGAGTAGAGATTACGATTTCAGGTAAATTAAGAGGAGATAGATCTGCATTTGAAAAACACAGACAGGGAATTTTACCAAGAGCAGGACATCATGCAGACGTTATAGTGTCAGAAGATATTGCACATGTTGAAACAGCCATGGGACTAATTGGCGTAAGAATAAGAATTGCTAAAAAAGAGAAATTAATTCCAGAATTCGAAATGAAAGGAAAAACACAGGAACAAAAAGATGAAGAAGTTAGAATCAAGAAAGAAGCAGACGATGCACTTGCAAAGGCAGAATCAGAGTCAGAAATAATTAAAATTGAAGAGGAGAAGATGAAAGAAATGGGAGATACAATGGAAGACGAAGAGGAGAAGATGAAATAATGGCTATGTTGAAAATGAAATCAATCAGAGAATTAAGTGAAAAGGATCTGAGAGATAGAGTAGAGCAAATGAGATCAGAATTATCAAAATTACAAACTGAAAACGCCAAAGGAACACTCCGAAAAGAGACGGGAAAAATCAGAAAAGTAAGAAAAGAAGTTGCAAGGCTTTTAACAAGACTAAATGAGGTTAAGAAAGAATGAATCTAACTACACAATGCGAATTTGATTTGATTGGACAAGAGGTAACAATTTCAGATTCAAAAAATAATGAAATTATTGGAATTAATGGTAAAATCATAATGGAAACAAAAAATATGATTATAATAAACACCAAGAATGGGAAAAGAAGTATTCCAAAAAACATATGTCAATTAAGCAATAACGGAGAAGTAATTCAAACAGATTCAACTAAATTGAACAAAAGACCACATGAAAGACTGGAGATGTTAGCATGACACGAAATATTGGAATTAATGTAAAAGCCCCTAAAGAAGAACCACATGAAGGAGATAAAAAAAATCCATTCAACGGAACACTTCCTGTTCGCGGCAAATTATTTGAGGGCAAAGTAGTCAAATCAAAAGGAAAAGATACAGTTGTACTTCAAAAAGAGGCTCCAGTTTACTTTAGTAAATTCAAAAGGTATGGAAGAAGTACTAGTAGAATTCATGCACATGTACCATCAAACTTACAAGTGAATGAAGGAGATACAGTTGTTGCCGCAGAATGCAGACCAATAGCAAAATCCGTATCATTCGTAGTAGTGGAGGTTAAAGAATAATGGGCGGAGCACGTAGTAAAGGTAGTAAAGGAGTAGAAGACTTCAAGCCATACATCACAAGATCAATTCCAGTAGGTGCACGTATTACTTGTGCAGACAATTCAGGTGCAAAAATTATCGAAGTAGTTAACGTACATCAGCATAAAACAAGAACATCAAGACTTCCTGCAGCTTCTGTAGGAGACTTTTGCAATGTCGTAGTAAAAAAAGGACCAGCGGAATTAAGAAAACAAATTCACGGTGCAGTAATTATTAGACAAAAATATGTAGTTCATAGACCAAATGGAGTTAGAGTTCAATTCGAAGATAACGCAGGCGTATTAATTACTCCTGAAGGTGAAATGAAAGGAACCGACATCAAAGGTCCAGTTGCATCAGAAGTTACTGAAAAATGGCCAAGAATAGCAAATTTGGCAAAGATGGTGGTATAATATGAGTAGATCATCACTTCCAAGAAAAACAAGAAATCAGCAAATTTACTATGCAGCCATGCAAACAGCAAGTAAACAATTATCGTGTGCACTTTCAAAAGATTTAAGAAAAAAGTATGGAAAACGCAGTGCACGAATTATAGAAGGAGATACTGCAAGTATTGTGAGAGGGGAATTTGCAGGAGTTGATGGAAAAGTTACCAAAATATCAATTCCAGACAGAGGAGTAAACATAGAAGGAGTGAAAAAAGAAAAATTGAAAGGAGAGAAATTTGACGTGTATGTTCACACAACAAACATCATTTTGACAGGATTAGATTCAGGAGATAAATGGAGAATTAATAAATTAGAAGGAAAGAAGGCAACAGCTGCAAGAGCAGAAGACAAACCAAAGACAGAAACACCAAAAGTGAAAGAAGTAAAGAAAGATACAAAAAAAGCAACAAAGACCAAAACAAAGAAAGGAGATAATGAAGAATAATGGTACACATCGCAGGCAGTAAAAAACTCAAAAGACAGATGGCACCACTTTTCTGGGGAATTACCAGAAAGAATAAAAGATTTGTAGTTACGGTAAAACCCGGAGCTCAATCAAAACATGCATCAATACCAATCTCAGTATTTCTAAGAGATACATTAAAAATTGTTACTAGTTTAAGAGAAGCAAAATCAGTAATTTATTCAGGAAAAATAAAAGTAGACGGCGTGATTAGAAAATCACTACATCACGGAGCAGGTTTGATGGATGTAGTAGAACTAGAAGGAGCTAACAAAATATACAGATTGGTACCACAAGAAGGAACATTACTAAAACCAATTGAAATTGATGATGCTGAAAAAACAAGAAAATTTGTACAAGTAAAATCAAAAACTACAATTAAGAATGGAAAAACACAACTTGGTTTCCATGATGGAAAAACATTGATAGATGAAACTGCAGTATCAGTTGGAGATACATGCGTATTACAAATACCAGATATAAAAATTCTATCTGTAATTAAACTAGAAAAAGGAATGAACTGTTTAATTACAAAAGGTGTAAATGCAGGAAAAATTGGTAAAGTAGATGAAATAAAAGAAGGAACATTTAGTATTCCAAAAAGTTTAGACATTACATTTGACGATAGACAAATTGAAATTCCAGCCAGATTGGCAATGCCAATTGGAAAAGATAAACCGGAGATAAAGATTAGGTGATTTTATGGCACAAGAAGTACAAAACGTAATGAAAGAAATAAGATTAGAAAAAGTTGTCCTAAACATGGGACTAGGTAAATCTGGCGATGCAGTAGAGATTGCTAAAAAAGCATTAGGTCAGATTTCCAATAAAAAAGTGAATGATAGACCTGCAAAAAAAGCAATTAGAGATTGGGGAGTTAGAAAAGGAGAACCAATCGGAGCTGCAGTTACAGTAAGAGGTAATGACGGTAAAGAATTACTAAAAAGATTGTTAGAAGCAAAAGGAAACCGAGTTAATGGTCGTTCCTTTGATAACATGGGTAACCTTTCATTCGGAATTTTAGAACATATCGATATCCCAGGAATAAAATATGATCCAAAAATTGGAATTTTAGGATTAAATGTAACAGTGAGATTAGTAAGACCTGGATTTTCAATATCTACAAGAAGTAAACATAAAGCAAGTGTTGGAAAACATCATAGAATTACACCTGAGGAAGCAAAAGCATATCTAACAAAAGAATTCGGAGCTAGTGTAGAATAATGGGAAAAACAACTTGGGGAAAAGATAGATCATATGGGGATAGAGGAACAGGATATACACCTAGAAAACAAAGTATCCCAGGAACTACAAATGAAAAACGATATGGTAGAGGTGCAAGATGGTGTAAAAGATGCGGATGTTATGTATCAATTCAAAAATATGACTTACATTTATGCAGACAATGTTTCAGAGAAGTTGCAACTTCCCTAGGATTCAAAAAATTAAGGTGATATGATATGCCGGCAATGAATGTACTAGCAAATCTATTTGTAACAATTTACAATACTGAAGCTCGAAGAAAGTCAGAATGCGTTGTACTACCAACATCAAAAATTGGAACAAATGTTCTAAGTACACTGAAAAAAGATGGATACATCAAGGATTATGCAAGAACAGAGGATAACCGAGGTGGGAAATATAAAATTGATTTAATGGCAAAGATTACAAAATGTGGTGCAATTAGCCCAAGATTTAAAGTTAAAAAAGATGAATATCTGGAATGGGAAAAACAATATCTCCCATCATTTAACAGAGGTATGTTGATAGTTACAACAAATCAAGGTGTAATGTCACATCATGAAGCATCTAACAAAGGGTTAGGAGGATTTTTGATAGGTTATGTCTACTAGTCAAGTCGATAAACTAGCAGCTGAATTAGAAATTCCAGATGGAGTTACAGTTTCATATGATAAACCAATGATAACAGTTCAAGGACCATTAGGAAAAACATGGAAAAGTTTCAAAAAAATCCCAGTAACAATTGATGTTACAGATGGAAAAGTAAATTTCAAAGCACAAGGTACAAGAGACAAAAGTCGTGCAATCATGAATACATCAAGATCACTTATCAGAAATCTTTGTGAAGGAGTTGTTGAAGGATATACAATTAAAATGAAAATTGTATTCTCACATTTTCCTATTACAGTAAAAGTTGAAGGTAAAACAGTATTGATTGAAAATTTCCAAGGTGAGCGTGCACCTAGAAAAACAAAAATTTGGGGAGAGACCAAAGTCGTTCCAAAAGGTGACGATGTAATAATTACAGGCCATGTTTTGACAGATGTTTCACAAACAGCCGCAGAAATTGAAAATGGTTCAAGAGTAAAAAATAAAGATCATCGTGTGTTTTTAGACGGCGTCTATAAATTTGAAAAGAAAAAAGGTATCGAGAACTAATTTTAAAATAATTGGCCCTAGATAACGAGTTCAAAGAACAAACTGAAAAATTAGTTTCTGAGACATTGGATTTATACCAAAATGCAGGTGCATCACCTAGAATTGGAGATGTTTGGAAATGTGAAAATACAGGAGATTTTTTGTGTGGATTTTTTGTAGGAGAAATGGTAGGGTCCGCACTAAGTGCATTTCAGGTATATCATAAAAGAGAACCAAGTGCTGAAGAACATATGGAAATTGTTGGAATTGTAGAAAAATATTCAGATAGGATTGCAGCTTTTTTCACAAAATTCAATCCAAATTAATTCGTCGGAAGGATTAAATCGCTTTTTACTTGAAAAAAATTAGGCCGCGTTAGCTCAGCCTGGTAGAGCGTTCGACTGTTAATCGATTGGTCATCAGTTCAAATCTGATACACGGCGCCTTCTAATCTTTGAAATTAGTTTAGATGATTTTTTGCACGTTGTTAGTTTAGATCGTTAGACAGGAGCGATCTAATATTGGATCCATTATAGAAAGTATGCAGGAGTGTTACATTGGCCAGAACTAGAAGGGCTAACAGATATTGTGTCGATTGTGGTGCAAGACTGGTTTATTATCCACGATTATCAAATCCAAAAGCACCAAATGAACACAGAGTTTTAGTTTATGCATGTCCAGATTGTACGGAAGACTTTGAAAAACCAAAAATGTTTTCAATTAAAAGAAATGTTACAGAAGACCCATTAGAAACAGTAGAAATAGAGATTACACAAGTACAAAAAAAGCTTGCAAAAAGTAAATAGAGGAAAAAAATTCTGAAAATCAATGTATCCAGAAAAAATTCGTTCACGTGCATGGTATCTAGTTCCAATTTTCTTTGGACTGATAGGCGGAGTGATTGCATACTTTGCAATTAGAAGAGATGATCCTCAAAAAGCAAAAAAATGTTTATGGGTTGGAATCATTCTAACAGCTATTAATGTCATCGTGAATATTTCGTTATTTTCAACTGGAACCTTTGAACAAGATTATAGCGTAAATGTCTAAATGTTTCTAAACTCGAATTTAGAAATATTCTTAATTTTAACGTCTTAAACTAGTTATATTATGAATTCTTTGTCATCTCATGTCACGTCTAAGAGATAATGTAGAAAGATGGTTGATACATGAAAACTATGATTTTAACCAATCAAAAGCAGATGATGCTGCATTCAAAATTACAATAAATAATTCAGACGGATTGGGAAACGATACAGAAGTTTTTGAACCAAAGGCCCAGGAAAACATTCTAGTTATAGGAATTAAAATTGAAATGAAAACAAAACAATTAATCAGATTTAGAGAATTAAATGAAACAGAACAAGATAATTTTAAGAAAAAAATTGACGATTTTTGTTATTCAATTAAGGCAGTTGGTAAATTTTTAGAGGAAGATGGAAAGAAAAAGGTTGGGGTTTACATCATTTTAGATAAGCAAGAACAGCTAAATCAACCATCATTCTTCAAAGCACTAGAAGAAATTATTGAAATGAGTGAAAAAACAAATCGATTTTTGATCAAGACATTTTGATGCAAAAAATCTAATTTGTTCGTAAAAGCTAAACCCCCTCCATATCATTATCAAATTACGAATAGACCATATTTTCAAAAACGTTGAAAAACATGGGGGGTTGAACATTTGTTCGTAAATATGCTAACCAACGGTCAAAACACCACCATTACCCATTACAACATACCATGTTAGTTTGAGTTAGTCACGAAAGCTAAACCCCCTAAATTACATCAAAAAATATGAAAAAATTATCCAAACACTGATAATTCCGGCAGTCAAAGGATACCAAAACTTTGGAATACTTTGTGGTTTTGAATTTGAAAATATTCCGTGCTCATTATTGTTTGGTTTCACGCATACATTATGTCAAAAGTTGCTTTAAGGGATGGCAAAACTTACCGTGTAAGATAAGTAATGTTTCTAAATTCGAATTAAGAAATATTGTTTATTGCTACTCCTCGTTCATAGGAAGATGAGGAAGAACGAATATTTTTTCAGGTTCAATTTTGAGAATGATTCTTTTTTCACCAGGACGCTTGAAAGGATATTTTTCTTTTCCCATGTACTGTTTTGTTAGAAAATCAGCGTGTTTGTATTCATAATCAGGGATTATTTCGACCACTTTCCCTCTAATCGAGGTCATATCAAGCGGATTCTTAGAATCAACTACAGATATTGCAACACGAGGATCACGTAGTATGTTTTTGTGCTTTAATCTACCTTCAGCAGTATTGATTCGTATGTGAGAATCTTCAAAATCACCCCACACAGGAGTGACTTGAGGTGAACCATCAGGCATGGTTGTGGCCAAAAAAACCAGATTTTTACCATTTAGAAGAACTTCAGCCTTTGAATCCATACTAAAATAACACAAATTGAATATTTATGTCTCAAAAATTTCAAAATAGCATGAAGTTGACGATACCATTCACAGGACATGAACAAGTTTTATCACTACACGAGAAAACTTTGGAAATTACTAAAGATGACAGCCTTACACCTCAAGGAGATTGTATTGTTGGCGTAAATTCAGGCATATCATGTATAGATTTACCTGAAAAAATGAAAGAAAAAATACAAAACCCAAAATCAAAAATATCATTCACGCTTAAAGTAGGAAAATTTAGCTTCAAAATTCAAGGTCAGGGTTCTGAAAAGCTAACGCTAAAGCATGTAAGCGACATAGTACTACGTAAGAGCGCATTCACATGCTCACGTACTATCGCTATCAATTGCGACAAGGCATCCAGTGACATACCTAGAGACTTGGTCAGTCTCCTTCAAAACCCGCAAACCAAGGGCAAGATGATCATAGAGGTATTGTAATCAGTGTCTTTTTTCAAAGACCGTTGTAACTGCACGATTTACAATCTCCATCATCAAGTATTGACTATACTCCTGCTTATTTTGAGAGTTTTTCGCCTTACCAGTCTTTTTTGAAAGTCCGTCTAGAAGTTGTTCAATATGCTTTGACGTTGACTTTATGACTGTAGAGTATTTCTTCTCAAAGTCTTTTGGGGTTTCATAGTCAAGAAACTTGGTCGATGTACCGTAGAATTTTATCATAGCACCACGCTTTTCTTCGATTTTCACCACTTCAATTAATTCAGCGCCTTTCAAGATTTCTAGATGATGTCTAGTTGTCGTAAGGGCTTTTTTGAATCCATTCTTTTTTAATTGAGCCGTGATTTGTTCTGCATTAAGATGTTTTCGATATAGCATTTGCAGAATTTTTGCTCGTGCGGGGTCCTCGATAGCTTTTGCATGCTCCAGACTTGTTGCAAGTGTACGATTCACCGATATTGGTTTTTCGAGTATTGTTGACATGTTGTTTTTTCTATAGATCTTAGCTAAAAGTTATCTGTATCAGTATTTTTTGTCCAAATCCGTTATTTTTTTTATGCAATTAAAAATCTAGTAGCAGACTGTATAATTATAGTAGGATTATCATTATTATTGTAACACATACTATAATATTCGTAGTGGTATCAATAACATTGATACAGTTACAAAAAAATCAGTAGAGGTTAAAAAATCAGGGTTTTTGGGAAAAAATCCACAAAAATAGGGCAATGCAGCCAAAATAGGTGGGATGTAGGGAAAATATAGTATTTAGAAATCGAGTTAAAGAGAGTGACCAGTAGTGCGTTCGTATGCTGCAGTATACCTATCAGTCATCTTTTGAATAATTTCGCTAGGGATTGCAGGAGCAACAGGTTCTTGTCCCATCGCTCTCGAATTTTCAAATTGTTTTTGATACCCGTGTTCAGTTAACCAGTCACGAAGGAGTTGTTTATCAAATGCTTCCTGGATTTTTCCAGGACTGTAAGAAGATTTGGGCCATAAACGGTACTCATCAGGACCTATAGAGTCACCAAGTGTGATTTTACCATTCAGTCTTCCAAATTCTAACTTTAGATCTGCCAAAATGAATCCCGCAGCATCTGCAATTAATGACATTTTATTATAAATTTGAATGGTTTTTTCAGATAACCACTCATAATCGTCTAATGTTACAAGGTTTTGTCTTATTGCATCATCCTTTGTTATAGGAATATCATGTTCAGACTTTGTCGTAGGATCAAATAACGGAGAAGGAAGTTTTGCAGCAAGAGTTGTGTCAGTGTTATCTGGCAAAGTAATCTCTCCAGACTTCCATCTACTAACTAAACTACCATAGAAATAGCCACGTACAACACATTCTATCGGCAACATTTCCATTTTCTTGACAATTATTTCGGTATCTGAATGTGATTTTACAAAATGATTATCAACATCTAGTTGTTCGAACCAAAATTTTGCAAATTTGCATAATACTTTGCCTTTTTTAGGAATTTCATCATTAAATTTAACATCATATGCAGATACACGATTACTAAAATTGAATAATAAAGTATCATCACCCATATCATAAACATCTTTTACTTTACCAGAGTTAAGAAATTTCATATCATCTAAGACCCCATCATTCCAGGCATTGCAATTGGTTCACGATAAACTTTACTCACATAAACACCTTCATTGGAAGTTACAATAACAAATTGTAATGAATTTCCTTGAGGTGGAGGAATGATTTCGTATTGTCCAGGTTTTAACGTTCCAAGATATATTTTATCACCATCTCCAAAATTAAGTTCAACATTTGTTAGTGGTTTTGTTCCAGTATTTTCTAAAGAAACTCGTGCCATGATAAACAAGCTCTGTTTTTCTTTTGTTGGATCAACAGACAGGGAATATTCTTCTTGTGTAAGACCATTAGGCGTGAAAAATATGACAAATACAACGCCTGTAACAGCAGCTATAATTCCTCCAATTATAGGAATTTTATTTACCATTAAAAAACAACAAAAAACTAGAATAATAGTTTTGTAAGTATTTGTCGGATTATACAGCAAAAAATCAATACAAACTAGGACTTAGAACATTAACGTCTAATCTATTGATCTGAAAATCTTTGTTTCCAATCCCAAGTTTTTACAAATTTTAATACAAGTCCAATCAAAATCAAGAGTATTCCAACAGATATGTGAAGACTGTAATCGAATAATGTTGTCGTATGCAAAAATACACCAGCAACTAATACCAAAAACCCAATTGCAAAACAGGCAATCATACCTGCAAATACAATTTGATTCACGTACTGTCTAACTATTACAATAATTTAAGAAAAACATTGACGTCTATATCCAAATGGATAAGAATAACATGTATCAAGTATACTTTAGAAATTGGAAAAAATACGAAGAAACCAAATCATAGTGGGAATTGTTAGCATTTTGATAATAGTTGCAATTCTTGTAAACATGGATATTGACGAACAAAACAGACTTGATAAAATTGTAGAATGTAGGGCAATCATTAGTGAGCATTTGGATAATCCTTGTGTTGACAATGATCAATGTGAGAAAAGACAAGAAGCTGAAGAACAAAAATGCTTCAATGAATTTGATGAACTGACACATAATGAACGTAAGTATGATAACATGAAGATCATAGCACGTTCGCCATGACCTTGAATTTTGAAGAATAATACAGGATGTTAATCTGAAATAAGTCTAAACCAACACATTATATCATTTGTAGAATAATAGATTTTTCTTATTCAAGTCTCATCATAGAGCCAAGAATGTTATTTTGCCAACTTAGATCAATTTTTTGTACGTTCTTGATTTTTTGTTTTGCCAGTACGTCCATTACGTTTGAAAGATAAGAATTTGTGCGGCTGAATGATTTTTTGTGACAGGTACAACTGCACTTTTTTCCATCACAGCAAAACTTTGCACAAGAAGTACATCGTAATTTCATGGCATATCATTACAAAATTACTATTTAACACCCCGAGATGAGAGTGATTCAGCCTAACTTGCAGGAAGGATGAGAATCACTCTCAATCTGGTTGTAAACTACTTGCAAAATCAGTATAAAAGAACAAAAATCAGATTTGTTGTTTCTTTTTTTCTTTTAATTCCTTTTGTCGTTTTGCAAAATCTTTTGCATTATCATGTTCTTTGTCTAATTCTTCAAAAAATTTATTTGAAAATCCTTTCTTATCAATAGAACGTGTTTCTTTGCTCATTTTTCAAAATCCTGTTCGGGAATTATAGATAACGTAGTTGTTGCAGTGACATGTTCGATATTACGTATTTGTTTTGTAATTATATCTTCAATTTCAGAAGAACTCTCACCCTGAATTTTTGTAAATATATCATAATAACCAAATGTACCTTTTGCTTCTTTCACCAAATCAATATCTAACAATGCCTTTAGTACTTCCATTTCATGTGCCATTTTACATTGAACTAAAACGTATGCAGTTTCCATTAGACACTTTTCATCTGTTTCATCTTATTAAAATTTGGGGTTATTCCTAATGGTGCATAATCACCAGTTGCACATGTGAAACACATTGAATCTTTTGGAATGCCAACGGCATTTGCAAGATTCTCTGCATCATTGTATCCTAAAAAGTCTGCACCAATATCATTACGAACTTTCTCAATCATTTCTTTTTCTGTAAGATCTTTACCGCCATCAAATGTTGCCAATTCTTCTTGTGATGGGAAATCTATTCCAGCATAACATGGGAATTTAATTGGAGGGTAAGTAACCATCATGCTAATTTTTTTAGCTCCTGACCGACGTAATGCTTTGATAATTGCTTTAGAACTAGTACCACGAACTAAACTATCATCTATCACAATGATATGTTTATCCTCAATAACTTCACGAATTGGAATAATCCATCTGTTAATTTCTACTCTATCACTTTGATGTGGTTCGATGAAACTTCTTAACGGACCTTTCTTACTATAACGATCCTTTAGTAAACCTTCATCAAATTGTATTCCAAGCTCTTGTGCAAAACCAAGTGCAGCAGGTCTTGCAGAATCAGGTACAGGAATTACAACATCAGCATCATGAATTGGATATTTTTTTGCAAGGAATTGACCAATTCTTTTTCTTGCAAGATAGATGTTTGTTCCCTCCATTTTGCTTGAGGGTTGAGCGAAATATGTAAACTCAAATGAACAATGTGCACGATTCTTATCATCAGAAAACATTTCAGTTTCAAAACCACCTTCTTTACTAATTTTAATTAATTCGCCAGGTACAACATCACGAACTAATTTTGCTCCAATTGCAGAAATTGCCGAGGATTCAGAAGTCACAATGTGTACATTACCATCTTCTTTGTGACCTAAAACCATAGGACGAAATCCTTTTGGATCTCTTGCAGCAAACACAGCATCGTCATCAGAAAGAAAGGTGAAACAAAAGGAGCCAACCATTTCATTTTTCAGTATAGATAATGCATTTCCAAGTTTTCCATTTTCAGTAATTAATGAAACTAATCTTTGTGCTGCAACAAGTGTGTCACTAGCATTTTGTGGAGTGAAAGTACAACCGCCGACAAGATTGGAAAGTTCTTCAACGTTTGAGATTGTTCCATTATGCGCAACACATAGATCCTTAACTTTTAGTGGTTGTGCACTCTCAAGATCACTTTTTCCAACAGTAGAATATCTAACATGTCCAATGGCAGAATGTGATGCATATTCTTCGGTAATTTTTTTAAATTCTCCAGATGAACCAGAAACAAGTCCAAGTCGTTTTAACGGAGCCTTGTTTGGTATTGCCAATCCCCATGCTTCTTGACCCCTATGTTGTAATGCACGCAATGCATCAATTACCATAGGAATTACATTTACGTCGCCTTCACTGTAAATTCCAACTACACCACAGTTTTCTTTAACCATTTTGAATTATTTTCCCCAATGAATTTAGATAATTATTTTCTGCTTTATCAACTCTTAGTTCCAAAATTGAGTCAGAATCAGATTGAAAGATAATCTGATCGCCAGAAAAGATTCCAATCTCCGAGAATGAACATTGATCATCAGATAAAATAGATTTGATAGCATCTAAATTATTTTTATTTACAACTAAGATGTAACGTGAGTGACTTTCAGAAAATAACATTTTTTCGAATGAAAGAGATGATGATAAATCAATTTTGCATCCAATTTTACCGAAGATGCATAATTCAGAAATTGCAATAGCAAGACCACCTTTAGAACAATCATGAACAGATTTTAGAAGATTTTTTGATATTAATGATAAAACAGATTTCATATTCTTTTTTGATTCTGAAAAATTTACTTTTGGAGCAATACCTCCAATGAAATTATGAATATATTCATAATATTCAGAACCTCCAAGTTCATCTTTTGTTTCACCTACCAGTAAAATTACATCGTCGTTTGAGGGAGGAGTTGGAAGTAAAGGTGATTTTTCAATTAGTCCAAGTACTCCGATTAATGGAGTTGGCTTGATGGGACCCTCAGATGTTTCATTGTAGAAACTAACTTTACCGCCCACGCATGGAACATTAAGAAATTTTGCAAAATCAGTTATACCTTCAATTGATTCCATAAATGTCCAGAATATTTCAGGATCTTCAGGATTTCCAAATTGTAAATGATCAACCATTCCAATTGGAGTTGCGCCGGTACAGACAACATTTCTACATGCCTCTTCAAAGCATCCAATTGCACCTTGCCTTGGATCAATATAGCAATGTTTTGGATTACCATCAATTTTTACAGATAGGAATTTTCCATTATCTAAGCGTAAAACAGAGCCATTGAATCCAGGTTTTATGACAGTCCTAATTCCAACTTCATGATCATATTGACGGAAGACCCAATGTTTACTTGCAATATTAGGGGATGAAAGTAATTTTAATAGAATATCAGAAAATGGCATTTCATTTTTAGATGATGGGAAAGAAGGTAGTTTTAAGAGATATTCTGGTTTTGATTTTTTTCTATCCACCAAAGGACCACGTGCAACAAAATCTGCGGGAAGCAATGCTATAGTCTCATCACCGTTTTTTACATGCATCATTTTATCTTCTTTTACAGTACCAATTACAGAACATTGAATTCTAAATTTATCACATATTTCTTTAATTTTTGAAAGATTATTTGGATCTGATATGATAAGCATTCTTTCTTGAGATTCAGATATCATTATTTCATCAGGAGATAAATCAGATTCACGTAAATGAACATTTTTTACATCAAGTTCAATACCTATTCCCAAACTTTCTGCAGTTTCAGATATTGCACAAGAAAGACCACCACCCCCCAAATCTTTCATTGCGTTAATACAGTTTGCATCACGACATTCTAAAATTGCTTCAATGATTAATTTTTCAATAAATGGATCTGGGATTTGAACTGCGGAACGATCTTCTCCTTCTAACGCATCAGATGCAAATTGAGAACCACCAACGCCGTCGCGGCCGGTTGAACCACCAATCAATAAAACTAAATCATCAACATTAGCATGATTTTTAATTAATTTTGATTTTTTACCAAAGCCAACTGCAGCAACATCAACTAATGCGTAATTTTTGTAACAGTCGTCAAATTCAACTTCACCACCAATAGTAGGAATACCAAGACAGTTTCCATAATCTGCAATTCCAGATACCGCATTTTTGAATAACCATCGTGCATGTGCATCATTTTCAATATTTCCAAATCTTAATCCATCAAACAAAGCAATTGGCCGTGTTCCTGCAGACAATATATCACGAATAACACCGCCTACACCGGTTGCAGCACCACCGAATGGTTCAACAGCTGATGGATGATTGTGACTCTCAATATGTACCGTCACGACAAAACCATCACCTACATCTAAAACACCAGAATCATATCCTTTCTCAACGATCACGTTAGGCCCAGTAGTGGGTAACATTCGTAAATGTTTTTTTGATGATTTGTAAGAACAATGTTCAGACCATTCTGCAGCAAGTATTTGTAATTCAGTATCAGTTAGTTTTCGTTTTACATTTTTTTCAATATGCTGCTTTTCATGTTCTTGAAAACTCAATTTTTCATACCCACAGTTTCAATCAAGGATTCAAAAATTAATGAAGAGGGTTTATGATCAATTTGATTAATTGCTTTTTCAGCAGCACGTTCTGGATGAGGCATCATACCAACCACATTTCCATCAGAATTACAAACACCTGCAATTTGAGAAACAGAACCATTAACCTTATTTTCATACGAGAAAACAATTTGGTTATTCTTTTTTAGTTCATTCAAAGATTCATCATCTACAAAATATCTTCCTTCTCCGTTTGCAATAGGAATTGGAATTTTTTGGTTCAATTCTAGTTTATTTGTGAAAGGAGTCTGGTTATTATTTACAATTAGATTTGTCCATTCGCACATAAAATTCAAAGATTCATTTTTCAACAAAACTCCTGGAAGTAATCCAGATTCTACAAGAATTTGGAATCCATTACAGACTCCTAAAATTGGAATTCCTTTTTCAGCTAATTTTTTTACATCAGAAATTATTGGACTATGTGCAGCTATAACTCCGGCACGTAATCTATCACCATATGAGAAGCCTCCAGGAAGAACAACGGCATCAATATCTTGTGGGAGATTTTTTTCATGCCAGAAAAATTCAGCATTTAACTTAAAAACATCCGTCAATACGTGATGCATGTCACGATCACAATTACTGCCAGGAAAAACAATAACCCCGACTTTCACAATTTATGATTGAATTCGTGGTATAAATTTGATTTCGTGATGACATGTTTTTATTTCAAGAAATTTACATTTCCATTATGGGACAAATTAGAGACATTATGGAGAAAGATGTCATAACAATAGAGAATGATAAGACTGCACAAGATGCAGCCAAGATTATTGCTGAAAAGGACATTAGCTTTCTAGTAATAATGAATGAAGGAAAACCTCAAGGAGTACTAAGCGAAAGTGATTTTGTTCGTAAAATTGCAGCAGAAGATAAGAAAGCAAGTGAGATTAAAATTTCAGAAATCATGTCATACAAATTTCGTTCAGTAGGACCAACTACTACGATAGAAGATGCTATTCAAAAAATGCTGAATAATAACATTCGTCGATTGTTAATTTTAGATAGTGAGAAACTAGTAGGGGTCATAACTCAAACAGATCTTGCAAGTTATTTAAGAGACCAAATTTTAGTTGACGGAACAATAAAGAGCATTGGTGGAAATTAAGTTTCTTCTACAGTAGCAGTGACTTTACTAACCAAAGGATTGTAAATTCTAAGTTCATCACAAGTTTTGACAATTGCATCTTTGGCATCTTGTTCATTTTTTTCAGTTATAGAAAATTTCAAAATAGTGCCGGAACGAATTTTGGTGATGTTTGTGTTTTTATCTTTTAATACAAGATCATTAAGTATAGTGTCACCCTCAGGATCACTGATTCCAGGTTTGTTTTCAATCACAACACTAACTTGAAAATTAGGCATGATGTTTTGTCTGTGTTAAATAATTTAAGTGCTCTATCTAAAGTCAAAAATTAAAAATATTGACTTGGCACTAGTGACTAGTAGTTTGGACGCTTATATTTTCAATAATTTACTTTTAATTATTGAAAATTAAATCCAATATTTACAGATCAATAGTGTTTACTTTGATAGTATCTATAGGAGTAATACCCGCTTTGTCGGCTTCAAGTGTTGCTGAAGAGCGTGAGATTCCAGAGTCACTAAAACATCTTTTTGCATGTGATAAAACAATCTCACTTGATAAAATCGTTCACAAAAATAATCAAGTGGAAGAATCAAAAAATATTGTGATTTCCGGTAAAGTGAATTTTGAAGAAGGAAAGGCTGTAAATTTGGGAATACAAAAAGGATATCCGGCAATCCTGTGGGTTTATCAAATTAATCCATTTCCAACAGATTATAGGATGGTCATGTCAGATGGAGTTCACATTTTGGAAGATGATTCATTTGTATTTACAATTCCAGAAAATAAATTAAAAGAAGGAAAATTTGTAGCATACATCTTTTATGGAATACCAAAAGAAAGTATGCAGAACTCGATGCTTACTGCAAAGGCTGAATTTTACATAGGAATGAGTAGTGATGAATTTGAAAGACAAGAATATGAGATAATGAAAAAATATCTAGGAATAGATGACATCAAGAGATTACAGCTTGAAAGAATAAAAGAATCAAATTCAATTAATTCACAAAGTTTCTGTTCTAACTAGTATGTTTTAGAGTAGACATTGGATGTAAAAGTGAATCAAGATTAATCTCAGTATTTGGAAAATATGTTGCAAGAACAGATAACGAACCAGTAAGTAACAAACCTCCAATTCCTATGAGTAACATTCCACTGCCACGTTCAATCCAACCAATCCAACGCTTTATTCTGTTAAAGAATGTCATGAAACGATCAATTGCTAATGCAGATATGATGAATGGAATTGCCAATCCTGCAGAATATGCAATTAGAAGCGATGTTCCTGCAATCCAGCTTGAACTGGTAGCTGCCATAGTCAGAATTCCTGCAAGAATTGGTCCAATACATGGAGTCCATCCTGCACCAAATGCCATTCCTACAAATAATGAACCGATATTTTTTGTTGAGCGATTTTGAAAATTCATAGATTTTTGCATGTTCAATTTACTTAATTTTAGAATTCCAATCAAATGGAGTCCAAATGCAATAAGTACGATTCCACCAATTCTTTCAATCCATAATGTCGCTTCATCAAACATTGTTCCTGCATAAGAAACAGCAGAACCCAATATGACAAAAATTATTGAAAATCCTAAAACAAACAAAAGTCCTTTTGTTAGTACCATTGTTTGTATTCTAAATTTTGAGGTAGACTGTCCAACGACTTCCTCTCGTCCATTGGTAGATTCTGTTATTTCATCTTGACTGAATTTTCCAATTTTATCGGAACTTTGCGCAGTAGACAATTCTTTCAGACTCATTCCGGTGATAAATGACGCATATGCAGGAATTAATGGTAAAACGCAAGGAGATAAGAAACTCAACAAACCTGCAGCAAATGCCACACCGATACTAAGTTGATCCATTTGAGATAATTCAAAATTCTGTATTTGTTCTTGGGATTCTGCAATTCCTGTTAGTCCTAATGCACTTTCAATTCGCATTTCAACATCAGTTCCTTCAAAAATTGGACCCTTCCATTCATGAATCAGTTCACCGTTTCCGTTGATCAGAAGTGTGATAGGAGGACCCATCATTCTAAATTCACGAGTTGCATTGTTTCGAGGGTCGTACCAGATGTCAGTGGTCATATCCATATCGTCAGCAAATTCTTTTACGATATCAGGAGATAATGTGTCAATACTTACACTTAATGTTTTAAGACCAGATGGAGAATATTCTTTGTTAAGTTCGTTAAGGTACGGCATTTCTTCTAAACATTCTATACACCAGGTTGCCCACACATTTAGCAGTACAACTTGACCTTCAAGATCAGTAAGTCTTACAGTATTTCCGTCATAATCATATGCACGATAATTTGGGTATGTTTTTGGTTCATCTTGTGCATATGCAACGCTTACGCTAGACGTGAATAAGAGAATAGAAAAAGTGAGAAATAGGATTTTCCTATAGTCGGTCATCCCAGATTCTAACAAAGATTTCACCTTTAGTCTGTTTATCCTTGACATTTCCACCAGAGTATTGACCATCCTTCCAGTCTTCAAAAACGCCATCTTCATCTAGTTTGTCTACATCTACCCAAACGCTTGAACTATTCCAAGTCATTGCGGTAACACCGCCTACAGAACTAATCCAAGCATTATCACCAACACCAACTTCTTGTGCTTCAGTGAGTTTTCCAGTATCTGGATTAACTGCAGCAGTATAGACTGCGCCTCCATCAACGGTTCTATCAGACCATGCCATTCTTGGGACATCATCGGTTCCAACAGTGATTTTGATGTGAGCAGGAGGGAAGAATGTTTCACCCCAAACTTTTAGTGGATAAGACCATGTTTCAGCATCATCTTTGCTTACTGCATAATAAAGACCAGGTCCTTCTGCATTAGAACGACCACCGGTATACCATGCGGCATGCAAGTAACCATTACTATCAAGCGCCATAGAGGAGACTGTGTGAGCACAACCATTAGTCTCATATCCGTCATCACCTACGAGTTCAGGTGGATTCCAAATTGCACCGTGGTCATCAGATTTTGAGACAACAATATCACGATAGTTTGGTTCACCATAATTTCCAACTACATTTCTGTATTGGACAAATGTTTCACCTGTAGTTTTTGAGCAAATATCAGTTGCACAACATGGACAAACTTTATTTTTGACTATAACAGATTTTGAAAATGATTCTCCGTTAGTGTCAGAGTGTTGCATACGTACTTGTCCGGTTGTATAACCACCGTTCTGTTGACCTCTAGAGTCTAGCCAAGCGACATAAACACGTCCGTCGTCACGAATAGAAAAGCTTTCAAATGTTTTTGAATGCATCATTCCATTTGCAGCATCATGATAGTGAGTATTTGGATCACCAATCAATGTGTGCATTGGCCATGTTTTTCCACCATCATCAGAACGTGCAAGGATTGAATATGAATAACCATGTCCAAATCCTTCATCCATGACTTTTTTGTCTTTGATAGAGTGACCATATAGTGCATAAATTTCACCATTTGGTCCTACTTGCAACATTGCACCACCGGCCATGTGAGGTCGGCTTGCTTCACCAGGTTTGTTAACAATTGTTGGGGCGCTCCAAGTGTTTCCACCATCATATGTTGATGTAAACAAAATGTTGGTATCTCCGTTGACAGTATCAGCATAAGTAACATGTACTGCACTTCTTTCACCGTCAATTACGACACCAGGGTATGCCATTCCATCACCATGTTTTTTTGCAAACTGATAATCATCTTCATCGTAAAAATCCATTTCTTTTTCATCAAAGTTTGTTCCTTCAGGAGACTTTGCAAGAGTTATGGTTTTACCAATTGAGGTTGGCATTTTAATTTCATTTAGTGCATCAACTTGTACGGAAATAATATTCTCAGAAACTAGAAACTCTACTGCTCTAACAAATTCAGCATCAGAGATTGCATCGTCTGCCCACCAACCTGCGGTATTTTTAATCCAGTCAGGTACAGTTTCAGATTTTTCACCAGAAACTTTTTGGACAGGAACTGAGATAATTCCTTGGTTAACCAAATATTCAATTCCTTGAATAAACGATTGTTGATCAATATCCCCACTTGCCCACCAACCTGCGTTAGTTTTAACCCAGTTTGGGACAGATTCTGCGTTTGCAAGACCTGAGCTTGGGACAGATAGGAGTATTGCTGCGAATAAACCTAGTATTGCATACTTTCGTATTTGCATGAAAATTCTCAAGAAATCTGTTATTAAAAAGAAATACATGATTTGGTTAGCGAATTAGTACAAATTTAGAACAGATTACTGAGATTCATCCCAATCTATAACCGCACTACATTCGTAGAACGGTTCAGTTAATTCCACATATCCATCAAAATTTCGTATTTCAAAGGGTTCAACATCTAGAATTTCAGAATTACCTTGTGCCAATTTTGTTCCTTCATATGATTTGAGGATTATACTGAAGACTATTTTTTTAAAGAATTTTTCAGAATTTACAAATTCACCGGTAATCTCAATCATTCCAAAATCATCTTTTATACATGTGAAATTTTGAATTCCTAATTTAGCACCAGATAATTCAGAATCATTTTGAGGCGAAGGATTATTTGATTCTTGAGAAGAGTTAGATTTTGATTCAGGTTGAACTTCAAAACTATTTTGTTTTAGAATTTTATGTAATTTTGGATTTTCAGTTCCATTGTGAATTTTTTCAAACATGATATCTGCAATGTTAAACACCAAGGACGAATTAATATTTGGGTAATCTTCGTAAGCTGTAATTAGTAATACAAGATCATCATAGACACAGATTATCATATGTATTTCATCCATACTTGCTTCAACAACATTTTTTTGGTTATTGTACATGCAATCTCCTGTTAAATCTGACGTTCCACTCATATCAGATTGATCAAAAAATGCATTGTATACACGCGGGTATTTATCAACAAATGATTTTGCATCTTCATTGGATTCATACTGGTATAATTCCATGAGGATGTATGGAACTTGGTTCTCATTATAGATTGGATCATAAGGTCGGGATATATCATACAGTATTTTTCCTACAGAAGTTTGTATAGACATAGATTCCTGTGCTCGATACTGAAAAATACCACGTGAATAATCTTCAAAATATTTCCATGTAAAAGGCTCAAACGTATTTTTTTCATCATCTGTAGGGAAGTATGACAAAAGTACTTGCTTTTGAGTTAATGGAGGAACAAATTCAGGAATTATAAATTCTGATGGCTCAATATCAATAAATTTTTCATGAATTAAAAAATCTAATACGTCTTTAAAATCTTCAGTTGATTTTTCGTCGATGGACCATTTTTTTGCATCATTTTTTATCCAGAATGGTAATTTAGGAATCTCATTTTCCATTAACATGAATGAAGGTGCAGCAAATTTTTCATTTGCAAAAATTATATCTACATTGTAAATTCCGGGAACAAATTCATTTGTTATCTCATATGATATTGAATTAGCGCTGGTTGCACTAAGACTAGTTATCCCATTAGAAGGATTTTGAATGAATATCTGAGGGTTTGAACCCTTTTTTGCAAGTTCTTCAGGTAAAACCCATCGAAGATTTATCAATTTAGTTTCAATACAATTAGCGCATTCAGGATCAGAAGGGATTCTTATTGTCTGAGGTTTGTAGGTGTCATCGAATAATTCATAATTTGAGAGAGGGATTGCAAGAATATCCTGTCGAATCATATATTCAATTATCTGAAAGAATTGTTTATCAGACAACTCAGAATCAGACCACAGGCCTGCAGGGAATTTTAACCATTCAGGTATAGATTCTCTTTTTAATTTTTCAAGTATTTTATTTTCTTTATCAATATTTGATTGGTTTTGTTTATCAAATAATTCGTTTAGTCTCTCTTCGAATGATTTTATTTCTTCTAGTTCTTTTTCGTCAAAGTTTTTTGTTACATATCGTTTATTATTATAAAACTCAATATCATCAATTGTGCCTGTAATTGTTCCGTCAGAGGTATTTGTTTCAATTAATGGGAATAATCTAAAATATTTTAGATCATCTACATTGGCCCATCCTTCAGTATGTTGTTTTTCAACTAATGATTCTCGTTCAAATGAACTATCATCAAAAATACTTACTGTGAGAAAATTTTTCATTTTCCTATATTCAACCCAGTATATTTTATCTTCACCAGGAAGTGATTTTTCATTTTCAAATGTTCCTTTTTCTGGTTGAGAATGCCATTCTAAGTAAAATCCCAAGTCATACATGAGCATCGTACGTTTCATATCTACACCCGTCATGAACGCAGTACCTAATCCCCATTGTTTTGCATCGCCATGCGTAATGTCCGGTGCATTTGCAGAGGAAGGTTTTGAAAATAATCCAATCAATAATTGAGACCATGAAGAATCACTGCCAATCTTAAACTCATCAATAGTTAGCTTATACCTCAAGACCCAATCTTCACCAATTTTTTCACCTAAAATATTTTCAAAATCAATTGATGCAGATTCCAATTGTCTGTTTCCAGGTTCCAGAGTTCCGGGTTGAAGGTTAAATTTTCCAACACCATTTTCAATTTTCCAATACGGTGTTTCACCCGATTTCAGACCATACCATTTTTTATCATCACTGAAATCAAGTACGAAATCAGGAATCGCAACTTCATCTTCAGATGATGTTTCATCGACAGCATATCCCAGATTTACATAAGATATTGAGAAGAATAAAATGCAAACAGAAGATATCGTAATTTTATTCATAAATCATATCAAAAATATCTAGATTTTTTCTTTTCTAATAATTTTTGAGAATTCAGTCATAATTTGTGCAAATCTATTATCTTTTTCAGTATGTTTTGCAAATTCAATCATATCAGACAAATGAAGACTTTCTTCAACTAGTGATTGTTCATGTTTTCCAAATTGTTTCATTAATGGTAGAAGATCAGAAGTTATGATTTCTTTTTCTAATTCAAGCTTATTAGAATAAAATAATCTCATGGACTGACTAAGTTTTTCATATGCATCTTTTATCAAATTTTGACGATATAGTGATGTAGCATCTTTTAAAAGAGATTCAACCTCATCTAGATAATTATTTTTAGATTCAATAATAATTGGAGATAAAGTAATTTTTTGTTGATTTGTATAATGACGTAATATCAATTGACATGTAATGAAAGAGCTCACAAACATACCAAATGATATAATGATTTCAAATAGAGGTAATTGGAAATTTTCTTGACGATCATAATTTGGTTCATATCTTGAATTAGATATTAGATCCTTTATGTGAGAAGTTTCTTGGAAGAGTTTTTCTTCTTCAACTTGTTTTTTCTGAGATTCTTGTTTTTGAGATTCAATCATGTTTTGAGAAGTATTTTGTTTTCCATCATTTTTTACATTAGGATCTGTTTGAGCAGTAGATTCAGGTTCAAACCAAGATTCATCAACCATCAAGGTAGGCATTAATGCCCCAACAACATCAAATGACGTATTCTTTACAGATTCTCTAAACATTTGCATTTCTTGTTGAGGTGTAAAGTCAAATGCATTTGGAGATATATCTCTAAGATCACGGACATGTTGTACAGTCAAATCCGAAGAAAGAGGATTACTAATCTCTTTACTTACAGCTCTTGATAGATCATATTTTTTTGGAGTTACCATATGATTTGGAATATCTTTTAAATTATCAAGACCATATCCGCGTTCTTGAATAAAATATTCAAGATTTGAGTTTGTATTTTCAGAATGCTTTTGGCCTTCAATATGATAGTTGTTTTCAGTGAAGGGATTTTGTAATGCATTGATTACCCCAAAATTTCCCATGATCAATTGATCAGTTCGGGACCAGAAACTATCCATGTGTTCAATATTTTTCCGCTCAGTTTCAATCTGCTCAATTAAGAGATTATTTAGAGATAATCCTTCATTAGTGTTAATGTAGATTGCATTACTGTTTAGCGCATATTCATTACCAGTTACAAATGAAGTAGGCATTTCAATTGGCGAATTTGGAGAATTTTGAGGCTTTGGTTTTTCATCATTATGTTTCATATCATCATCTACTGTTAGACCGGTTGGAGGTTGAACAAAAATTTCAACAGTTTTTAGATCCGTCTCAGAAAAAGATTCAGGAGCAAATCCCAATATGAGAATCATTGCCAAAGGTATGAGAGACAGTTTTGAAAACAACTTGAAAAATCTCAAATTAACTCATTTTTAATTTTTTGTGGAATCTGGACCGGAGGCAAGGTTAGTGTTTGTAGGTTCAACATAGATATTATTGATTATCGGATCCTTTAACACAGCACCCATTGTAGTGGCATCCATTACATATAATTTTAATATATATTCACCCGGTTGCATTGGAGTCCAAAGTAATTCAACATCTACAGATTTTTTCTTTGTGATGTTTATTTTTTGAGACATATCGACATATTCAATTTGACCGGTTTCTACATGTTCAGCTTGTGCAGCAAATACAAATTGATTTGGGGCATATGAATTACTTCTAAAGGTTCCAGCGATGTATACATCCTCATCTTCTACGAAAGTTCTTGAACTGTTTGGCATTCTATGATCAGCAAGTTTAGTTTTTAATTCTAGGACTTCATCTTTTAGTTCAGCGATTTTTGTAATCAAGCCATCATATTTGAAAGAATGTTGACTCATATTTTCTTTAGTTATATCATACCCCATTTTTTCAATACGTCTTTCTTCAGTTATTACAAGTCTTTCATACATTGCAATATCAGAATTTATCTCATTGAGTTCATTTACTTCAGGTTTTTCATATGGGAGTATGCTAACATTAGTTAAAGCAACCTCAGATAATGGAGTAGCTTCTTTTACTTTTGCAAAGTTATAGATGTCCAAATGATCACAACTGAAGGGTTCAGTATCAATAGTCCAGTCAGATGAAGTCATGGTACAGCCATCTATTCCATATGGTTTTGGTAAGGTGTAGTCTTTGTAATGTACATAGATATGATCACCAGGTTGAGTATGAAGACGAGCACTGCCGCGTTCATAACATTCCCCTTTGTAACAGCGAATTCCACCCTTTCCAGAAGTTTCTTGATCTAGAGATTCTTGATCAGATGTTAAAAAGAGAGTTCCATAAAATGTTTGATCATCAGCTTGCATAACCCACCAATCACGTTCATGTCTAAGTTGTAATTGAATTCCACCTTCATCAGAATCAGACCAAACATGAACTTCTATAGGCGTTGAATCCCATGGCCGACTGGATACATCTCTATCAGATAGAACAACAGATACTTGCTGATCCATAGTAACATAATCATCACCGAATTTTACTTCACCTTCTTTCATTGTGTAATATGCAGTTTTACTAACAAATTTGTCTTCAGAGTATTCCCATGCAATTGTAAATGCACCTGTTCTGTCAGTTTGAATACTGCAAATTTTACTACCAATAGCTTGTGTGAATCCACGATCACTACCAGAAGTAAATTGTTTATTATAATCACCATTAAGTGCACCAAAAGAGTATTTGTCTGGAAGAGCTATGAAACGTTTTATTCCAGATAAAGATACAGAACCTGCAAATACACCAGTGTCAGTTCCAATTTCTTTAATTCCTTTTACAGCTGCAAGACCTGCATTGTCATCATTAGACCACCATTGCATATAGCCAGGATAGAAATCACTTGACCACTCAGAACGGTCAGTTTTGAATGTTCCATCATTTGAATGAGAACCAAATTTTTTGTACATGTTGTATAATTTTTTATGTTCGGTAGTACCTCCGTTATCTGCAATCCATGATTGATACCCCCATGCAGCTCCTGTTCTACCACCTTCATTACTCCACATACCAACAGTTGGACTTGCATCAGAGGTACAAAAAATCTCATTATATTGTTTATTTCCAATATAATCCGTCTTTAGTGGATCTTCATTAAAGCCAGGAGCAAAAATTACAACGTAAACAGTATCAGTAGTATGCCAATCTATGTATTTCTCAGCTTTCATACATTTCTGAATTACAGATTGACGTAGTTCATTTTGATCAATTAAACCAGGAGCTGTTGCATTGAAAGAGTTTCGTCCATCAAAGATATAGCTGTAAGCTCCTGCACCTTGAGAGGTGTTACCAAAAGGATTATTTCCACAAAACCACATTTTTATAGATTCTGCTTCTGCAGCACCGTCAAAGCCACCGTTATAATTATCGTATGGAGTTCGAGCATTACTATCTTTAGAAGTTCCATAATAGCTGGAATCTTTTGTAGCTTTTTTGATTTCATCAACTGGGTTTTTTCCAGGATTAGTATTTTCAGAGTCTGATGGAGTAGGTGGATAATCGACACCCATTGCAGCAGGAGTTAAACTAACAGTGAAGACTAATAGAAATGTGAATATTACTAATAATGATTTCATATGAAAAATTTTTGAGATTTTTTGAATATATACTAAATAGGAAATTTAGAATTCAAACTAGTACAGTTTTCAAATGAACTATTGTCGATTATTAACAGAAAAATAATCGAGATTATATGAGAAAAGAAGTTATTTCAAAAGTAATTGAAAAGATACCAGGGATATCGTATAATGAAATTGTACGTGAAACAGGTTTTAGCAATGGAGTAATTTCACATTATATAATAAAATTAATGGAAAGTGAAGAAATAGAAAAAGAGGGAGAGAAACGTGGGAAATACTTTATGAGAAATATTCCAAAAAGAGATAGAGTGATAATTTCATTATTGAGAAATAAAACAAATAATGATGTTTTTAGACATATTATGAAAAGTTCAGAGTTAAATGAGGATGTTAACGCAAACCAGATTTCGAAAAAAGTTAAAAAATCAGGTTCTACTATTTCTGTCAGTTTAAAAATTTTACAAAAAAATAATATTGTTGAGAGAGTGATAATGAATAAAAATTCAAAACTCACTAATGATATAGGATATAAAATTTCAAATAAAAAATTGTGGACTGCGTATTTTATGAAATATAATTTATGATAAAAATTACCAAGCCATACTTCAAAATATACAATTTAAACTCAGATTACTAAAAAATGATCTAGGATCTATGCAATTGATTTTATAATGGCAAAATTATTGCGTCATATGGCAAAATTTCGTTATTGGAAATTAACTCCAGAAGAGATGGAAAAAGTAGACCACGATGAGGACAAGGTTCTCAATTGGGATATTAAATGTTCTAAAGAACCAGAAGAAGATGCCATATTTTTCGGAGTATTCCTTTACAAAGCAGGAACACCACACGATTATGAATCAAAACAAGGTATAACATACTATTACAATAATATCGAAAGAAGTGATTTACCTCCTATTACAAAATCACTTAAGAAAAAGTTTGGCGGTAATGAATATGAAAAAGGTGAAAGAATTTTCTTGGTCGATTCAAAAGAGATCTATGCTGCAAAAGATATTGCCAAATTAGCAAAAGAATTGAAAGAAGAATTTACAATTAATCCGATAATAACAATTGAGCTACATGATACAACACAAGAGAAATTGAAAGAATGGGGTTATCCAGAAGCAAAACTTCTCCCAATCCCTACCTAGAAAATTTGAAACATTTTTGTTGAAGATGTGACATTAGGAAATTTGAATGTCAGAGATTAGCGGGATAAACGTACACATTGAAGAATTAAGAAAAAGAGTAATTCGTTCTATAATTTCAATTTTAGTAATTACAGTATTCATTCTAACATTTCATGCTACACCTTTTGAGGTCATGGGAGTTACATTGTATTATCCATACCCAGAACCGCTAAACAACATTGCAGCACAATTCACAAATGTAATGAAAGGAGAATTGGTGCCAGAAGGAGTTCAGTTAATTCAAACTGCACCAGGACAGGCATTTTTCTCTCAAGTATACATTGCAGCATTAATTGGAATTGTTGTAAGTATACCAATCATTGTCAGAGAATTCATATCATTTTTGAGACCAGCATTAAAAGAAAGAGAAATTAACGTAGGTCGTTCTATCACACTGCCTGCCGTGGGATTATTCATTACAGGTTGTGCATTTTCATACGCAGCAGTTATTCCATTTATTCTGGATTTTCTTTATAGATATGGAGAATCTGCAGGATTAGTTACATTTTTGAATATCATGGACTTTGTAACATTTGTTTTACAGTTCTTGTTAGCATTTGGAATATCATTTCAACTACCGCTCATAATGTATGCAATTAGTCTATCAGGATTAGTAGATGTTAAATTTTGGAGAAGGAATTTGAGATACGCTATAATTGCCATCATTGTATTCGGTGCTGTAATCACACCAGATGGAAGTGGAGTAACAATGTGGTTTGTGTCATTACCAATGATTGCATTGTATTTTGCAGGCATGATAGTAGCTGAGAGACGAGAAAGAAACACCCTCAAGACTTAGTAGCATACTTAACCATTTGTTAATTTCGTTATTTTGAAGATTTCTACAAGAATCTATTCAGGCTCACAAGATCATTCTTAAATCACATAGTATAATTTTGGATCTATGGCATTTTGTGGCGGATGTGGAAAAAAATCAGATGATAAAGATAATTTTTGTAGAGGGTGTGGAGAAAAAATCGTACAGCAAACAGTTTCAGTAATTCAAGAAAATGCAGAAATCGTAAAAGAAGAATATAGATTATCATCAGTGTCGAAAAATGAAATAGCCCAATCCGGCGGTTCACATATAGGTGATCAACAAAAAAGTGGCGAATGGTTAGAAGCAACAGTTGCACATATTATGAAATATGCAGGATTTACAACAAAACGTGAAGAACGATTTGTATTTAATGATAGCACAGGAGACCATTTTGAGATTGATGTATTAGCAACTGATCCAAATAATGAGATTTTTGTAGAGTGTAAAGATTTGCAAACTCTGAAAATGTCAGAGAAAATAATGTATACGCTAAAAGGACAGTTAGAAGATTATCGTAAACGTACATCAAAAAATGTTATTGGCATATTAGCGATGACTGCAAAAGATGATGGTAGAAATAGAGGAATACATGAATCGTTACAAAAACAAAACTCATTCCTGTGGGATGGGTCATTTATTGAACATTTACAAAATAAAATGACAGAGCTAGGTAATACGGATGATTTTCGTAGCTATATTCTACAACATCTCGAAATATTTGAAGGACCAAAAGAAAAACATGAAGGAGATTATGATTTTATGCTCAAATTTTCATGCTATACAATTCCACCAGATAGTTATGTAGGAAAATCTTTTGATGTCACTAATTTTATTGAAGATATTAATTCAAGATTGGCTTCATCAGAAGTCCGAATTATCAATAAGAAATTTGAACAGATTAGTGATAAAAATCAAGTATTTGCATGGAAGCTAACATTAGATTTTAGTTTACTTATGAATATGGCAGAAATAGAATCATTTGCAAAAAAACACAAAAAATTTACTGATAAAATCAAAAGACGAGATGAATTTCATATAACTTGTAGAGAATATAGAAATAGACTAGAATCAGTTCTACAAAATACTTATGGAATAAGATATGAAAAAAAATCCAAGTCTATGTTTGATGAAATAACTTTTGAAGGTCAAAGAATTTCTTAACTACTCATTTTTAGGCATGATTTTGTTTTGTAGACTTTTTTTGGTTAATCGGTGCTTTTGTAGCTGACCCATTAGACTTAAATGAGAATTTATCACTAGAAGAAATATGATTGAGAGCCTATTCAATTTCATACCCGGAGGAAGTGAATGGATAATTGTAATTGTCGCTGCAGGTGTTTTACTATTTGGAGCAAAGAAAATTCCAGAACTAGCAAAAACATTTGGTAAAGCAAAAGGGGAATATAAGAAAGGAGAAATTGAAGCAGACAAAGAACTAAAAGACATCAAAGAAAGTAAAGACTAAGACTTTTCAATTTCCTTTATCATCACATCATACAAACTTTTCAAAGATTCTTCATACGGATTTTTCTTAGAGAATCTAGATGATTTCACATCCAATTCAGCATTGACTTTGAGTACGGTTTTACCATTATCAAAACTAAAAATTTCATTAATATTACTTCCTTTGATGTCCCCCCCAATAACGCGCATTTCGTGTGAATGGGGTTTTGATGTGAAATGTTTAGACATTATGATAAATTCAGTATCATGAAGTTTAAGATGTTCGGCTACAAGTGAGCTTTCATCTCGTACAGATTTTATTAAAATTGAAGGATAGAATTCGGGAAATAATTTTTGGAAATTCTCAAAATTTGTAATTATATCAAACGCCTTTTCAATATCCGCGTTAATTTCTTGTTCAAAATATATCTTTAACATGAATTCTCAAAATAAAACTAGTGTAAATTTTTTTGGGCTATTTACTACCCCAACGGGTAAACAAATCATGGTCAATGTCAAATTGATCAAGACATTTTCCAACAATGTGGTCAATCATTGCATCAATTGATGTAGGATTTGTATAAAATTCAGTAACAGGAGGTAAAATTACAACTCCAAGTCTAGCTAGTTTTAACATATTTTCAAGGTTTATAGCAGTTAGAGGAGTTTCTCTTGCAACTAGAATTAATTTTCTAGCTTCTTTCATGGTCACCCCGGCTGCACGTGCAACTAGAGTTTCATCATAACCATTTGCAACACTTGATAATGTTTTCATGGTGCAAGGAATAACAACCATTCCATCAGTTTTGTGAGTTCCACTTGAAACATTTGCAGCCATATTTTTTTCATCAGTAACCTCAGTAGCAAGAGATTCGACATATGCGATGTCATGTTTCGTCTCCATTGGAACACATTTTTTTGCCCATTCAGACATTACAAGATTTGTTTCAATTCCTTTTTCTTTTAGAACCTCTAGTAAACGAATACCATAGATTACTCCGGTACTTCCAGTGATTCCAATTACAAGTTTCATGTACTTGTTGAATCAGATTTTACAAAATATAACTGAATATGAGAATTTACGCTTGAGGTTCATCTAATTGCTCAGATTCTTTTCGTCTGTTTAACCAGACTTTGACACCAGCTGCAATCATTCCACCAAAGAGAATCATTCCGACTAGAACCATTTCAACGCTCATAAAATAATTAAAAAATACAAGTAGAAAACTCTTCTAGAGGAAGCATTTAATTTTACAATATTATTCAGTGCATTATGATTAAAAGATCTGAGATGCAAAAGATTGCATCAGAGTACACAGATCCAAAAATTGGAGTTTTAGGAAGTCATTCAGCATTAGAAATAATGGATGGTGCAAAAGATGAAGACTTTGAAACAGTGGTTTATTGTCAAAAAGGAAGAGAGGTACCTTATCAAAGATTTAATCGAATTGCAGATGAAATAAAAATTGTTAAAAAATTCAAAGACATGGCAAGTCCAGCAAATCAAAAAATAATGAGAGAAAATAACACAATTATTGTTCCACATCGTTCACTTACAGCATATCTTGGATATGATATATTAGAAAATAAATTAAAAGTTCCAATCTTTGGAAATAGAAAGCTCTTCCAAGCGGAAGAAAGAGAAAATAAACGAAATCAATATTATTTATTAAAAAAAGCAGGTGTCAAATATCCAAAGATTTTTGAGAATCCAAAGTCCATCAATAAACCTGCAATTGTTAAAGTCATGGAGAAAGATAGGAAATTGGAACGTGCTTTTTTCACAGTTACATCATATGCAGACTATAAAGAAAAATCTGAAGAAAAAATCAAGAAGGGATTGATTGCTAGAAAGGATTTAGAAAAAGCAAGTATCGAGGAATTGGCCATTGGGACGTATCTGAACTTTAATTTCTTTCATACACCAATTTCTGATCAAGTAGACTTCATAGGCATAGAAAGAAGATTGCAAACCAATATCCATGATTACAATGCACTTCCTGCAAAACAACAATTGGAAATGGACATACCATTACAAAACATCGAAGTTGGACATACACCGGCAAGCATTAGAGAATCATTGTTAGAAAAAGTCTTCAAAATGGGAGATAAATTTGTCAGAGCAGTGAAGAAAGAATATGCCCCAGGGATTATTGGTCCATTTTCACTTCAAAGTGTTATCACAAAAGATTTGGAGATGATTGTATACGATGTATCACTTCGAGTACCAGGTAACCCAATTGTTGCAACAACTAGTCCATATACTAAATATCAATATGGAACAACATTTGGAATTGGTCGACGTATAGCAATGGAAATTAAACGAGCAATAGAAGAAGATAAAATTAAAGAAATTGTTACGTAGTCTCTTCGATTGGACTTTTGAGCATATTAGTTCTTACTAGAATAGGAATTTGATAATATACTGCCAGTGCAACAGCATCAGATGCACGGTAATTTCGTAGAACAAGGTCCTTTTTTCCAGTCAAATAGAGATTCGCACGTAAGGCATCCCCGCTTTCATAAATTTTGACTTTAACTAATAATAGCTCATTCGCTTCACAAATGTCTTCAAGCATTTTGTAAATTGTTGGAACAGTATCGTGATCACCGTCAAGAAAGCTTGCGATATGTCTAGATACCTCACCAGAAAATGCACGCATGTGAAACTCTCGTTTATCGTCAGAATGTAAGATCACTAGACCTTCGTTACCGTAGGGATCTACAAAACCTAAATTACTGATTGTGACTACTTCATAATCTGGATCTTGAACTTCATTAATTTCCATTCTCAGATTTACTTGCAGAACATATGTTAAAAATATATTTGAATTTGTAAGAGATCCCACATGAAAACAGAGACTACCAAAGGTGGTCAAAATGATAAAAAATTAATCATTTTAGGATTCATCTCGATTGGAATTTTATTTTTGATCTATGTTAGATTTGAATATCAAGAAATTACACCAGATGCAGTTCAATCAATTCAAAGATTAGGAGTAGCATTTTATGTACTATTTGCAATTTCGGTTGGAATGATTGGAGTAGGGCTTCGCAAATTTCAAAAAAGAATTGCAGCAACAGGAAATACAACAGCATTATCCATGATTTGTAATAATACACTTGGAAGTAAAGCCAAAAAAACATTCATCGTGACATTCATCATTTACGGGGTGTTTTTTTCAATGACTTCAGGAATTTTGGTATATCAACCAGAAGTTGTATTTTCATATCATTATGGAGCAGATGTCCCTTCAGCACATGTAACACCATGTTGTGGACCTCCAGGATATATGCCAAAATTTGTCGCATATCTAACAGAACATGTTGGCATAAACATCGTTCCAATTAATCTATTATTACAGATTATAGTATCATATCTTGTTGCAGTAAATACCGCATTAGCAGTTAATGCAATTTCAATTGCAAAAAAGACAGGAGGTCTGGGAAGCATAGGTGCAGCAACCGGATTATTCATAGCATGTCCCACATGCGTTGGATCATTTTTATCATTATTTATCGGCGCAACAAGTGCCGTTACATTTACAATTGCAATTACAGAACTACAAACTCTATTCATTGTAATCACAGTGCCAGTATTAATTTTGACGCCATTTATCATATCTAGAAGAATACTGAAATCTCAAAATAATATTAGTTAGACTTTACAGTGATTTGAGGATTATCACTATTTCCAATATCAAATCCATCTCGACGTAAATATTTCAGAACTAATTTGTATACAAGTTCATCATGATCCACTTCCTCAGATAATTGTGTCCAAGACATAGAGTCATTATCAGTTATGACCGGCTTTAATTTTGTGTTAATATCTTCGGCTATTTTTTTACAATCTTCATATGAATTTCCATTCATGTAGGAGGTGCCACGACTGTCACAAGTTTTCATATATTCAGTCCAAAGAGGTCGAATAATAGTTTAGTTA
Source organism: Candidatus Nitrosopelagicus sp. (assembly GCA_028343215.1). Taxonomy (GTDB): domain Archaea; phylum Thermoproteota; class Nitrososphaeria; order Nitrososphaerales; family Nitrosopumilaceae; genus Nitrosopelagicus. Next base: position 18,495 of record JAOLYB010000002.1, on the reverse strand, counting down.
GAAATTTTTCAGTTTTTCAGTAACAATTTTAAAAATTTCATTATTGTCCAACAGTATACAAGGCAAGCCATTTTCTTCACATGCTTGACCACTTTCAGTATCTCGAGTAATCAAAATCATTCCATTTTCTTTTGCATAATTAATAACTGAATAATCAGTATGAAGCTTCTTACCCTCAACTCGGAGTTTTTTTACACTATACGCATCATATCCAAGCTGAATTAGACGTTCATCCATACCATCATCCATTTCATCAATTAAAATTTTCATTTCAAATTGGCAGTAAGTTTCTTGATTTGGGATATAATTTTGGTTTTATCAGTGATGGAAATTTCAGGTTCTACAGTAACAAACAAAGATTTTGTTTTTGCATACATAACTATTTGAGATATATTTTCACGTTCCACATTGACAAATCTTACTTTACCCAGAGATTTATCAAATTCTTCTCTCATCTTTCTACGTACAGTTACATCCTGACAGAATTTTTCTTCATTTTTTGTCTTAAGTAATGATGGGACTTCATCTCTCATTTCAGTTTTTAATATTTTTCCATTTTTATGAATAATTGCAACAAAACGAATCTTTTTGTGTAGTTTACCAATTTTTTTAATTAGAGAATCCAATTCATTTTTTTGAACCATGAAGTTTGCCAAAAATGATCAAATATAATGGTAATTGAGAATAAAAATAAATAGAAAAAAGGGATTTTAGTAAAAGGCTGCGTTGGCTGTGCCGGTTATCTTTTCCACAGTTTTATGGTCTGCAATCTCTGCAATAGTATTTACATTCATCATTCCAGTTACAACAAGTATATTCTTGTCCCAACGGTGAGTTGCTGCTTGAACGTGATACTTTTCAGTAATCTCGTATTTTGGCAAATCGACGTTTGTACCCTTTGGGAAGATTACCTCTAGATGCACATGTGGCATCATATCGGGGAATTTTCTTTCCAAAGCCATTACACTGAGTAGTAGGTTTGAATCGGTCTTTGGAAATAACTTTGAGACGTCTACCATGAAAGCATTATACATGCCTTCGAGTTTTTGACTTCTCTCGTTATCGTTACCAGAATCCGGCAATCCTTTTCACTCCTTTGTAGTCGTCATGCATTATGCAACCTCCGATGAATCCTGCGATTCCTCCATATATTACATGAAGAATCAATGCATTTATGTAAATTTTGTCGCTTTCATACAACAAAGTTGCTAATGCTTGTTGTTGATCCAAGTCAAATTGAGATACGTCAGTAATTATCAATTCTACCTCCATCATTGGAGTCATTACGAACATGTGAATTGGCAAGAATGCTATTGTGAAAACAATTAGCCCAGTCCAAACACCAGTAATTATTGCTTTTGGGACGGTTACCAATCTGAAGAATCTCCAAATGTTTGAAGCCAAAAAGTACATAGCCCCAATCAATGCTGCAACGCCCATGTGAGCCATAAAGCCCATTGCGATTGCTAATCCTTCATCTACGCCCATTGTAATACCGATAGTTTTGTAGAATGTTCCTGGTGGGATATCTAACATTTGATCGATTGCAAAGAATGATGAGAATAATGCAAAGCCACCCATTAGGCCTGCTCCGATTCCGCCCTTCATCAATGCGATCTTACTTGGAAGTGATTGTGTAGTGCTCATTAAACAGATTTTTGAATTTATTGTATTTATGGGTTATGCACTAGGGTATGTATAGTGGTAAGTATTATCATTATTTCATTTCTAGTGGTAAATATTAGGCACTAGACTCACCATAGGGCACTAGGCTTTAATATCATTACATTTCTAAGTCCATTATGACAGAAGAACAAGAATGGGCAAGTCTCCTGGCAGAAGTTTTTGATAAACTAACTGCAAAGCACGCAGCCATTTCATACAAATTCGATAAGTTAGAACTTAGCGGAATGGTAGACAGAAATGGTAAAAAAGTTTCAACCGGAACAGTTGTGCTAACAGGCGGATTGACTATCACAACAAAAACCTAATCAGGATTGATACGAAATGAAAAGCGACCTTCCTGCCAATTTTTTACTTTACCTCCGTAGCGGAGATTTATCCATCAGTGATAAAGATGGCACAGCCATCGAATTTTCCTCAAAAGGAGATATAAGAAGAATAAACATCGCACATCTTCCTACAAAAATTCCTGGAAAAATGAGCCTTCTAAAACAACTTACCGAGGCTAAGCATATTGGTAAAATCCTAAAAAAGGAAAATGTTACACTTGAGATATTACATAAAAATAAACTAGTCCTTAAAATGGGCAAAAATGCTAAACCAAAATTATCATCTTTAGTTACATTGAGTAAAGACATAGAGATTGTAGACCTCAAAGAACTTCGTAAATTAGACAAGGAGTGATAAAATGAGTCAACTGGCTAGTTCAAGCAGATTAGAGAAAATGGCAGCATTAAAAGAAAATGCAGACACAAAAGATTATTCAATTCTAGTAACAGGTGCAACGGGTTTCATCGGAAAAAAATTACTCGAGAGATTAGCCAAAACAGGTTACAAAGTTACTGCAATGTCTAGATCAAAATACCCTGATGAAGAAAATATCAGATTTGTTGCAGCCGATGCATTTGAAATGAATTCATTAAATAAAGCACTAAAGGGAATTGAAACAGCATTTTATCTCCTACATTCAATGGAGGGTTCAAAAAAAGAATGGGAGAAATTTGCAGATAGAGAAAAATTACAGGCCCAGAATTTTCTTAAAGCAGCTGAAAATGCAGGGGTGAAAAGAATAATTTACCTAGGTGGTTTAGTTAACGAGAGTTTAGAATTATCAAAGCATATGAGAAGCAGGCACGAAGTTGGTAAAATTTTAGCATCAGGCAATATTCCTGTGACAGAATTAAGAGCATCAGTGATAGTAGGAGCAGAAGGTGGCTCATATGCAATGCTTAGATATCTTGTCGAAAGATTGCCACTAATGGTATGTCCAAAATGGGTTAAATCAACAACACAACCAATCGCAGTAGATAATGTTGTAGATTATTTGGTTGGTGTAATGAAAAATCCAATGACTGCAGGAAAAACATTGGAGATAGGAGGACCAGATAAAATGACATACGAACAGATGATGAGATTGTACTCCTCAATAATTAATAGAAATCTTAACATCATACAGATACCATTTTTGACTCCAAGACTTTCATCATACTGGATTGATTTAGTGACTCCGGTAAAAGCATCATTAGCAAGACCATTAGTAGATAGCTTGGTACATGATTCATATGTTAAAGACAACAGCATTGATGAATTAGTTCCAATAAACCTCAAGCATATGACCGAAGCAATCAAAGAAGCCAGAGATGAGGCAGTAGCATTCAAACCTATTGGAAAATTACCTGAAGAAAAGACATCATACAAAGTTAATCAGAAATTACTTTTGATTTCACTTTGCGCCATGGCAATTATTGGTTCCACATACTACTGGATGGATGATAGAACAGATGTTTGGGAAATTTCATGGCTATTTGGTTCAGCTATATGGTATGTTGCAATTATTTTTGCAATTTTATTTGTAAGGCAAAAAGCACGACTAGGATATCTCATTGGAGGTTTATTATCATGGGTAACTTTGGCGTTTTGGTTATTTGATAACTTTTACGTTGTATTCCAAATGTCAGTAATAGGTGCAGAACCAAGTATCGACGTGACATTAAGGAATTTCATAGGAGCTGCATTTGCAGGATTGGCAATATTTTCATCTCACAACGTGTTTCATAAAGTCAGAGTTTACCAGGCAAGGGGTGAATCGGTCAAAGAATCTGCAGGAGCAGAAGTTCCAAGTGGAGCAAGACCAGTCTATAATACAGATTTCACATAAATTAAAAATTAGTTTTTTATCAAAAATAAAGAAAATATGTATTAGAATTAAGGAAATTTAAGATGTGGATTTTCTTCTAATGCACTTTGTAGAATTTTTTGGACTTGAAGATGTTTTGAGAGACATTCTCTTGTTTCAAAATTAGAGTGATCAAATACGGATTTGTCACAAAAGACGCAATCAACTTCAGGGTCATTTAACATGTTCAATTAACCGAATTTTCATTATAAAGGCTGATGAATTGTGATAAGTACTAAAAAACTCACCATGGTGAGTGTTGGTTTATTAGATGTGGGAGGTAAATGTCCTCATGTCTGAGGCTATCAATGCAAATAAGTTTTTAGAAGAATTAGAACATACTCACATAGTTCTATTTCACGATGGCAATAATGAAACAAAACAAACAGAGTATAATTTTATCAAAAAAGGACTAGAAAACGAACAACATTGCTTTTACACGACTCAAAAACCTCAAAAAATTTTAGATGAGATGAAAGAATTTGGAATTAATACAGAAAATAACGAACTCCTCCATATTGTCGAAATACCAGAGGCATTTGAAGACTATTCTAAAATGATATTAGATAAGGTTGAAGGACTTCCTGAAGAGGCCAAAATTAGAGTGATATCCACCCATTATTTTGACTTCAACACTGAAGAAAAAACCGACAGAATGGCTGAAATTGAACAATGTGTAGATGACGGTTTTGAGAAAATTAATGGTAATTTCCTCTGCTCATTCGAAGTTAGTCAAATAAATCAAAATCTAAGGGATAGATTCCTAAATCAACTGTTAGAATCACATAAAGCAATAATATTTCAGACAGAAGAGAAAGGTACCGAAGTATTTACCACTCCTTAGTCAGCATATACCAAATTCTCAATTTTTGCAGTTGTACCAGTACGTATCTCGATTTATTAAAGTCAAAAAGAAAGCATGAATTATGGCAAAGGAGAGAAGAACACGTATTCAACTATATTTCGACATAATTTCTGCAATTTTTGAAGAAGAGATGGATAATGACAGTATTTCTCCTACACGTATTCAATTCAAATGTAATACATCCTATGATAAATTGACAAAATATCTCCAAGAGATGAAAAATAAAGAAATTATCGATAGTGATGAACAGATCAAAGTTACCGAAAAAGGTAAACAATTCCATAAAGATTATTCAAAAATTAATGAGCTTATACAAGAATTAAGCATACAAAATTAGATTCGAAGTTAGAAAATCATTCAAACTTTCGCTCAATCATTAATGTTAGCACTAGTTATACTTATTAGGCACTATTCCTAAAATAGGGCATGGTATATCTTCGAAAAAAGAAGGTAAAAGGAGTAGATTATCTGTATTTAGTAAAAAGTACATGGGATAAAGAAAGAAAGACATCTAGACAAGAGACCATCAAATACCTAGGAGAATCATCATCAGTTACAAGAGATGACATTCCAGTAGAATTTAGAGAAGATGCAAAAATCAATTCGTTTTTACTACAAAACACGCCAAAAGATAGAGAAAAGCGTGAAAAATTAATTGATCAACTGAGAACTAAATTATTTTCATCACTTACCGAAGGAAGTCTAAAAGACACAATGGACATTTACACAGCATTTGTATCAGGTAATACACTAGACCAATTTTACGAAAGAATTATGACACCAGTTATGGCTGAAATCGGATACTTGTGGTCAGAAGGTAAACTATCAATTGCAACAGAACATGTTGCAAGCAACATCGCACATAGCCTAGTCAAAGTTATTGCTGATGAAAATAGAAAATCTAAAAAAGATAAAGGAAAAATTGTGTTGACCACACCAGTAGGCGAAGATCATAATTTAGGATGTAATGTATTAGATTCATTTTTAGTTTCAAAAGGTTTTACAACATTCAACCTTTCGCCATCAACTCCCGCAGAATCATTAATCGAATTCATTAAAACTGCAAAACCAGATGCATTAATCGTATCCATCACATTAGAAGATAATATTAGATCGGGTCAAAGAATGGTTAAGAAAATCCACGAGGCGTACAAAAAACTGCCAATATTCATTGGAGGTTTAGCCTTTTCAGAAAAAACAAATTTCAAATTTGATGGAAAACTGATTACAGATGCTCACGCACTAGAACAAATTCCCCGAATTATAAAAAAGAAGTAATTACCACTATTTTACCTAATTTCCACTAGCTTAAATATTCTATATGTCTAGCAGATTTATGGGTTTAACAAACGATAGTTTGATTGACACAGTCTTTGAAAGATTCCCTGAAAAAAAGGAAATCAAAGATCAAGGTGACGAGATTTTTGTAAACTGGAATTTCCAGGACTTTCAAGATGGTGGATATCTAAACTTCAAAGCAGACCGTTCAGATCTTTTTGCACTAAGCATAATGATTGAAAACTATGCATCAAAACATACAGCCCCACTACTTGCATCATTTGAGACAGACAAAAGATACGAATTTGTTAAAGATAGATATCTCAAATTGATGAAAAAGCTCCCAAGAACATGGGTTATTGGGAATTTTAACAATCCACATCTAGCTCAAGAAGTACCAGACAGTTGTCAAGTACTTAGTTGTATAGGAACACCACTTGCAACAGTTTGGGCAGTAGTAACAAAAGGACCAGACGGTCCAATTGGATTGATAGCAGAAGAATACGGAGTTGGAAAATTCAAAGGGTTCTTCTCAATTCAGCCAGACGTAGTACAAGCAGCTGTTGATGTGATGGGCGAAATACTAGTAACACAATTCGACTTTAACAAAAAAGAATATGAGTTTGCTAAAGGCGGATACTAGTGTAAATTGACTGAAAAATCTTCTTTTTTTCCTAAAAATGTCTTTGGAGCATTTGGTATTTTATTTTTCATCAGCGGGGCAATAATTCCATTACAAAATTTAATAATTTGGGGACCAGAATTTGTTGTGAGATATTTCACATCATCAGACATAACTGCAGAAAAACTATCTCTAGTAGTAATTGGAATTGGATTCATGATGATAATTTATGGTAAGAAAAAGCAAAATCAAATTTAAGAAGAAGCACGATCCCTAGGATCCAATTGAAGTGATTTGTTATAACATACAGATGCCTCATCATATCTTCCAAGACTTCTTAACACCACACCTTTATGATTCCACAAGTCAGGATCATCAGGTTTTAGGAGTAACGCCTGCTCAAAATAGCTTAATGCATCTTCAAAATTACCATCGTTCAGATTTGTAATGCCCTTTTGGATTAACGATTCTAGTTCAGTCACTAAATATCTATAGAGTTACTCTGAAATAATCCCATCGTTCAGGATCAAACTTTTTGACAAAAACAATATTTTTGTCATTTTCTTTTCTTTCATCAATTACATCACGCATTGCAAAACTAGTCATGAATTTGTAACCTTTTGACTGAACCTGCATCATGAATAATTGTCTAAGCTCCCTACCTCCATGGAATCCCCAATATCCATTTTTAATTGCAACAGGTTCAAGAAAAACAGTATTGTTTTTACCACGATTTCGGTCTTCAAACTCTACATCAAAATTATATTTTTCCAATGGCCCACCTTTTGCAAATCCAATAATTTGACCAGTTGAAGTTCCAATGCGAAGCATATTAAGAATCGTGTCAGGATCACGGACGGATTCAATAAAATCATCTCTCGTGAATTGTAATGGTTTTGGTAATTCTCGATATATGGATAAAAGTTCATCAAGTGAATCATCTGAAAGTGCACTTTTCTGTATGCAAGGAACCAAAGGTAAGCCATCATATACAAATTGATTATAAATTTGAATTTCTTCTTGGCGGAGTTTCATAAACCCCACTATATTATCTAGAAAGTTTTTTCTCATATGTTTTGGAAGTCCGTTTAGAACTCGTTGACACATATCAGGTTCATTATTTAGCATATCTTCAAAGAAAACAACCGAACGTCTAACAATAAATGCAGGATGCCAACTAGATGAATGAGCATTCATTTTTGCCATTTCCATTGCTTTTTGAAAATCACCTAGTGCATAGCCTCCAATACGGTCAGAAATGGACAGGAAATGACCTAGATCTCTAAAGTGTTTTTGTCGTTCCTTGTTATCTTTAATCTCAGAATTTAAGAAATAGTTTTGGATGAATTTCTCAGTTTTCGTAATCACATCTCCAGTCCATGGATATACAGTTCTAGATATAATAGAACAAATTAGATTTTGATCCAATTTGGCATCGGCAAGAAGTTTTTGAATAGTTTTATCTTTTGAGATAAATTGTATTACATTTTTTTCATGAGGTTTATCAATTGATTTGGCAGGATCAAAATCATGTAAAAGTGCAGATGCATAAAGATAATTCAAATCATTTCGAGATATGTAATTATCTTCAAGTGCATGTATACCAGAAAGTAAAGTGACATAAGTTACTTCAAGTTCATGATCAACATTATGATATCCATAATAATCGCTGAATAGTCCATTATTTTTGAATAATTGTATTGTATAATCTAATAATTTTACATTTGCATCAGTAGCAAGTTTTACAGAAGAAAGTAAATCAAATATTCCATTTCTTAATGATGGGGAATTTGCAAATTCCTGCATGTGTTAAACGAATGAATTGGGTTTTTAAGTTATTTGCTAGATGTGTGAAAAATCCAGATCTATTATAAAGTAAATAATGATATTTTGAGTATGGGACTGAAGCGATACTTGGTAACAAGAGGTCTAACAATGTTTGGAGTTCTAATGATTACATTATTACTAACGATTTCCCTTGTTGGTTCAAATATGGACACAATTCTAAAACAAGGAATAATTTATCAAGTTAGAGCCGAGATTACAGAAAATACCACGATAGCACAGGGATTTAACAATCCAGAAGAATTTGAAAAATTTGTTCAACAGAAAATTGATGAAAGAGTGAAAACGTTAGGGCTTGATACACCATGGTATTCACCACAAAGACTGGGGTATACAATGTATAAAATTTTAATTTTAGATTTCGGTAATGCTACATTTTTGACAAGTGATTCAGGTTCATCAAATGTAGGCGAAATTATTTTTGAAAAAATGCCAAAAACAATTTTGTTGTTTACCACAGCCACAATAATCATATCAATTATTGGAATTTTGTTAGGGGCGGCTTCAAGTAATAAAATTGGTTCAAAAACAGATAGAATGACATCAACATTTGCAGTAATTAGTAGTAGTTTTCCAGTTTGGTGGATTGGTATGTTGATGATATTTGTATTTGCGTTTGTATATCAGATTTTTCCTGCAAGAGCGACACCAAGTATAGAGCCAGATGATCCAGGATATATTTTGGCTTTATTGTACCACATGGCACTACCGGTAATAACAATCGTTTTGATTGGATTTGGAGCATGGGCATATCTTGTTAGAAATTTTATGGTGGGAATAATGCAAGAAGATTTCATAACTGCAAAAAAAACTATTGGAATTAGTAAAAAGAAAATAGTGTACAGTCATGCACTTAGAAATGCAGCACCGCCAATTGTAACCATACTCGCATTAAGTTTGTCAGGCTCATTAGGTGGGGCAATAATTACAGAAGCAGTCTTTGATTGGCCAGGAATGGGAAGATTGTATTTTGAAGCTATTAGTGTCATGGATTTACCGGTAATAATTGGTTCGACATATATTTTGACAGTATTATTTTTGGTGAGTATTTTTATTGCAGATTTATTGTATGGTTATTTTGATCCAAGAGTGAGGACATCAAGTTGAGTAGTGTATCAACGCAGGAAATTAAAAAAGAATTTCTGAAAAGTAAATTAGGATTGACGGGAATTTTTATTCTTTCAATATTAATTTTAGTTTCAATTATAACAATTTCAGTAATTCCAACATCAACATTTCAAGAATGGAATAATCCTGAAAAATGGATTTCATATCCAAAGACGTCGGTACCAAGTTGGGTGAATTTTTTGTCCTCAGATAAGATTCCAGAACATAAAATTATCAATCCAGAGGTTTTTCAGTCACAAGAAAATGGAATTTTCCTTACATCACAGCAGTTTGGAGTATCCTTCGAGTATGATGATTTCCCAAGTGATTTTATTTTTGAAATGAAAACAAAATATACAGATTCACACCTAGTTCAGATCAAAGTCATACGTCCCGACGGAATTACTCTAGAATTTTTATCTACGTCATTACCACATTCAGATAACGAGACAATACATAATCAGAGATATTTCTCAACAGACAGCATGATAAAGAAAAATCTTAACACATACAAAAATAATTTTGATTTTGATTTTCAAGTAGGTACAACTGAAATAATATTCTCAGAATTATATACAAATCAAATACAAAAAGGCAATTACATTTTCATTGTAGACATATATGGAATTGAAAAATATGTTGAAGTTTTAGAATCAAAGATGATTTTAGGAGGAAAAGCATATGGATTGATGGGAACAGATGAACTTCGAAGAGACTTAGCAATAGGATTACTTTGGGGCACACCTCTAGCACTTTTCATTGGAATTTCAGTGTCAATTGGATCAGTTGTGGTGGGATTAATCTACGGAGTTTATTCAGGCTATAAAGGAAAGAAAACAGATGAGGTGATGATGCGATTTAATGACGTCATCTATGCATTGCCAGCGTTGCCATTTTTGATAATTCTAGCCGTTACTATCAGTAACAGTATTTTTCTAATGATAGGTTTTCTTATGATTTTTAGCTGGGTAGGAATTGCAAAAGTTTCACGAAGTATGTCACTTCAAATCAAAACTAGACAATATATTGAAGCTGCGAGGATTATGGGACAAAAAGATTCAAAAATAATTTTTAGACATATCTTACCCCAATTGCTGCCATATGCATTTGCAAGTATTGCAATTTCAGTACCAGCTGCAATTACTACTGAAGCAGGATTAAGTTTTCTTGGATTAGGTGATCCATCATTTCCAACTTGGGGACAAATTTTACATGATGCTAACACATATGGTGCAGCCGCACAAGGATTTTGGTGGTGGATTGTTCCGCCGGGAATTTTAATTGCAATTACAGGATTGGCATTTGTTTTTATTGGAAATGCGCTAGATGCAATAGTTAATCCAAAATTAAAAAGATAGTCTATTCAGTAAGAGTAAATTTACGTATTAGATCAATTGATGAGTCGTTTAACTTTATTGTATATGTTGCAGCATTTGGATTTGTATTTTTTTCTTCGGCCAATAATTCAGTAAATTTTGTTTTTTCTTCTTCAACTGCACCTGCCTCATGAGCACATAAATTGAATGCTTTGAGTTGAAGATTATTTTTTAATAAATATGATATAAATTTCTTATAGTTTTCAGTACTATTCCAGTCGGTATTTTTTTCATCACATGCAGATATCCAGACATCGACAGAATTATGGAAGAAAACTTTCTTTCTAATTATATCTAATGCTAAATCTGTTTGAGACATATTTTTAATCCTAAAACATTGCACGTTTCATGCTAGAGCCACATCGTGGACATTCTCTCGCATTGTAGACCTTGTGACATACAAGACATTCATATTTTATTCCAGGTTTATCGGTGTTTTGACCAAATAATCCACCGCCAAATCCACCAGAGCCACCCGAACTAGAACCACCACCGCCAAATCCACCTCGCATTCGACTCATCATTCTTCGTCTTAAGATTAACGGGAATGCAATGAAGAGAGCTAATGCAGCGCCCAGTCCATATGGAAATGGAAGAATCATTTGTAAACCAATACTTACAGCAAGAGATGCAAATAGAAAAATTAAATATGATTTGTAGTTAATCATGATAAGAAAATTATCCTAATTTCAAATATAAGGCTTATTGAGTAATTAACAATAAATTATTCATCAAGTATGGGAATTGGATTCCCAGAACTATCCCATGCAAAGATATCTTCATCCTCATAGGGAGATTTTACAATTACAGAAACTAACCCAAAAAAATTATGTAAATCCTCTGAAGAAGGTTCAGCAGTTCCTGTAGGATGTGAATGAACCATTCCAATATAATCAGAATCAAATGGAAGTTGATTAGCAGGGAATCCTGCAAAAGTTGGACCAGTTTCATGAAATGGTGGAACTACTAAGCTTTCAACAAGCATTTTACCCTTTTTTGAATGACCTTTTAGAATCAAAATCATTTCATCGGGATGAGTTATTTTACAATATGAAATAATTCCATCACGAGTTTCGTTAAGAAACACAAGACTACGTTCTAGTTTTTTTGTTTTAAAAATCATTGATTATCTGTGGAAATTGTATAAGATGTAGAGGTAACATCTTTGAGGTTTGTTTCTATTTGATGTAGTATTGTAGGTAACGAATTAGTGAGATCGAGGTTTTCTTCTTCAAATACTTTCAATTTGGATAAAGCATCGAAAACATCAGATTCATCATGTTTTAGGTTATTTTCAACAGTTTGGAGAGATTTAGAATCAAAATTCTCAAGTTTTTCAAGTAAACCATGTTTTTTAGTTTCAAATTTTTCTTTGGTAGAAATTAATGAAGGAATGAGATTTTTTATTTCCGTAATACTATCTTTTGATTTTGAGATATCTTTTACAGATACAGAACCAGAGTCAATTCCGGTAACAATGGAATCAAGTATATTTTTAATTCCAGAGATATTATTTTCATTCAATACATCATAAGGGGTAGATGCTAATTTCGCTGTCAAATCTTTCAATTCCTTATCGTGTGAAGATATATGAACAAACTTTCCAAGCGGTCTAGAAATTTTGGTAAATTCATCATCAACATCATGACGAATTTTAATTTCCTCATGATCATAATCAGATAATTGAGATTTCATGTCAATGTAGGACTTGTAGTCAGAAGAAGTTTTAATTTCAGTTATTTCATTTTCAAATTTTTTGATTTTTTCTTTCTTTTCATTTATTGTAGATTTTAGTTCGTTTATACGTGAATTTTGTTTAGATAGTTTTTCTAGTGTTTTATCCCGAGATGCCAATAAGTCATTAATGAGTTTAACAGAATTTTCGGTGACAGCGAAATTATCAATTAATTCATCTACCTGTTTTAGATTCTCAGTTAATTCTTTAAGATCATTTGTAAGTTTTTTAGCATATTTTGCTGCAAAGATGTGAATTACTCTAGAATGTTTTCCTAACATATCACCTACTTTGTTTATTCCTGCAGTAGATGTTTTTTTGAATCGCATTACATCATCTGGAGAATTAATATCAGGAAAGGGATTAGCAAATTCTTTTTTTATGGATGCGATAACCTCTTTTTTTCCACGATTCACCATTATTTGAAAATGGGGATCAAGCTTATCAGGGTCAAGTTCGTCTTCAGATAATTCATTTGCAATTTTTAATAATATCTCTCTTTGAGGATCAATTCTATTTCTATGTGATTTTATTTCTGCTGCAAGAGTTCCTTTTCTAAGAACTACTATATCCTCCAGTATTTTCGGGATTTCATCTAATGTGATAGTTTGGTATGATGAGGTGAAATTTTCCACAGGTTCATCATATTCAACTTTCTTTTTTTTACCCCAACCAAAAACCATAATCAAAAGATCAATAGTTGAATTATATAAATTTGAGAAGCATTGTGTTACAATATGAATTCAGGCTCAGTGAAGAAATCAGTAATAATTGATTCAGATTTAGAAAAAGTTTGGTTAAAAATTAGTAAAATTATAAAATTAGATTGGTTGGAAGGTCAGAAATCAACAAAAGTTCTAGGAGAGAAAAAAAGCGGAGTGGGGGCTAAACGGTTAATCTCATTTAAGGATGGGTCAGAGGTAGAAGAACACATTGTGGGATGGAGACCAAAAGAATATTTTTCATATATTGCAGTTTCAGGATTGCCGTTAGAGGCATATCATGCTACAATATCCATTGAAAAAAATAAACCAAAATCAGTAAAAATTACATGGGAATCTTACTTTGCGTCAAAATCAACAAAGAATGAATTTGAAGATTTTAAAGAATTTTTGTCTACTTTCTATTCTCAATCTTTGAAAAATCTGAAAAAAGAATTTTAGAATTTTTGAATTAATCTTGTTTTTGCAGAAAATCCAATTACTGCTACAATAGATATTACAAGTACTAATGATGCAACCACGCCGAATTCAGGAACTACTTGGAAAGTAGATGTTTGGCCTACAGGGCCATGAACCCCAAGTATTGCATCTTCATTCAAAGAACCGATAAAGTGTCCAATTCCTTGAAAGGTTACATCAATATCTACAGGATAATTTTTAGGATCATATTCCAATGGTGCAGTAGTGTGAACAGGATATTTGAACAAATGACGATGTGCATCTTCTTCAGCAAATATTACTTCTCCGTTTTGGGATATCTTGATATCATAGTTTACATGATTAATTACGAATCCGTCGGATTCCATAAATTCAACCTCAACTATCAATGGAGAATCTTTTGTTCCATCATTTGTAACGATATTTGCAAATACTTCGCTGATAACTCCAGGATCTTTATCGGATACTTCAGGAGTATTTTCACCATAAATTATTGATTCTAATTCATCAACTGTTGTTCCGTAGTTAGATGTGGTATCGTCAACAATATTTGCACCTTCAGGCAATATTTGTAATTGGCCAGCCATCCATGGATGAACCATACAGAAATAATCAAAAGTTCCAGTGGTATCAAGTGTTAATTCAAAATCAACTCCGGGTTGTTGTAATCCACTATCCCAAACTCCATCAGGACCGGTCATAGGAGTACCACTAGTGGAAGTGTGTGCTGCACTATCACCATTAAGGAAAATTATTGTATCACCTACGCGGGCTGTTGCATAAGAAGGAACAAAACAAAGATTTGTGATTTCACAACCTTGTTCAAATGAACCACGGGCGTTTTCAATTTTAATTTCTTCTGCAAATGCGCTTTCAGTACCAATTGCGGTAAATGCGAGAGATATAGAAAGAATCATCAATCCAAGTCCTAAATTTTGCATAATGTTTTGACCACAACTGAGTATAAAACTAATGCTAATTTGGATAACTGGTGGTAAAAACTAATCACTCTTGCCAAAAATCACAACAGGAGAAATTTGATCCGTGTCATGAATTTCAGTTTTCATGTATACGATAGATTCACCATAAGTTATTTCCAATGTAACAGGAGTAGTTTTCCATCCATATTTTGGAACTTTATCAAGTGGCACTAATTTAGTAAAGTTTGAATCATAAATCTCAAATTCTTCATGAAAAGTACTATCCATACCTAAAATTTCTAATACAGCAAATGATGATTTACCATTTGTGTCAATGAAGGTAATTGATACAGAATTACTATCTTTTTCATATACAGCATCAAATGTAAAATTACTGAAATCGGCATTTTCAGAAAAAGGGTTTAAGATTATTATAGTACTGACTGAAATAATTGTGATTAAAATAATTATAAAATTTTTTGGTGCAATCAATTATGAAAACTCTTTTTTAATTGAATTTAGAAATTTTGATGAAACACGGACGCGCTCCATGGTTTGTTCCAAAGTCATTTCAGTACCCCTTAAAGGATTCTCTTTAAAGAATTTACGTATTTCTTTTTCTTGTTTTGCATCAACAACTTGACCAATACTTGCAACAACTCTATTCAATAACGGATTACCAATTCCAGCCTTTTTGACAATTTTTTTCCAGTTCTTTTTGAGCCAACCCCATAAGAATTCTTTACCATATAGATTTGCAGCAATTCTCATAATTGGCATTTGAATATTTTGTGAACGAACATTAGGACCTAATGTAAACTCCAAGGTTTTTAGTAAGAGATTCTTCTGTTGGAAACTACACAGTGCACCTAAGAATCGAAGTTTTTGTTCTTGAGATTTTGCCTTTTTGTATAACGACATGAATTTTTTGTAAGTGGATTCATTGCCATTCCATGCAACCAGAACAAAAACTGTTTCTTGTAAATCAGCAGATAAACTATTTTGATTCTTCAAAAATTTATCAAATCGTTTCTTTGATTCTTTCAATATTTCTTCATCTCCTAGTTTACCTAATCCAGAAATTGCAAAGCTTCTCAAGAGAGCATTAGTATGTGGTTCATTCTTTTTTGCATCCCAGCCTAGTCGGTCATAAATGGTTCTAAGGAAATTAAAGGCATATTGTTTAATTTCATCTGAGAATTTTTCCTTATGTGTCAAAGAGTATAACGAGTATAGATGTTGAGCCAAGTTTAGAGATGAAATATAATTATCTTCATCAAAATATGCATTTGTGAAGTCAAGGTAATCCTGTAACTTTTTCTTTCCAATCACACATTGTGAATAATAGTCATTTTGGATACTCCATCTATCCACATAATTTAGAACTTTTTCATCAATTAGAAGAGAAAGATTATCCAATGTTTCAGAGTCATAATCCATTCTATAAAATCCGGTTCGACCGGAATTAATAATGAAGTTTCGATCTTTATTTTTTAGTTTTAGTGATTGGGATTTTTTATCCATGATATGAGATGTGGTGATATTTCCTTCATCGACAATTAGAGGAATTTTCCAAATTCCTTTTTTACGGGATTTTGTTTCTTCCAGCAGATAACGAGTTTGTTTTAATGAAATTTGAGAACCTTTTCGGTTTACAGATACAATAGGGAAACCAACTTGATTGATCCAACTGTCCATCATTTTATCAATTGGTTTTTTTGCAACTTCACCTATTGATTTCCATAAATCATGCCCTTCAGCATTAGAGTATGCATGTTTTTTGAGATATTTTTGCAAGCCTTTTTGAAAATTTTTGTCAGTTACAAAATGTTCTAACATTCGTAAGACACAACCTCCTTTATCATAAGAGATAGAATCAAAGATTTCCCTAATTTCGGAAGGATGGTTTACTTTAACATCGATAGGATGAGAAGTTTTCAAGGCATCAAGTGACATTGCAGTATTCATTGCATCTTCTAGGAATTGGTCCCACAAATCCCATTCAGGATAGAATTTGTCCACAATTTTTGTTGCCATGAATGTAGCAAAACTCTCATTTAGCCACAAGTCATTCCACCATTTCATTGTGACCAAATTACCAAACCATTGATGAGCTATTTCATGAGAAATGACCTCAGCTATGAATTGCTTGGTTCTAGTGGAAGATGTTTTTGGATCATACAACAGTATGGTTTCACGGAAAGTAATTGCACCCCAATTCTCCATTGCACCTGCAGCAAAATCAGGAATTGCAAGCATGTCAAGTTTTGGTAATGGGTATTTTATTCCAAAATATTTTTCATATTCACCGAGGAATTTTTTTGTTAATTCTAACGATAATTTTGCTTTGTTTTTGTTTCCCTTTGTTGTTAAAACACGAATTTGTATATTTCTCAACTTGGTTTCCAAATATTCAAATTCGCCAACTCCAAGATAGAGAAGGTAAGTTGACATGATTGGAGTACGTTCAAATTCATAGATTATTTTTGAACCAAAGTTTTGTTTTTTCCTAACAGGCATATTTGATATTGCCATGTAATTTTTCTCCACTAGAAGAGATACATCGAAAGTTGCCTTAGTTGCGGGTTCGTCCCAACATGGAAATGCACGTCTTGCATCTGCAGCCTCAAATTGAGTAGTAGCCATGTATTTGGTTTTACCAGCAGGATCAGTGTACTTACTTCGATAAAATCCTAAAAGACGATCATTTAAGATTCCCGTATATTCGATACAAAGTTTAATTTTTCCTGAGATCTTTTTTCCTGAAGTAATAGAAAGAGATTCATTTTTTGCATCAAGTTTGAATTTTACTTCAATTGTCTTACTTTTAGAAAGTATGTAGCATTTTTGTATTTTAATTTCAGCACAATGTAGTGCGAATTTATTTGAAGAAGTTGTGTTAAATGATAAAATTTCTATCCCTTTGAATGTGAAATTAGAGAAAATAGGCTCAAATTGGATGTCATAATTTATTTCAGATATTCCCATTACGTTACTTGAAAAAAATGGCTTATCTAAAGATTAAGATTCGATTTCAGGCAAGGTTCCCAAGCTATCGCCATCTACCTTGTTGTTATCAGTTCGAATGTGTGTTTCACCATTTAGGACATATGTATGAATAATTTCACCAGGTTCCCAGTCTGTTTCATTTTTTTTGTATATTGTAAGATATTTTTTCCCTTTTTTGATTTGTGATGCAATAGTTTTTTTGTCGACAATTTGTGGTTTTCCAAATTCAGTTCCATAATCTTCATGAATCTGTACATGAGTTATGTTTGCAAGGCCAGGACCCTTAGTTATTCCACTAACAACAAAATCTGCCCATTTACCCATAGTTCTAGAATTTTAAAAAGAGTATATAATTATTGATAGGTTTTTGAGATAATGGCTAATGCCCAGTATTTGCTTTTGCATCTTTAATGAACCCTTTTGGTAAGGTTGCACCTTTCTTTTTCATCTCTGCAGCATATGCATCTTTAGCATCTTCAGGATTAACAGAATCTAAAGAATCAGAATCATCATCTACCGATTCAAGTTCTTTACGCAAATTTTCTAATTCATTTTTAAGTTCAGTTGCAAGATCAACATCTTCATTTTGGGATTCTTCTTCACGTTCTAGCTGTTCTTTTTCTGCTTTAGCTTCTGCTAGTTCTTTTTGAAGTTGTTCTGCTTCTGCTGCTGCTTTGGCTTCTGCTGCTCTTTCTTCAGCCTCGTCACGTTCTATTTGC
>JAOLYB010000019.1 GCA_028343215.1 Candidatus Nitrosopelagicus sp. | reverse complement strand
GAAAGTCTTTCTTTTTTAGTTCTTGGAACACTTGTTGTTCCTTTAGAATCTATAATTACTATTTCATTATAACTTGAGTCTTTGTTATATTTACGACCAATATCATTTGCAATTATCATATTTGCTTTAGATTCTTTTAGTTTCTTTTTTGCACGATTAACAAGTTCTTTTTTAGAAATATCGGTTTCAGCTTTGAAGCCAATAAGAAAAATCTCTTTTTGTTTATTCTTTATAATGTCAATAATCTTTGGTGCTTTCACAAGTTTTACATTAAGTTCTTTTTTGTTACTCTTTATCTTACTTGTAGTTCCATTTTTTACTACATAATCTGATGCAGCTGCAGTCATTATTGCAATATCAAATTTTTTCTTTAGGCATTCTTTGACAGCTTTATTCATTTCCTCTACAGAACTAACTCTAATTATTTTTGCACCTTTTGGTGGTTCACTTGTTCCTGGGCCATACACCAAGGTAACTTTTGCTCCTGCTGAAATTAATTCTGAAGCTAGTAACGTTCCTGTTTTTCCAGAACTTTGATTTGTTATTACGCGAACAGAATCTATTTTTTCTATAGTTGGACCTGCAGTCATCAAAACTTTTTTTCCACGTAATTTTTCTGATCCTCCAAATTTTTTCAAAACAAATGATAGCATATCTTCTGGTTCTGGTGCTTTTGCTTTACCTTCAATCATTTGTGGAGATACAAAATCTATCTTTTTTCTTAGAAAGTCCATATTTTTTTTAACTGCGGCATTTTCATACATTGAACGATGCATTGCAAGACCCATGATTATTGGAATTTTTGAACCAAATGCAACGGTAAGAACTGTTGAAATTGGTGTATCATCAATACCTGTTGCTAATTTTCCTAGTGTATTCGCAGTTGAAGGGTATACGATTAGTAAATCAGACCTTTTGTAATCTGCTAATCCAATATGTTCCATATCTCCAGTTAATTTTGTAATTACATTATTTCCTGTAGCCCATTTCATATAGTCAGGTTTGATTAATTTTGTACTGGCATTTGACATAACACATTTGACATTTGCCCCATGTCGCATTAGTAATCTTGCAAGTTCAATTGACTTGTATGCAGCAACTGAACCTGCAACACAAAGAACGATATTTTTTCCAGTAAGTTCAGTACCATTACTTTCTACAATGTCAAGTGATGGGTGTGGTAATCCTTTCTTAGACATTTTCTTTCTCCAACTTTTCTAACTCGTCTTTTTCCATAGAAAATGTATGTTCTTCTCCAGGAAATTGCTCGTCTTTTACATCTTTTACGTATGAACCAACTGCATTTCTAATTTCTTCTGATAAATTTAGATATCTTTTAGCAAATTTTGGCTTTATTTTCTCAAACATTCCTAGCATATCATGAATAACTAATACTTGACCGTCACAATCCTTACCTGAACCAATTCCTATGGTTGGAACTGTGATATTTTTTGTAATAATTTTTGTAACATCACTTGTGACCATCTCTAAAACAATACTGAATACGCCTGATTGTTCTAAAATTTTGGCATCTTCTATCAATCTAACTGCATCTTCACTTTTTTTTGCTTGAACAGAATATTTTTCTGCAGTTTGTGGAAGTAATCCAAGATGTCCCATTACCGGAATACCTGAATCTTTTACCACTCTAATAATATCTGCAACCTCTTTTCCACCTTCTAATTTTACTGCATGTGCTCCTGCTAGTATCAATCTTTTTGAATTAGTAATGGCAGAGTCTTCGTTCTCATAGGAATTAATTGGAAGATCTGTGACAATTAATGAATCAGTTTTTGCATTTTTTACAGCAGTTGTAAAACGCACCATATCATCCATTGTCACATCTTTTGTACTATCGTATCCTAACATCACCATTCCAGCACTATCTCCGACTAGAATTACATCTGCTTTATCACACAGCGTAGTCATAGTTGAGTCATATCCAGTTAACACAGTAATTTTTTCTTTTGACTTCATTTGCATTATGTCATTTACAGTTTTAGACATTTTTTGCTCTCCGTTTTAGATTTTTTTGAATCTCTAAAATTGTAATTTTTAGATTTTTTTTGTTGTCAAATGAACTTTGTTTTTTTGATTGTTTTCTTGATTCAGAAATAAGTAATTTCATTGCACGAGTTACATTATCTACAATTGTCACATCTGCAGTTTGTGCAGTTCTTGAAAGTGGATTTAGATCAAATGTGATAATCTTCTTTTTTACCTTTTTTAGAGCAATAGTTCTATCTCCATCTTCTAATGGAACTAAGACCACATCTGCAGAAAATATCCCATTTTTATCAACAATTCTCCTAGCACTATCAATTCCCTTTAGTTTAGTGGATTGTTTTTTATCCATTCCTAGAATTTCTTTTGCGCCAGATTTTTTCAAAATATTTGAAATTGCTTTTTTTCGTTTTTCACTTGAATAAAATAAATTCACTTCTATCTTTGAGTTTGTTATTTTTGCTAACTGAATAATTTCTTTTGGACAAAGTGCAGCAAAATTTCCATTAACTGAAATTACTGAATTTTCTGCCTGATTTAGCATAATTGACGCAGCTTTAATTGCATCTTTTGCAGATTTTGTTGTTTTCTCACCTATCAAATAATCAAAAGCTTCTCCTCTACCATGAGCTAACAGTCCTTCTTTTGCAACCAAGTTATTATTGAAACCACTAACTAATTTTTCTCTAATTTGAAGAGACAAATATCGAGGATGAGACTTTGGAATATTCATGTACATCAAAAAATTTATTGTAATCTGGCACCAGAATTATCAATCTTTGATGTAATAATTAATCCATCGTCAAATTGTTTTAAAATTTCTTTTACTTTATTTTTTTCATTCTTTGTTACTAATGAAAAGACTGTCTCACCAAATAATGCTACACCACATTTTATACCATTTTTATGCAAAAGATTGATAACTTGATTCATTTTTGGTGTTACTACATTAACATATTTTGCAAATTTTACTGACATATCTTGAAACTCTTCGGTATCATTACTTTCAATAAGTTTTTTCACCATTTTTCCGCCTAATCCATTAATTGATGAAATCTTTTCTTTGAGAAACTTTTTTGTTGAAATTGGATTAAAACAAATTATAATTACATCTCGTTTTTCTTTTGAATTAATTTTTTTTACTTGACCTATTCCTGGCGCACCTGGTTTTACTCTGACCTCAAATCCTCCATGATATGATGCTAAAACATCTCCTAATCCTGTTCTACATTCTATCTCGATGTCATGTGCTATTTGTGCTACCTGAATTTTTGTTAATTTACAATCTAATGCATCATTTAATGCAATAGATAATGATAGTGCAACTGCTGCACTACAACCAAATCCATAACCAACTGGAACATCAATATCATGTGTAACATCAATAAATTTTCCTTTTACCCTAAATCTACTTAGAACTAATTCTGATACTCGCATATCTCCTGATTCAAAACCATTTACCTTTATCGCAAAATCTGAAATGTCATGTTTTGTTCTCTCTCTTACAGTGACTGTTGTTTTAACACCTTTTTGTATAGAAAATCCTGCACCTAAAGATCCAAGTTGTTTGGAATCTTCTTTATCTAATTCTGCCTTGAAAAAACCTGTGATATGTGCAGGACAAAACGCTGTTGCCATCATGATCAAACATGACATATTTGGAAAATATTAATACTTGGCTTAAATAATATAAATTAGTATAAATTGACTACATTCACACGACGCCTGCAAAAGATTGGAAGTAGTATTCTGGTATCTCTTCCAAAAGAATGGATTGATGCAAATAATCTAGATAAAACTAACCAAGTTGAAATTGAAACAAACAAAAACAGTCTTTCTATTAGAACACAGCTAAGTAAAAGACCATCAAAGGATATTGAAATTACTTATCCTCTTCCAAAAGGTGAAAGCATTGTACCAACAATTACTGGTGCATATCTTTTAGGATTTGATATGATTAAAATTGTAAGTAAATCTCCAATTTCAATTACTGATAGGGAAAGTGTTCGTGGTTCAACAAGAAGATTAGTTGGAATGGAAATTATAGATGAAGATGCAACAAATATCTCTGTCCAATTTTTGCTTGATGAAACATCAATTAATCCACAAAATATTCTAAAACGAATGAGTTCTATTGCACTTGGAATGTTTAGTGATGTTGTATCATCATTAGAAAGTGGTGATAAAACAAATTTAGAAACTATAATAAATCGTGATGCAGAAATTAACAGACAATATTTTCTTCTTGTTAGATTAATTCGAAGTACTATAATGGATGCTAGATTAGCTAATATTTTTAATTTAGAAAATATTGATATTCTTGATTATAGAATTGCAGCAAATACACTTGAAATTGCAGGTGATACTGTTGTTGAATTATCTCAATCATTAATAAAATCAAATCTTTCTAAAGTTGAATTAAAGAAACTTCATGATTTTGCAAAAAATATGGAAGAAATACAGATAAAATCTATTGATTCTTTTATTTCTAATAATAGAACACTTGCAATTGATGCAATTAGATTACAAAGAAATAATGCTACAAAAATTTCTAAAATTAGATCTTCATTAGAAAGTAAAAAACAAATTTCTCTTGAATTTTTTGATCTTATTTACATGTTTGAAAAAGTATTACAATCTTGGTCAGATATAGCAGATTTAGTTAAACCAAGTTACAAATAATTAGAGTAATTTTTTCTTTGCTGCATAAATCATTACCGCACATATTGTTTTTGAATCAATAATTTTTCCAGCTTTAATCATCCCAATTAATTTTTTAATATCCATTTTAACAACGGTGATAAATTCATCATTATCTAATTTTAATTCAAATTCTTTTTTTGTTCCTGATGCTACAAAAATATGAATTTCTTCTTTGTTATAGCCTACTGAAGGGAAATATGAGACTAATTTAGTCATCTTTTTGGCCTTGTAGCCGGTTTCTTCAATAATTTCTCTATATGCACAATCGATTGGTTTTTCTCCTTTTTCCAAAGTACCAGCTGGAATTTCTAGAATGTATCCATGAGGAAATCTATGTTGTTTTACTAAAAGCACTTTTCCCTTTTCATCAAATGCAAGCATTGCTGCAGCACCTGGGTGTTCTATCACCTCTCTTCTAACTTTTCTATGTTCTACTTGCATATTATATGCATTTACTTCAAATAATCTACCTTTGTACAGTTTTTCTTTTTTCATTTTTAATTTGCCTGTGAAATATGTAATGTTTGTGACTTTGTTAATGTTTCCAATCTTTTTTCTAACCATTTTTCTGGCATATCAATTTTTTTTGGAATAAATAATTCAGTTGTTATTGTTCCTTCCACTTTTGCTACTCTTTCTGTCATCTCATCCATTTTGAAAATACTTTCACTATACAAAAATAAAACAATTTGATTTTTTGCTAAAAATGGTGTCATTAGATAATCTTCTGAAAACTCTTTTTCAAATTTCTTTAACATTTGTGGAATATCTTCTTGTGTGATTGCTACAACTGCATAACATAGGAAACCTTCAATTTTACTAGGATCATATACAAGTGTAAACTGAATTGATTCATTATCTTGTAATTTTTCTAATCCTCTGTTGATTGTTTTTGTTGATAGTTTTGTATCCTTTGATAATTGTTCAATTTTTTTTCTAGGATCCTTTATCAATTGATTTAAAATTTCTAAATCGGTCCTAGTTAGATTGTGTGTAATCTTTGTATTGTCAGCTTCAAAAACTGACATTACACGTACATTTTGCATTAATTTTTCTAATAATTCAATTTTTTGTTTCATATCTTCTTTAACTATAACTCCGATGACAGTATTCCCTCCTACACATGGAACAATTGCAAATGGCATTCCAGCTAATTTGACATTTTTAATAATCTCTTTTTGATTTTGGGTGTTTACTACAATGTAAAACATATTCAATCCTAAAAGTGGAGGTTCAACTTTAAGACAGAATTTTTCTATAATTCCTAACTTTTCCATTTTACTAATTCTTGAACCAACTGCTCCGCCAGAAATTCCTAATTCCCTTCCAATCTGTCTATCTGGTTTTCTACAATTATTCAGTAATCTACTGAGAATTTTCATATCTAAAATGTCCAATATGTAAAGTAAATTGTATATTTATCTAATTAATCTTACCATTCTACTCAATTATGTCCAAAATGTTAGCACTATACTTGATCAGTATTATATATTCGACATTTCTATACATGTTATGGATTATCGAGTAAATCTGGCAGCTAGAATGCTTGCAAACAAGAGAGGTAGTTTGATTGGCGCGGTACTTGCTGTATCAATTGGAATTTTGGTAATTCATGTTAACTTTGTAATTTTTCAGGGAATTTATGATGCAATTATTCGTGATATGACTGATTATAGATTTGGAGATATTTTTGTAAGCCATGAAGAAGAAGCAACTATTGAAAGATCTCATGTAGTTTACACAAACTGGTTTGAAAGAGTACCACTTGTGCAGTCCGCGACGCCCCGGCTTTCGGGCAGTGCCGATATAGAATTTAGAAGCATGGGAGAATTTCACGAAGAATACGATGTTCCCGTAGTTGGTGTAGAACCTGTATCTGATATACAAGCATCAAAAATTCATACAACAATTAGTGATGGTCAGTATGTCTATGCTAGAAATTCAATTGTAGTTGGTGAAACAGTTGCAGAAGATTTAGGTGGCGTAAGAGTCGGTGATAATCTCAAATTAATTATGACAAATCAAGGTGGAGAAGAAAATTCAAAAAGATTTGTTGTTACTGGAATTTCAAAAACTGCTGGAGGTCAAGGATTTGATACAAGCGTGATTGTTCATATTGATACTCTACGAAGTTTAGTTGATAGGCCTAATGAATCAAACTCAATCTTTGTAAAACTAAATGAAAAAAATCCAGCGGCTGCACTAGAAATTCGAAAACAGTTCTTAGCTGCATATGCAAATGATGATCTAAAGGCACAAACAATTGAAGAGGCAGCTGAGGCAACACTCAAAGGATTTCGTTCTGGAATTGCAATGATTAATTTAATTGGATATTTTGGAATGGGGTCTTCTGCGTTTGCAATTGTTACTATACAAATGATGCTTGTAAACAGTAAGACTAGAGAAATTGGTGTTATGCGAGCAATTGGTGCAAAACGAAAGGATATCTTAATGGTATTTATTTTACAAGGAATGATTATTGGTGCAATTGGTGCAGGTGCTGGAACTGGAATTGGTTTAGCATATACAACATACGCAAAAGAAACCAATATGCAATTCCAAGGAAGTTTAGCATTGGAAGTAAACTATAACTGGTCAAAAATTGCAGAAACCGCACTCTTGGCTTTCTTCTTAGCAATTCTTGCAGCAATATATCCCTCTTATAGAGCGACTAAACTACAACCAGTGGAGGCGATGAGAAATGTCTGATATTGTTTTAGAGCTACAAAATGTTTCAAGAATTTTTGGAGAAGGTGATACACAAGTAAAGGCATTAGATGATGTTTCATTTAAAATCAAACGTGGTGAATTTGTACTAATTGTTGGAAGTTCGGGTTCTGGAAAATCTACACTACTAAACATGATTGGATTATTAGATAAACCGACATTCGGAAAAGTAATCTTAGATGGAAAAGAAACGACTACTCTAAAAGATGGACAAGTCTCACAATATAGAAATGAAAAACTAGGATTTGTATTTCAATTCGCAAATTTGTTACCAGATTTAACAGTTTTAGAAAATGTAATGTTGCCACAGCAAATTCAAGGAATCTCTGAGGATATCCGCCAAAATGCAACTGATTTATTGATTAAAGTCGGATTAGAAGATCAAATTAACAAACGTTCAAACAAAATTTCTGGTGGTCAAGCACAAAGAGCCGCAATTGCCAGAGGATTGGTTAATCGTCCAACTGTGGTTTTAGCTGACGAACCAACAGGAAATTTAGATTCAGTTACTGCAGGAAAAGTTGTAAAACTAGCAAAAACAATGGCTAAGGAATTAAATCAAACATTCATTATTGTTACACACGATAAACATCAATTCCCAGATGTTGATAGGATAATTACAATTAAAGATGGTAAATCGTATGAAGAAGAAAACACAATGGAGATTACGGTATGAAAAAATTCGTTATAGTTTTTCTAGCATTTTTAATGGTAAGCTCACTTACTCCATTATCATCTGGAGAAAGACTTGGACCAGCTGATGCACCTCTAGGTGTCTTAAGAGACTTTGTAATTAGTGTAAAATTCTTGGATGCATACTTTGGAACTGAAGGGAATAAAATTGAAGTTGCACCAGGCGACAAGAATGTTCCATTTACTGTAGTAATGAGTAATGTAGGAACACAAGATATTACCGGAATTAAAGGAAAACTTTCTCTTCCTGCACCATATCAATCTCCAAGTGGAAGAGGTGTAGCTATGATGGCTGATAATGATCAAAAAGCAAGTGCAGGTAATACATTTGCTCTAACATTCTTTGTTGATGTTTCTGAACTAGCACCTATCAAAGATTATTCTGGAACAGTTGACCTTACATTTTCAAGATTAAGAGAATCTGGTGAAAGAAGTGAGAATTTCCCCTTTACATTCAAACTTACCGGCGATAGTATAGTTAACTTAAGACCAATATCTGGTCCTCTCACTTCTATCCTAAACAATAATGTAATAATTGAGATTTCAAACGCTGGTAGTGCACCATTAAACAATGTGGATATTGTTTTGCAAAATGATCAAACTTCTGTTGCATCTACTTCATCTTCTGTTACTAATCTAGAAAATGTAATTTTTGATCAAACACATTGGGATGTTGGAACAATTGATCCGAAATCTTCTGTGACATTTTCATTGAAAGTATTTGTTCCTGAAACAATCAAAAATGAACCATTACATCTTCCTATGACAATTTCATACTATGATGCTCATGGTGAATTAGAAACTGTTACTAGAGTAACTGACTTTTACATTAATGGATTAGTTGATCCATCAATTTATGGTGTTAAAGTAATAGATTTGTCTGGAAAACAAACAGTAATTGGTGAAATTCTAAATGAAGGTAATAGTGATGGATTATTTGGATTTGTCACACTAAAGCCAAGAGGAGACTCTAACATTATAGAATCCACACAATACATTGATGAAATAGAACCTGACAGTCCTGTTCCATTTAACATTCCAATTGATTTTGACGGTGTGTCATTAGATGGTAAACATGACATTACAATTGAAGTTAGATACAAAGATTCCATGAGAGAAGAGCACATTCTATCATATGATACCACTATTGATGTTTCAGCATTATCTATGTTAGATACTGAAGAAGGAGATTCACCAATGGGTGGAATAGCTGCAATTATCATTATTGTTGCAATTATTGCAATTTTGTACAAGAAAGGTAAATTGCCAATGATTAGTAAAAAATCTGCATAACTCAAAATTTAATGCATAAATTAACATACTCTCGATTTGTAATTTTCTTATGCATTGGAAAGATTCGCTTCCTGACTCGTATGTAAAAAAATATGGTAACCAACCATGTGTAAACATAGGAACTGCAGGTCATGTAGATCATGGAAAAACCACTTTGATTCAAGCATTAACAGGAAAATGGACTAGTGTTCACAGTCAAGAATTGAAGAGAGGAATTACAATTAGAGTTGGCTATTCTGATGCAGCATTCTACAAATGTCCTGATTGTGAACCTCCAACAAACTATTCTACATCACCTAAATGCCCTAACTGTAAACAGGAAGGAGAACTAAGTAGAGTGGTTAGTTTCGTTGATAGTCCTGGACATGAAAGTTTGATGGCAAACATGTTATCAGGTTCTGCATTAATGGATGGTGCAATCTTGTTAGTTGCTGCAAATGAAAAAGTCCCACAAATGCAAAGTAAAGAACATCTCTTAGCACTTCAAACATTAGGAATTAAACAAATTGTTGTAGTTCAAAACAAAGTTGATTTAATTACATACAAAGAAGCAATGGGTAATTATTCGGATATTTCAAAATTTATCAAAGGAACAAATGCAGCAAAATCTCCTGTAATTCCTGTCTCTGCACAATCAAATCTAAATTTGGATGCACTCATTTATTCAATTGAAACTGAAATTAAAACACCCGAACATGATGTCAAAAAATCTCCTGTAATGCATGTTTTACGTTCATTTGATATTAACAAGCCTGGTTCAAAAATTGCAAATATCAAGGGTGGAGTTATTGGTGGAAGTTTAACTGAAGGTCAGTTTAACATTGGTGATGAAATTGAAATTAAACCTGGATTGTTAAATGAAAAGAAAAAAAATTATGAACCATTAATTACTGAAATTGTTTCTTTGGGTACTGGTGCAGGAACAGTTGATAATGTAAAACCTGGTGGATTAGTTGCAATTGGAACTAAACTTGATCCAAATCTAACACGTGGTGATTCATTCATTGGTTCTGTAATTGGTAAACCAGATTCATTACCAGAAAATTCTGATATTGCAAAATTAAAAGTTAGTTTATTTGATTCTGCAGTTGGAAGTACAGGCAATGAAAAAATTGCTCCTATTAACATGGGTGAAATGTTGAGACTAAACATTGGTACTGCTCCGATTCCTGGGAAGGTTACAAAAGTAAAAGGAACTGACATTGAAGTGACATTAAGACGTCCCGCATGTTTGTTTGAAAAAAGTAATGTTGCAATTAGTAGAAGAATCGCTGATAGATGGAGATTAATCGGTGCTGGAATAATTGGTTAAAGTAATCTCTGATACTAGTTTTTTAATTCATTTAGCCACTCATAGAATAAAAAATATTGATTCTATAGAGACTGAAATTGGAACTTTATCATTTATTGTTCCAAAAATTGTTAAAAAAGAATTAGAACATTTAGCAGGAGATCCAGATAAAAAGATTATTTCAGAACAAACTCTAGATTTTATTAAAAATTTTAAAACAAATGACATTGACGGTAGTAATGCTGATGTAGCGATACTCAATTTTATAAAAGAAAATAGAAGTATTGTAGCTACGATGGATAGAGAATTGAAAAATAAAATAAAGGATTCAGGAAGTTCGATTTTATCTATTCATAATGATAAGATCGTACTTGAAAACTAGAAAACTTTATTTTAAAAATAATATTTTATGAGATATGTCTGAGTTCTCTATCGTATGTTCTGATTTTGATGATGGAGATACAATACCTGAAAAATTTGGTTATAAATTTGAAAATGAAATACCAAATATCTCATTTAATCGTCCACCACCTAGTACCACTACATTAGCATTAATCATGGATGATCCGGACGCAATGGGTGCTGTAGGAAAAGTTTGGTTACATTGGTTACAATATCATAATTTAACTGAAGTATCTCCAATAGAAGGTAAAACAGATTTTGGTGAAATTGGTTACGGCGGACCTGCTCCTCCAGATGGAAAACATACTTACATTTTCAAAGCATATGCATTAGATACGGAACTAGAACTCAAAGAAGGTTTCTCCAAACAAGAATTAGAAGACGCAATGAAAGGACATATTCTTGCTGAAGCCAAACTAACTGGAACTTTTGCACCATAGTGCAATAAACTGTAAATAACTATCAAAATTGAATTGAATTATGGTTTCTAATCAGAAATTATTTTCAGTAGGTAATTTTGATTTTAGATTACAACATTTACTTGTAATTGGTGTATTAGCATTATCCGTATCAATTTCAATGATGATTCGTTCTACACCTATGACATATGGTTTTGAATTGTTTGAATTTGATCCATTTTTTAATTTTAGAGCAACTGAATACATTTTAGAAAATGGAACTGATGCATATTTTAATTGGATGGATGAAAAAAGTTGGCATCCATTTGGACGAAATGTGTCTGAAACATCACAAGTAACTCTTCATTTAACAGCTGCATCACTTTATCCAATTTTCAATTTTGGTTCATCTGTTTATGATTTCACAATACTTTTGCCATTAGTTATTGGTTCTTTGACTTCAATTGTTATCTTTGCCTTTGTTCGTGTTTTAGGTGGAACAACTGCAGGATTATTTGCAGCGTTAATATTTTCAATTTCAGTTCCAATATTTACCAGAGGATTAGTTGGTTGGTTTAAATCAGAACCTTTAGGACTTTTCTTTGCATTTTTAGCAATGTATCTTTTTGTTTCAGGTATAAAATTCAATAAAGGTAAAATTTCTTTAATCAAACTAATTTTTGCTGGATTCTTTTTATCATTAGGGTTATCTGCATGGGGCGGAATTTTATTTTTTCTAATACCTATTGTATTATTCTATTTTTCATTACCATTTTTTAAAAATAAAGATAATTTCATAATGTGGGCAGCCCCTGCATTTTCAATATCATTAATACTATTTTCTTTAATATTTGAAAGAACTTCTACCTTCATAATTGGATATGCTGGATTGGCAATTCTTCTACCCACAGTTTTCATAATTATTTCTGGAATTGTTATGAAATTTAGTAGTGAACCTACAAAAATTCGTAATTGTGCAATTGTCTTGTTCTCATTTATTGCATCAGGTGTAGGCATTTTAAATTCTGGTGCAATCGGATTACCTTCGTTTAGATATCTTAATGCTGTTAATCCTTTCCTAACCTCTCAAGATAGTTTAACTGATTCTGTTGCAGAACATATGACTACCAACATAACATTGTCATTCACATTTTTATCGGTTTTTCTTATATTTGCAATAATTGGAATATGGTTTCTTTTCTCCAGAAAAACAATTAATTTGAAAACTGATATGAGAATTTTTGCTATATTTACTAGCATTGTAGCCATTTATGTTAGTTCGGCATTTATTAGACTTGAATTATTTGCATCAGTTGGAATTATAATTTTAGGTTCTATTGGTCTAACAATTTTAACACAAAAAATATTTACACAAAATAAACAGAACTTTACAAAATTAATATTTCCAATAGCAATTATCATTTTATTTATTATTCCTGTAACTATGCCTGAAAATAATACTTGGTTAGGTTGGGCTGATTTTTCACCATCCATACTAAGTGGGGGTTCATCATTTACTCATTTTGCAACTGATGATTGGAAAGATGCAACACTTTGGATAAAACAGAATACTCCTGAAGATACAGTTATTGCATCTTGGTGGGATTATGGATATTGGATTACTACATTAAGTGAAAGAACAACACTCGTAGATAATGCAACATTGATTGATTGGCAAATTAAAAAAATGGCTTTTACATTAATCACTACTCCTGATAATTCATGGCAAATTCTTAGTTCTAACTACACTGAAGATATTTCTTCATATCTTGGAAATGAAAACATACTGAAATTTGGAGGTGAATTGGAATCTGAATTTAATAAAACCTACTTAGAAAAGTTTGGTGTACCTTGCGAACAAATTTTTAAACATGAAGCTCAAAAATTAAACGTCGGAGAAGAAAGTTGTAATCCTATTACCAAAGGCATGGATGCTGATTATCTATTAATTTATGTGGCAGCTGAAAGAATTTACACTCAAAATTCTAATGTACCTTTTTACACTCTCGAGGGTGGTGGTGATGAAAGTAAAAAAACCTGGTTTGCAAAAATTTCTAATCATCAAGTATCTAAAATGGTAGAAAATGACAATATCACTCCAAGCAAATACTATATGGAAAATAGTACCTTAGGAATGTTAACCCCGTTTACAATTTTCAAATATGTTGAACCTAACACGGGTAGAACTTTTGATGAATATTCTAATGGATTAATACCTGTTTATGTTGATGATTTAAAATTCAAAGATCCTGAAAATGATCCATTCTACTTGGTATATGCATCACCTAGTTTCTATAACCAACAAGCGGGACCGTTGTCGATGGTTTTTATTTATAAAATAAATCCTGATTATAATCCATTATAGATCCAATGAAATTTTGTCCAAAATGTAATGATCGAATGAGTGGTGAATTTTGTACCACTTGTGATAAGGATAAACTTCCTAAAAGAATAAAATTTTCAGATTATTCAAATCAAAAAATTAATAGTTGTGATAAGGGGTGTGGTGGAAAAATCTACTTTGATGAGGATTTTAAAACAGAAGATGGCAAATTCATACCAATTGATAAAAACACTGGACGACCTCATAACTGTAAAAAAATCAAATACAAAAAGAAAATTTAGAAATGCTTATCTAAAATTACGATAATCTATCGTAATGGGATTAACAGAAGCTGACGCCAAAGCTCTAGTAAATGAAGGAGTTCTCTCAGCAGATTATGATGAACATAAAGAGGCTATAGAATTCTACGACAAGGCTTTAAAAATTATAGAAACTTCAGAAACTTATCTAAACAAAGGAATTTCACTAGTAGAGTTAGAAAAGTATGAAGATGCTGTAACGTGTTATGATAAGGCAGCAACCATTGATACTAATGATTCTCTCATTTGGTATAATCGTGGTGTCGCATTGACACAATTAGAAAAATATGATGATGCCATTTCTAGTTATGAAAAGGCAATTGAGGTATCACCTGGTTATGCAGATGCATGGTATAACAAGGCAGAACTTCTAAAGCACAAGGGTCAAGATGCAGAATCTGAAACTTGCTTCACAAAAGTCAAAGAACTAGAAGGAGAATAATCTTCTTCTTCGTTTTATTACAATAGTAGCTATCACTCCTACAATAACAATTCCAACTATCGCATATAGTATAGTTAGATTATCTCCCGACTCGTTAGACGTAAATTTTGTAACCTCTTCTAGCGGTGCTTCAGAGATACGAATTATCTTATCATTGTCTCCATTTGCTGTTAGCAAATACAAAACTCCATCAGGACTAATCTGTGCGGTACGAATTCTACCAAAATCACCTTCAAACATTTTTTCTGCACTGATTAATGAACCATCATTTGCAACATCTAACACCATCAAATGCTGTCCTCTTAACGCTCCAACCAAAAACTTTCCTTCTAAACTAGAAATTTTATCTGAACTGTAATACACCATTCCGCTTGGCGCCCATGTTTGTTCACCGCTATGAATAATTGGATTTACAAAACTGTCATCAGATGAATCCCCTACAACTTTTGGCCAACCATAATTTTTGCCCTTTACAATTACGTTAATCTCATCATGTCCATATCCCATCTCTCCAGATGGTCCATGCTCTGATGATACAAGTAAACCATCATCATTCCATGCAATTCCTTGTGGATTACGATGACCGTAAGAAAAAATTGCACTTGAATCAAATGGATTATCATCAGGTATGGTTCCATCAGAATTAATTCTTAAAATTTTTCCTGCAAGAGATGTTAGATCTTGTGACCATCCAGGATTAACTGCATCACCTGTTGTTATGTATAATTTTTCATCAGGACCAAACGCAATTCTTCCACCGTCATGCCATGGTGCACCAGGTATGTCATCTATTACTGTCTGTACATCTATTAGTTCATCTCCATCAACTGTAAATCTAAAAACTTTGTTTTGGAAAAATTCCAGTTCTAAATTTGTTTGATAAATGTAAATTTTCTTATTTTCTTCAAAATTTGGGTGTAAGGCAAGACCAAGTGTTCCTCCCTCATATGATCCACTCTTTGGGAATGTTTGGATTACTTTGGCCTCACCAAAATTTTGAATTTTCCATACACGTCCGTCTCTTTCTGAAAAGTAAATGTCTCCATTTGGTGCAAAAACCATTTCCCATGGGTTGTTCAACCCATCAACTACAACATCTATGTTAATCTCAGCAAATGCTGGGGTAATCAAAGAAACAAAAGCAATGGCAATCAATGGTGCAAACCTTTTCATGATTGAAATATGCATTTTTTGCTTAAAATGCTATGCAAATTCACCCTCAAAAATTTTTCGTGCTTCATAATTCGGCGTTCAAATGAACTTTGTCTCATCACTGTTTGAGGAAGTCAGAGAGAACCTCGTCTAATCTATAATCATCAGCAAATAGTACAACACACATTGCCTATTTAGAATCATTCATTTGAAATAGAAGAAATCCTGAAAAGACAACGTTTGTCGTCTCTTCAGGCAGAGAAATTAATCTCCTGTTGGCGTGCAAACCAATAGAAATTATCAATTTTGATTCAAACTAAAACCTTTCTAACGGATAACAATGAAATACTCTTTTGACTAACCATAATCATGGTATATGCTTGGATAATTCCAATCTCAATAGTCGCAATTTTAGGAATATCTGGCTATCTGGTATACAGATATGTGATTTTTGATATCTTGGCAAATGGTTCAATCAATAGAACCTTGAGAAGGTATAACATCAAAAAAACACAGTTTGAGATAATCAAAGAGTTTAACGAAAACAAAGGTGAAACATTATCTGACGCAGAGATTAATCGCTTAGCTAAACATTATCGTAGAAACGAACCTGACCAATTTTTATCAATGTACGATAACTTGAGAGATAAACCTAAGAACTAAGGTCTTGGGTTATTTGTTGGAATTTCAATAAATGGAGTTGCTCCATCACCGCCAGTAACTAGCGGTAGTATTCCATCCCATTTCTGAATCTTTAGCCATTCTAGATAGTATGGGTTGTTTGCAAGTGCTTGGTTGATAATGTTAATTGCTTCTGCTTCACCTCTTGCTTCTGCAATATTTGCTTCTGCAATACCAAATGATTGTGCTTCAAACTGTCTTGCTTCTACCTCAATTCTCACCAAATCATTTTCTGCTTTTAGTGCGCGTTGTTCTGCCTCTACTTTAGATTCAATTGCTTGTGCAAATAATACTGAGAACTGGAAATCTGTGATTGATACAATTTCAGTTGTAATGTTAAAGTCAGCGAGACGATCAGAAATCTCATTTTGAATGTCTTGTTTTACTAGAGGTCTTTTTGTGATTAACTCTTCAGCGTTATAGTTGGCTGTTACCTGTTTTACAACCTCCTCTACAGTTGGTTGAATGATACGATTCTCATAGTCTAAACCGACCTCTTTGTACAGATAGTTGACACGAGTTGGGTCTGGATGATAGTTTACTGTAATCTCAGTTGACACTGTCTGCAAGTCCTGTGATGCCGACGTTGTCGCTTTTGTATACTTTAGGGTACGAACCTCAAGTGGAATAACTGAATCTTGGAATGGAACTATAAAATGCAGTCCTTCTTCTAGTGGAGGATCAACTAAATCTACAGCGTTCCAGTGAAGTAGTACGCCTCTATATCCTGCATCTACAATTGATACTGCAGAACCGACCATAACTCCAATTATAATTAAAATGATTAATCCTAAAACTACTCCTTTAGCCTTTCCGAAATTTACGTTAATTGGTTGATTTTGGTATTTAGACAATGCATTCGATCTGCATTTACTCTAAATATAGTATGCGAAAAAATAGGCACATTCTCGAAATTCTTAATTTAAGTATGGAATAATGTACTGTATGTTCTGTCAAAAATGTGGCATAAAAATAGCCGAACATGGTGATTATTGCTCATCGTGTAATACACCATCAAAAAAGACTCTTTCCTGGTGGAATAAGATATCATTACCAAAAAAAATTGTATTATGCTTTGGTATAGGATTTGTCGCATTTCAGGCACTAAATTTTGTCATTGCATATTTCATGGAATTGACAGACA
>JAOLYB010000018.1 GCA_028343215.1 Candidatus Nitrosopelagicus sp. | reverse complement strand
ATTGGACTAGCTTCTGTAAATGACATAATCGATGACCTACCATCAATCACTAATGATGCACCTACCGTATTCCCACTTGGTGAAACAATAGTAACTTGGACTGCAACTGACAAATTTGGAAATACATCCTCATCCTCACAAATAATCTCTATTCAAACATGTGGCAATGATCCTTTATCATACAACTTGATTGTTGGTTCTGAAGATGATGATATACTAATTGGTACAACATTATCTGATCTAATTTTTGCAAATGGCGGTGATGATATTATTTCTGGTGATAAAGGAAATGACTGCATTATTGCAGGTGATGGTGACGATATAATATTTGGAAATCAAGGTAATGACAATATTTCTGGTCAAGATGGAAATGATATTATCAAAGGTCAATCTGGTGAAGACTTCATCTTTGGAGGATTGGGATTAGATATGATTGATGGCGGTGATGATATTGATATTTGTAAAGTAATTGATGAACAAAATTATGATATTGTAATAAAGTGTGAGTCAAATGAATAAAATTCCAATAATTCTTACAACACTTGCAATAGCAAGCATATTTGTTTCATCTTCAATCCCGGATTCTGAAGCAAAGTTATGGGATTTTGTAGTTGATATAGAATTTCTAAAAAGTCCAATCAATGAAGGAAAAAATCCAATTTTAATTGGCACTGTTGTTGATCATGCATACCGTCCATTATCTAGTATCGATGTTAAACTAACTTTTGCAGGTGAATCTCACATGCTAAAAACAGATGGAAATGGTGAGTTTGGAAAACAAATTGATGTAAATGAACTCAAACCTCGTACATACTCTATACTTGTTTTTGCTACTGATGAAAATGGAAAGAAGGGTATGGCACGTACAACCTTGGAAGTATCCGGTCACACAGAAAAATCTGCAAAATATGAAAGACAACTTGAATCTATGGAATTGGCAAATGACTTATCCAAACTTCGTCAAAATTCAAGTGATCCAATATCTGTAATTCTATACCAACATTATCTAAAATTACAAGAAAATGTCGCTCAAGAAAAATATGAAGAAATGTTATTAGATATTCCTCAACAAAAAATTCGAGATGCTAGACAAATTACACATGAAAAATTAATGCAATCTTTGGATGAACGTCCACTAATCACTCGTGATTTTGACGATTCAACAAAATTAGGAAAATTTTTACAAAATCTTGATGATGATAAAAGAACACTTTTCGAATTACAGCTAAACTCAACAAAATTACGTTTTGCTGAAGCACAAAATGTAATGCATGAAATTCTGAACAATGGGGGAACTATGACCGACGCTAGAAATGCATATCTTGATTATCTATCTATAACTCAAGAAGAAATGAATTCATTCACATTAAACATAGAAAAAACAGAAATTTCTTCTAAACCTTCAACGAATTCAACAGAAAATTAACTGTTATTCCTGTTAGATTAATAATTCCCTTATTTGTACAAACCATATTGAATAATTCTAAAAAATTATTCTCAGATGCTAAAAAAGTAATTCCTTCTGGGGTAAACAGTCCTGTACGATATTTTGAGCCATATCCATTTTTTGTAAAGCGTTCACAAGGTTCATCTTTATGGGATGAAGATGGAAATCAGTTTGTAGATTTTTGCAATGGCTATGGTGCATTATTGCTGGGTCATACCAGAAAAGAAATCATCAATGCAGTGTCAAACCAAATGAAAAAAGGTACTTTGTATACTACTCCAACATTATTAGAAATTGAATTATCTAAATTAATCATAAAAAATTTTCCATCAATGCAAAAAGTAAGAACTATGAATACTGGTGCTGAAGCAACGATGACTGCAATTAGATTGGCAAGAGGTTTTACAAAAAAGAAAAAAATTATAAAGTTTGAGGGCTGTTATCATGGTGCATATGATACTGTTCTTGTACAAGCAGGTTCTGGTTCTGCACACAACGGAATATCAATCTCTGATGGTGGTTTAGATGAAGTATCTCGTAATACTCTTGTAGTTCCTTACAATGATATTGATGAACTAGAAAAAACATTATCTAAAAACAAAGATGTAGCCGGATTAATTGTTGAACCTGTATTGGCAAATATGGGGCTAGTCCTACCTGAAAAAAATTTCTTAAAAGATTTGAGAAAAATCACAAAACAATTTGATATTCCTTTAATATTCGATGAAGTTGTAAATGGGTTTAGAATTTCTGAAGGTGGCGCACAACAAAGATTTGGTATTAACCCGGATATCACGACACTTGGAAAAGCATTAGGAAATGGATTTACTATATCTGCAGTAGGTGGCAAAAATGAAATTATGAATTTGTTATCTCCTAATGGGAAAGTGTATCAAGCAAGCACATATGCTGGAAATCCTGTATCTGTAGCTGCTGCAATAAGCTCAATCAAAACAATTAACAAAATTAAAAATAAATTATATCCAAAATTAGAACGATATTGTAAAATTATGGTTGATGAAATAGATGATCTTGCAACTGATTATAAGATCCCACATACAATCAATTCTATAGCATCAATGTTTCAAATCTTCTTTACAAATCAAAAGGTTATTGATTATAAAACATCAAAAAAATCAAGTACAAAAAAATTCCATAGATTATTTACAAACTTATTAAAAAATGGAATATTCACTGCTCCTTCTCAATATGAAACTGTATTCTTATCCGATGCACATACTGACCAAAACATTACCAAAGCATTAGGTGCTTATGGATTGTCATTAAAAGCGGTGAAAAATTGAGTTACAAATTAGGAACACGTGGTAGTCCTCTATCTTTGGCGCAAACTAATTGGGTTTTGGATGAATTAAAAAAAACAAATTCATCTTTGACATTTGATATTGAAAAAATTACCACCAAAGGTGATACTGATACAAGACCATTGTTTGAAATGGAACAAAAAGGAATATTTGAAAAAGAGATTGATCGTGCAGTCTCTGAAAAACGAGTTGATTTTGCTGTTCATAGTATGAAAGATGTCCCGTCTACATTAGATTCATCGTTAACCATTGCATGTGTTCCAAAACGTGAATCTGCTAATGATGTTTTAATCACAAATGAAGGTTTTTCATTGGAGTCGATTCCTTCAGGCTCTACAGTTGGGAGTAGTAGTTTAAGACGTGCAGTTCAAATTTCAAGAAAACGTCCTGATCTTAATGTTAAACCGATTCGAGGAAATATTGAAACACGAATTAACAAAGTAATTGAAAAAAAAATTGACGGAATAGTACTTGCAAAAGCTGGAATTTTTAGACTAGGTGTAGATACAAAACATTCTATTTTATCAAAAGATGAATTTCTTCCATCTCCTGGTCAAGGTGCTTTAGCCATTATCTGCAGAACTGATGATTCAAAAACAATTGAAATGTTAAAAAAAATTGAAGATACCAATTCTCGAATTGAAATAGAGGCTGAACGTTCATTATCTGAACATATTGATTCTGGTTGCAGATTCCCTGTAGGAGCATATGCTTCTGTAAAGTCAGATTCATTAATTCTAAAAGTTGGAGTTTACTCTATGGATGGAAAAAAATCAATTTTAATTGAAGAAAATGGTACTGTTGATAATCCATTTGAATTAGGTAAAAAAATTGGAAATGAATTAAAATCTCAAGGCGTTTCAGAGATTGCTTCTAATTGGAGAGAAAAACTTGAAGAGTGGAATAAACAATGACTGGAAAAGTGTATTTAGTTGGTGCAGGACCTGGAGATCCAAAATTAATTACATTACGTGCAGTTGAATTATTGAAAGCTGCTGATGTCGTTCTATATGATAGACTAGTTAGTAAAAAAATAATTTCTATGATTCCAAAACGTACAAAATCGATCTATGTTGGTCGTGCAGTTGGTGATGATACTAGACATCAGGATGGAACAAATGATTTGATGGTGAAGTATGCAAAATTAAACAAAAAAGTTGTTCGATTGAAAGGTGGTGATCCAATTATTTTTGGACGCGGTGGAGAAGAGGCTGAATTTCTTAAATCATTTAAAGTCAAATATGAAATAGTTCCTGGAATTACTTCTGGAATTGGTTCTGCAACGTATGCTGGAATTCCATTAACACATAGAAAATATGCATCTTCTGCTGTATTTGTTACGGGTCATGAAGATCCTGAGAAAAATGAAGAAATTGTAAAATGGAAAAAACTTGCAAAATCTGTAGATACTATTGTAATAATGATGGGACTTTCAAGAATTGGAATAATATCAAAACAACTAATTGAAGGTGGAATGAAAAAATCTACGCCTGTTGCGGTTATTCAAAATGGAACGACACCAAAGCAAAAAATGATTGTTGGCACTTTGACTAATATTGCGACTAAAATTAAAAAAGAGAAAATGTCTCCTCCTGCAAATATAATTATAGGTGAGGTTGTTAAATTGCATAAAATCATAGGATGGAAAAAATGAGTCAAGAAAAAACTATAGCTATAACACGTTCAAAAGATGACTCTGAAGAATTCATTCAACTAATTACAAAATATAATGCAACCCCAATCACACTTCCAACTATTGAACTTGTCAGTAAAGGAGAACAAATAGTTGATGATTTTTTAACATCTGTTAAAGCCGATAATCCTGATTATTCTGTATTTATGAGTTCAAAAGCTGTAAAATTATTAATTGAGAGTTCTAAAAAAGTTTCAAAATTTGAGGAATTAAGATTAGCAATTACTAATACTATTGTAATTGCAGTTGGTCCTAAAACTAAAGAAGCATTAGAAGATGAACACATTAAGGTTTCATACATGCCAACAAGATATTCTTCTGTTGGTGTTGGTGAGGTATTTACAAAATTAAACGCTGTTGGAAAAAAGGTAATTGTTCCTAGAAGTGGGGCATCTACGCCATTCCTAAAAGATCTTCTTGAAAAAATTGGATTAGAAATAATCGAATTATACCTTTATGATGTTTGTGCATTTAGGGATACTTCGCAATGGAATGAATTTAGATCTCTTTTTTCACAAAATTCTGTGGACGGAATTATCTTTACTAGTGCATCTTCTGTTAGAGCATTTTTTGAAATAATGACAAAAGATTTTGAACATTCTCAACTTTTAGAAAATTTACAAAAAACTAAGGTAATAGCAATTGGCCCATTCACTGCAGATGAATTAAAGAAATTTGATGTGCAAAATATCATTGCAGATGTTCATACTGTAGCAGGTTCTGTTGATGTCATTGTTAATGAATTGTCGTTAGCTTAACCTATTTAGGCTAGGCTAAATTTCCTCGGACTTTTATAATAACAACGTTGTATTTTGTGTATGGCAACAGAAAATTTTGACATGGATTATTCCAAGTATGATTTCAAAGATTCTACAGAAATGTATGTTCACTTGAGCAAAAAAGGTCTTTCAAAAGAAACTGTAATTGGAATTAGCAAAATGAAAGATGAGCCACAGTGGATGCTTGATTTTAGATTAAGATCTTATGAAGCATTCATGAAAAGACCTATGCCAAATTGGGGTGCAGATCTTAGCCATATTGATTTTCAAAATATCTACTATTATGCTAAAGCATCTGAAAAAACTGAAAAAAATTGGGATGATGTTCCTGAAGATGTCAAAAATACATTTGATAAACTTGGTATTCCCGAAGCAGAAAAGAAATTCCTTGCTGGAGTTGGTGCACAATATGAATCTGAAGTAGTTTATCATAGTTTGAGAGAAGATTTAGCAAAACAAGGTGTGTTATTCTTAGATACTGACAGTGCTCTAAAAGAACATCCGGAAATATTCAAAAAATACTTTGGAAAAATGATTCCTCCTGAAGATAATAAATTTGCCGCATTAAACAGTGCAGTATGGAGTGGTGGTTCATTCATCTACATTCCTCCTGGTGTTAAAGTTGACATGCCATTACAAGCTTACTTTAGAATTAACGCAGAGAATATCGGACAATTTGAAAGAACACTAATCATTGCTGATGAAGGTTCTGAAGTTCATTATATTGAAGGATGTACTGCACCAGTTTATTCATCTGAATCATTACATTCTGCTGTAGTAGAGCTTGTTGCACACAAAGATGCAAAATTAAGATACACAACAATTCAAAATTGGAGTAATGATGTATACAATCTTGTCACTAAACGTGCTTATGCGTATGAAGGTGCATCAGTTGAATGGATTGATGGTAACATTGGAAGTAAAATTACAATGAAATATCCTGGAATCTATTTGATGGGTCAAAAAGCATATGGTGAAACACTTTCAATTGCTTTTGCAGGAAAAGGTCAACATCAGGATACCGGTGCAAAGATGGTTCATCTAGCACCTAATACAACATCCAAAGTTACTTCAAAATCTGTTAGCCGTTCTACCGGTCGTTCAACTTACAGAGGACTACTCAACGTTGCAAAAGGTGCAACTAATGTAAAATCTACTGTCAGATGCGATGCATTACTATTAGACGAAACATCAAAAACTGATACTTATCCGTACATGGAAATTAATCAAGAAGATGCAACTATAACTCATGAAGCCACAGTTGGAAAAATTGGTGATGATCAAATCTTTTACTTGATGACTCGTGGATTTTCTGAAGAAGAAGCATTAACTCTAATTGTTAATGGATTTATGGAACCTTTCACAAAAGAACTCCCAATGGAATATGCAGTAGAATTAAACCGACTCATCAAACTAGAGATGGATAATTCAGTTGGTTAGAATTAATCTGTCGTGATAAAACATGGAACAAAAGCTATCCTCAATTCAAAATTCTCTAGTTGAAGAAATTTCATCATCAAAAAATGAACCTGAATGGCTAAAAGAATATAGAAAAAATTCGCTAAATATCTATAATGAATTACCTGCAGAAGTATCTCCACTTTATGGTAAATACACAGATGCAAAACGTATGGATCCTGACAAGGTCTCATTATCAACAATCTCCAATTCTAATTTACCTGACTTCCTCTCAAAACGTGTTGAAGAAGTAAAAAAAGAAAACGGATTGATACAAGTAGGAACAAATATCATTTCTACCAACTTATCTGATGAATTAAAATCTAAAGGTGTTATTGTTTCATCCATAGATGATGCATTAAAACAACATCAGGAATTAATCGAAAAAACAATAAAATCTTCAAATTCTAATGAAGATAAATACACTGCATTAAACAATGCAGCATTTAATTCTGGACTATTTGTTTACATACCAAAAAATCAAATTATTGATGAACCAATTCATTTATTCTCTTGTTTATCTGATGACGGTTTATCTACAATATCTAGAAATATCATAATCGTTGAAGATAACGCAAAAGCAAACCTCGTTCAAGAATTGTACTCTCCTCAAAATGGACAACAACAAGCATACCTAGAATTAATGAATACTTCAGTTGGTGCAAATGGTAGTCTTGATGTAACGTCACTTCAAATGATGGATCAGTCTTCAATCAATTTCTCCACACGAAGTTCACACCTTGCACAAGATTCAAAAATTAATTGGTATCTTGGACTCTTTGGCGCAATGTTATCTAGATATAGAATTGATTATCATCTTAATGGAACTGGTGCTGTTGCAACTGATTCTGAAGTTGTATTTGGAAATAATGAACAATCTTTTGATCTAAATACAATTGTAAATCATAATGAAAAATCCACTGAAGGGAAAGTTGTAGAGAAATCAATTTTGAAAAATAAATCAAAATCATTGTTTAAAGGAATGATCAAAATTAACGAAAATGCTGCTCATTCAAATTCATTCCTTTCTGGTCGTTCTATTTTGTTAGACAAAGATGCAAAATCTGACGCAATTCCTGGATTAGAGATTCTTACAAACGACGTAAAAGCAACACATTCTGCATCAGTTGCACAAATGGATGAAGAACAATTATTCTATCTAGGAACACGTTGCTTAAGCAAACCTGAAGCTGAAAGAATTATTGTAGAAGGATTTTTGGAACCAATGTCACGTTCAATGTCTTATCAAGTACGTGCTTGGATTGCATATCTTATTGAATCAAAGTGGGAAGGAAAAGAATTATCAATTAACAACGATGAACAATTGAAAGCATTAGTTGAGGTTGAAGAAACTCGATATAATGAAAATGCTGAAATTGAACAACACTACAAATATCGGTGAAATCAAATGGCTGATTGGATAACCGCGTGTAGTACTGACAGTTTAGGTCAAGGTGAAATGTTTAGTTTTGATCACAATGAGAAAAAATTACTATTAACAAACATGAATGGAAAAATCTTTGCTACTGATAGAATATGCACACATGCAGAAGCCGATTTAGCTAATGGAATATTATCTGAAACTGGTCTCACATGTCCTTTACATCTCTCCGTATTCAAAATTGATGATGGCGTACCTCAAAACCCCCCTGCGGAAGACCCATTACAAACTTACAGAACAAAAATACAAGATAATAATATCTTGATTGAGGTATAATTATGCAATCAACTGCTGACGCTTTCGAAGATCTAAGAAAAGATTTCCCAGTCTTAAATAGACGTGTCAGAGATAATAAGAAATTAGTATACTTTGATAATGCAGCAACTACTCAAAAGCCTAATCAGGTTATAGATGCAATTTCTGATTATTATCAGAACTATAACTCAAATATTCATCGTGCTGTCCATGCTTTGGCTGAAGAGTCTACTGAAGCCTTTGAAAATACTAGAGATATAGTAGCAAAATTTCTAAACATTGAAGATTCGAGAGAAATTATATTTGTTAGAGGTACAACTGAGGGTATCAACTTAGTTGCATATGCTTGGGGTCGTGATAATGTAAAAGAAGGTGACATCATTGTTACTACTGAATATGAACATCACTCTAACATTGTACCTTGGCAATTACTTACTCAAGAAAAAAAGGCACAACTCAAATACATTGACATTGATGATAACGGAGAAT
Organism: Candidatus Nitrosopelagicus sp.; assembly: GCA_028343215.1. Lineage (GTDB taxonomy): Archaea > Thermoproteota > Nitrososphaeria > Nitrososphaerales > Nitrosopumilaceae > Nitrosopelagicus. The sequence continues at coordinate 8,905 of JAOLYB010000018.1, read as the reverse complement.
TAATGCTTGATCAATTGGATGATTATCTTTCAACTGGAAAAGTAAAACTTGTAACATTTAGTCATATGTCAAATGTTTTGGGAACAATTTCACCTGTTGAAAAAATTGTTTCAAAATGTAAAAGTGCTGGAGTAAAAGTTTTGATTGATGCTGCACAATCCGTACCACACATGAAAGTTAATCTAAATGAAATTGGCTGTGATTTCTTTGTATTTTCTGGTCATAAGATGTTAGGTCCAACAGGCGTTGGTGTTTTATGGGCTAAAAAAGAAATTCTTGAAAAAATGAGTCCTTTCCTTGGAGGCGGTGATATGATTCGTGAAGTTCACAAATATGAAACAACTTGGAATGATTTACCATACAAATTTGAGGCTGGAACTCCAAATATTGCTGATGTAATTGGATTTGCTAAAGCAATAGAATATCTTGAAAAAATTGGAATGGACAATATTAGAAATCATGAATTAGAATTAACAAAATATGCTCTTGAAGAAATGAAAAAGATTCCAGGTCTTACATTGTATGGCACAAAAGAACCTGAAAAACGAGGAGGCGTTATTTCATTTAATTTTAATGATGTACATCCTCATGATGTTGGAACTATAATTGATAAAGACGGTGTTGCCATTCGATCCGGTCATCATTGTGCACAAGTATTGATGGAAAAACTAAATGTTGCGGCCACAAACCGTGCAAGTTTTTACATATACAATACAAAAGAAGAAATTGATGTATTAATCGCAGCATTACAAAATGTAGCAAAGGTGTTCAAACTATGAGTGGAGATCCAATATACACTGAAATGATTATAGAATATTCTCGTAATCCTTCTAACTTTGGAAAAATAGCTGATGCACATATTCACCAACATGATGCAAATCCATTATGTGGGGATACCATAGATCTATATCTTAACATTGAAGATAACAAGATTAGTGAAATAAAATTTGACGGACACGGATGTGCAATTTGTATGGCATGCTCTTCAGTTTTAACTGAAATGATTAAAGGAAAAAGTCTTGATGACGTCAAGAAATTTGATAAAGATGAATTATTATCTGAATTAGGCCTACAACATCTCGTCAAAACAAGTCCTGTTCGAATTAAATGTGCATTATTGTCTCTTAAGAGTCTCAAATTTGGAATTTATTCATATTTTGTTGATAAGATGAAAGATTCTGAATCTGCAGGAAACTTAAATGAAGAGGCTGCTAATCTATACTAGATGACAAATTCTAACATACTTCAAATTAGAAAAATAATATTTGAAAATTTTAATGAAATAGATCTACGTTTCAATAATGATGAAATTTATGAATTATTGAAAAAAAATGATAACTTTGATCAATCACAAACTATAGACGATTTGGCAAATGATTTCAAAAAAATTGAAGATGATGGATTAGTTCGTTGTATTGCGCAGAACTTTACAACTCAATGGTTCAAGATATTCGACGATGTCGAAAAAATTAATTGCCCTTCTTGTAATTCTGAAATTTATTTGGGTAAAGAAGAATCTCGTGTTTGCCCCGTTTCGGATTGTAATGCTAGTCTTTAGAATGTCTCTCTGCAGCATCTTCTAGGCACATTATCATTGGTAATTTTTGTCCTGTTAGATATCTAACTAGTGCACCTCCTGCGGTGCTGATATGATTCACTTTCTCAGTTAAGTCATATTGTCTGAGGGCTGATGTTAGATGTCCACCACTAATTATTGATGTTGCCATAGATTCCGCAATTGCTTCTAACATGGATTTTGTTCCAAATTGAAAGCTCTCTTTTTCAAAATATCCTGCCGGGCCACTCATGAATACTGTTCCTGCACCTGAAATCATTTTTGAATAATGTTCGACTGTTTTTGTTCCGATATCAAATATTTCATCATCTTTTGATAATTCTCTAACATCTATCTCGACTCTTTTTCCATCTTTATTTATTGCAATGTCTACTGGTGTTGAAAATACGTCTGGATGTTCTCCAATCAATGAATGTGCTTTTGCAACCATTTCATCTTCGTCTTTAATGTTTAATGGATATTTTATTCTACCTTGCGCACGTAAAAAGACATTTCCAATAACTCCTGTCAAAAGAACATGATCTGCTCTTTCTTTTTTAATTAGTAAATTAATTGCTTTTAATCTATCATCTACTTTGGAGCCTCCCAAAACTATTGCAAATGGAGATTTTGCAACTGTAAGTATATTTTCTAACTGTTTAACTTCTTTTTCTAATAATTTTCCTGCACATGTTGGTAAAACTTGTGCAAATCCAACTAGTGATGGATGTGTCCTATGTGCACTAGGAAATGAATCTAAAATAAATAAATCAAATAAATCTTTTATTCGTTGAACCATTATAGTTTTTGCACTTTCTTCTAATGAAAATTCATAATTTTCTTCTGCACATAATCTGAGATTATCAAGTAAGATTATTTCTTTTCCATCCATTTTTTTTATTTCATCTTGGGCTAGTGATCCAATAACATCTGCAACATATTTCACTTTTTTACCTGAAAACTTTTCTAATTGTTTTGCATGTTCTTCCATTCCTACAAAATCATCTCTTCCCACTCTTCCTTGATGTGAAATTACAACAATCTTTGCACCATCTAGTGCATTAATTGTTTCAACTACTTCTTCTATTCTACCAGTACCTAAAATTTCACAAGTTTCTGGATGAATAGGGCAATTCATATCAACACGTAACAAAACAGTTTTGCCCTTAACATCAAAATTGTCTAATGTTAGTATACCCACATACAGAAACCATTATTCCGGTTAAAATTCGTTTATCCGATCATGTAGTTAATGATGGTAAATGACATATTGTCGTCAGTTATCCAATAAATGAGAAATAATTGCAAAATATTCTATTTGGCATAAGATCAAGAACTTTTTTCATACTCTTGAGCATATTTCTTATTTGTACTCTTGTTGCAGTGTCTCAATCTACGCTAGAATCTGAAAGACAGTTCATGACTGATATTCAAAAATCTGCTGGAAATCCATCTATTGATTACGCTGTATGGCTTCTAACTGAATCTGGTAATGTGTTTGTAATGCTTCCATTTAGCATACTTCTCCTAATCATTAGGAAAACACGAAGAATTGGAATGATTTTGCTAATTTTACTTGTACTTTCTTCTATTCTTACTGGATACATCAAATGTGGAGTAGATAGAGATAGGCCATTTTTAGATTGGATTGGAAGTGAACTTCCTTTTGAAGTCGAACCTGACAGCTTTTCACTTTTTTGTGAAGGACGGAGCTGGACTGCTGGATTCCCATCTGGACATGCTGCACGTTCAGCAATGTTTGCATTTGTAATGGTGTATGTATTATCTGAAAAATTTCCAAGAGGCGCTCATTTAATCTGGATTTATCCAATACTAATGTCATTTAGTAGGATCTACGTTCTACAGCATTATCCATTAGATGTAATTGGTGGTTTTGTCTTGGGAATATTGTTAGCTGGTTATGTTTCAAAAAGACTAAAACTAGATGAAATATTTTTACCACGAAAAATCTAATTTCTCTAAAACTTTGGAACTGACAAAAACTATGGCATAATTATCCTCATTTTCATGATATGTCCAATATCGTACATCTCTTTCTTGTTTAGTTTTTTTTAACGCATAAGTCACAGTTGTGGTTACTGTGTAGCCGATCCGTTTTGCAGTTTTCTCGTTTTCTTTTGGCATCAAAACTTTGTAGCCTTTTTCATCTTTGTCAAAACCCATCATAACCATCTCATGTGCAGCTTCTGTTGCTTGTTTCTCATCTTTCACCTCAAACGTTTTGGAAATAGGGATCTTAGACGGATGAAATTCCATATTTTACGATATATTATACCTAAAAAAATTTTTTGGATTAAAAGTAAGTCAATTTTCTTTACAGATAAGTCAAAACCTCACATTCTGAATAACTTAAGCCATAATAATTCTGGATTATGACATGGCAGGATTAAAAAATAAATTAAAACAATTAACTTCACAGAAATCTGAAATTAGTAAGATCAGACGCAAAGGTGAAAATGAATATAAAAAAGTCAAATCAATGTCTAGAAAATATTCCTCATCTCTAAAATCCACTCAAAAACGAATTGAAACATTTAAACAAAATGCTGAAGAAATCAATGAAATAATAAGTCAAAAAACTGCTCAAATGGAAAGTATTCAGAGATTAAAATCCGCCGCTCAAGAAAGATTGAATCTTGAAATTCAAAATAAAGAACAAATTGAAAGTGAGATTGATTTTGCTGATACTCCTGAAGAAAAACAAGGTCTTGAATATAGATTGAACTCTATAGTTTCTTCAATTGATGATATCAAAAATGAAATAAAACAACGTACTTCCATGGAGAAAAAATTCTCACAAGCAGTTTCTGAAATTGAGAAAAAAAAGAATTTTGTTAGTAAAACAATCAAGAAAAATATTCAGTCAAAACCTGAACTTGTGAAACTGGCAAAAACCGCACAAGAAAAATTGGATTCAGCATCAAAAAAATTCGAATCAGCAAAAAAACGTGAATTATCTGTTTCTGCTCAACTTTCTAAAGTAAAATCTGCAATACCAAAAGCTAAACCAAAAGCAAGAAAAGTAAAAGCTAAACCAAAAGCAAGAAAAGTAAAAAGTAAAATAAAAAAGAAAAAGTCTCGAAGATAGTTAAAATATTAAAATTTTAATCTAAATTTTTTCAAGCTTTCCGAATTTACCTTTTCCGAGTTGGACTTCTCCTTTGAACTCGTTTGTATATCCGTTCTCAATTTTGATTTTATCACCATTTTGAATGTTGTTTGCATCTTCTGCCCACAATGTAATTTTAATTTCCATTCCATTGTCTACTAGCATTGCATCTGCAACATCTACTGTTGAGCCAGCTTTTGTGTTGACGTTTCGTACTTCTGATTTTCTTTCTACAGTACCTTCAACATTAATTCCTGATCTCATGTTCTTGGCTTCATCAATTGTTGTCATGTACTGGAATTCCTTAAAATGATTATAAACTTTGTTTTCAAATTATTTTTTTAATAATGATGTTGATACTGTTATTGAAGAAGTTATATGTTAAAATCAATAATAGCATTTGTTGGAGGGGTATCGAAGCCTGGTCAACCGAGAAGGACTCAAGATCAATCTATAAGATATCCTTTCTCTTAGGAGTTCGTGGGTTCGAATCCCACCCCCTCCACGTCTTTTAAAATTATACAATCATTGATTTTGTAATTGTTATACTATGACTAGTAATTTCTTTGTGAATTTTTGCAAGTTCTTCATTCTTAAAAGATAGATTACATCTGAAACATTTCCATGTTTTACTAGGCATGGAAAGTATGATACTTTTTTCGATATAAAGTTCGTGTATCACTTATTCATTGTTCGAAACTAACTAACCAATGATTTAGATATTTTAAGATACGATAGTTGGTATGACTGATATTTTTGCATCCGTGTTAGAATTTTCGTATATTGGAATCTTTTTTTTACTAATTCTAGTTAATGCAGCTCCACTTTTGATGCCTCCAACTTGGATAATTCTTGCATCATTTTATGCTATAGATGCATCATTTGATCCATTAGTACTTGCTCTAGTTGGTGCCACTGGTGCAACCCTTGGTAGATTCATTCTAAAACAAGTCTCAACAATATTTCGAAAATTTGTTCAAAATGAGCAAAAATCTAATCTTGATGCAATTGGAAATTTTTTAAACAAAAAAAGATTCGGTTATATTCTTACATCCTTCCTTTTTGCTGCAACCCCGCTTCCAAGTAATATATTATTTGTAACATATGGTCTTCTAAAGGCAAAAAGTATTGGACTATACGTTGGATTCTGGGCTGGTCGTGTAGTATCATACTATCTGATGATTTCGATAAGTAACATAGTTTTAACACCATTTGTGGAATTATTTGAGGAACGTTATATTGGAATTTTGATTGCTGATGCGTTGGGAGTATCTGTAATAATTCTCTTCACCTGTATCAATTGGACTCTATTATTGACCAAAAGAAAATTCAAATTAACAAGACCGAAACTATGGAAATTATGAATCAACTTAAAAATTTAAAAAAGATTTCCAAAATTAAACTAGCTAAGAATGATCCTGCACATGATTTTGAACATATAATGAGGGTATACCGTACCGCTGAAAAAATATGTAAAACTGAAAATGGGAATAAAAAATTAATTTTATCTGCTGTTCTTTTACATGATATAGTAAAAATTAAAAATCAAAAAGATTCTGCTATCAAAAGTGCTAAATTATCAGAAAAAATTTTGAAAGAAAATAACTTTTTTGACGATGAAATTAAAATTATTTCTGATGCAATTAGAGAACATAGTTTTTCAAAAGGTAAAATTCCTTCTAGCATTGAAGGAAAAATTCTTCAAGATGCTGATAGATTAGATGCCATAGGAGCTATTGGGTTAGCTCGTGTTTTCTCATTTAGTGGTTCAAACAATCGTCCTTTTTATGATCCAAACGACCCATTTTCAAGAAATAGGTCTGTTAATGACAATAAATGGGCATTAGACCATTTTTTTGAGAAATTACTTACATTAGAAAAAAAAATGAACACTAAAACAGGCAAAATCCTTGCTAAAAATCGCACAAAAATATTAAAAAATTTTCTTAAAGAACTTAAATCTGAAATTTAGCCATAATCCAGATATCGTTGATGCCTTTTTTCAACCTCTGAATTTTCTCCATTTATGATTAGTTTCTTTTCATCTTCAAACCTATTTTGCATGTAGTGATTAATATCTTCGAATTCTTTTTTATTTTCAAATAATTTCATTAATGGTTCAATACTGCTAAAATATTCTACTGTTTTCTCTCTAAATTCTTCTTTGGTTGGATTTTTCACTCCATTCATTCTAAACCATAACATCGCCCAACTAGCACCTGTAATGTGTGGTAACAAATCTAAAGCTCTTATGATTTCAAACTTTTCGTCATCTCTCATTTACAATCTTATAATTTTTCTGCTATGTGTTTTGCAAAATAAGTGACAATCATATCTGCCCCTGCACGTTTTATTGAATACAATATTTCTTTTGTCATTTCATCTTCATCTATCCATCCTTGCATTGCTGCACCTTTGACAAGTGCATATTCACCTGAAACACTATATGCTGCCACTGGAACATTGAATCGTCTTCTAGTTTCTGATATCAAATCTAAATACGTCAATGCAGGTTTTATCATAACAATATCTACCCCTTCATTAACATCTGTTTCAACTTCTCTCATTGCTTCTCTTGGATTTGTAAATGGAACTTGATATGTTCGTCTATCACTAAATTGTGGTGCACATTCTGCTGCATCTCTAAATGGTGAGTAGAAATTTGATCTATGTTTTGCTGAATGAGACATAATTGCCACATCTGTAAAGCCTTCATCATCTAATGCCTTTCTAATTGCCTTAACTTGCCCATCCATCATTGCTGAAGGTGAAACAACGTCTACTCCTGCTTTTGCTTGACTCACTGCAACTTTTGCTAGTGTCTTTAAACTAGAATCATTATCAATTTTATCATCATGGATTAATCCACAATGCCCTGATGTTGTATATTGACAAAGACAAACATCTGCCATTATGACAATTTTATCTCCAAAATTTTTTCGAATCTCTGCTATTGCTTTTTGAACAATTCCATGTTCTACAAACGCTGATGTTCCATCATCATCTTTCTCACTTGGAATTCCAAATAACATGATTGCTGGAATCCCTAATTCTGAAATGGTATTGACTTCATTTACTACTTCTGATAATGGAAGTCTTTCCATTGCAGGCATTGAATTAATTTGCTTTTTTGCTTCAATTCCCTCTTCAACGAAAACTGGACAGATTAGGTCTTTTGGTGAGATTGAAATTTCTTGAACTAAATCTCTCATTTTTTGAGTAGCTCTTAATCTTCGTAATCTTGTTTCAGGAAAATCTGTCATGTCTAGTGTATGGTTTAATTGAATATATTCCTAAGCAGGAATTGATTTTTCAATATTAAATTCATGCTCGACAAAGTACTCTACTCTTGTCTTTTTGAATTCTCTTGAACTAAACAGAATCTTGTATTCTTCAACCTCAATTTGGTTTTGTATGTCGCTAGCCATTTCTTTTGCTTCTTCAACCGATTTACAATGTATCATTGAAAATACATTATATGGCCAATCTGAATATACTGGTCTTTCGTAACAATGACTGACTTGTGGAAATGCACCTAATTTTTCTCCAACTTGACTAATTCTATCTTTTGGAACTTTCCAAACAATCATTCCATTTGCTGTGAATCCTGCTTCTCTATGTCTAAGTATTGCAGCAAATCTTCGCATCACTCCAATACTCTCATAGTGTTTCAATCTTTCAAAAACTTTTTCTTCACTAATTCCTAGTGCAGTTGCTGCTTTTAGAAATGGTCTATCTATTATTTCAAAATCTTTTTGTAATTGTCTGATAAATTCTTTATCTTCTTCAGTTGCAACAAAATCAACTTTCTTAATTTCTTTTTTTGCTTCTGAAGGTTTCACATCATGTTTTTTTGTATCCACCATGTCTAGTTTAACACCAATTTTGAATAATTGCAATGTTGGTAACATTCTAACTTTTTTAATACCATCCAATTTTGAGAATTTATCTAACTCTGATTCTAATTCTGAACCTGGTGGAACAGCTAATGTAAACCAAAGATTGAATTGATGTTCTCTTTCATAATTATGACTTACTCCTGGATGCTTGTTTATGTGATAAGCAACTTTCTCTAATTTATCTGCCTCAATTTCCATTGCAACTAACGAACTGGTATATCCAAGTTTTCTAGTATCAAATATTGCACTTAACTGTCTTAACACTCCTTTTCTTTTCATTTTTGTTAATCTAGTTTTTACTTCTTCTGCTGAAATATTGAA
>JAOLYB010000017.1 GCA_028343215.1 Candidatus Nitrosopelagicus sp. | reverse complement strand
CGAACTCGCTGTTTGTATTGAGGAATAATTACATTTTCTAAAGCATTTAGAAGTTTTTGTGTCTTTTCAAGAGCTTTTGCTAGACTAAAAATAGAATTTTCATATTCGGCAGCCTTACAAATTTTTGGAAGTAAATCTTTGATTAATTTTGCACCACGATCAATTGATGCATTTGTATCTGCAAATCCATAAGGAATTGATTTTGTGTCTTTTTCAGTGACACTTAGTACAGGAATAGTCACATCTACTACACGTTTTACATCAGATTCTACCTCCATCACACCAGGCGTGGATTGCGCTACAGAATCAACTGTTGCTACACCTAAAGATAGGTATGATTCGTTAACTGATTTGTAAATATCTTGTAGAGGTTCCCAAATTCCACCTCTAGTTTTTTGTGCTTCAGCAATCATTTCTTCGATATTTTTTAGTAAAACTTTACGTTTATCATCTAAAATTCCCTGCACCATAGTAGCAACTTGACTAGAACGTTTGTACTTGAAAAGCTCAATCTTTGTTGCTGTTACGTTTTGTCCAAATGACATTAGAATTATTCCTTGTAGTATTGGTCTACGTATTTGTCTTTAACTTTGGTTAATTCATTCTTTGGAAGTTTTGAAACACAGTTCCATTGTAATCCCAATGTTTCTTCAATTGTTCTATTTTCATCAATTGCTTGTGTTAAGAATTTCTTTTCAAATTCATCACCAAAGTTCATGTAATTAAGATCAACTGGTGTAAGTCCTGCTTTTCCTACAATTCCTGCTAATGCTCTTACTTCTTGAGCACGAGAATATGCATCATAATTTTGATTTGAAATCTCTTGATGATCAGCACGAGTACTTCCTTCACCAATACCATCTTTCATGATTCTAGAAAGACTCATCAAGATATTGATTGGTGGGTAAACTCCTTGTCTGAACAAATCACGTCCTAGTACAAGTTGTCCTTCTGTAATGTATCCAGTAAGATCTGGAATTGGATGTGTAATATCATCAGATGGCATTGTTAAGATAGGTACTTGTGTTACGCTTCCTTTTTTGCCTTTTAGTCGTCCTGCTCTTTCATAAATTGTAGAAAGGTCAGTGTAAAGATAACCTGGATAACCTTTTCTTCCCGGTACTTCTTCTCTTGCTGCACTAATTTCACGAAGTGCTTCTGCATAGTTTGTCATATCGGTAAGAATAACCAGTACGTGCATTCCTAAATCATATGCAAGATATTCTGCTACAGTTAATGCAACTCTAGGTGTGATAATTCTCTCAATTGCAGGATCATCGGCAAGATTCAAAAATAGTACACTTCTTTTGAGTGCACCAGATTCCTCTAAACTTCTTTTGAAATATTCTGCTTCACTGTATTGCACACCAATTGCTGCAAATACTACAGCGAAACTATCGTCTGTTCCAATAATTGCTGCTTGACGTGCAATTTGTGCAGCCAAGATGTTGTGTGACATACCAGAGCCTGAAAAAATTGGAAGTTTTTGTCCTCTTACAAGAGTAAGCATTCCATCAATAACAGAAACTCCTGTTTGAATGAAATCTTTTGGATACTCTCTTTGTTCAGGATTCATTGGTGCTCCATTAATATCTAAAAATGAATCTGCAACTGGTTCTGGTAAACCATCTTTTGCTCTTCCTAAACCATCAAAGACTCTGCCTAGTACTTGTTCTGATACTGGCATTTCCATAACTTTGCCTACAAATTTTGCATTTGTTCCAGATACGGAGAGACCTGTTGTTCCTTCAAAAACTTGTACAACTGCTTTACCGTTTCCAACTTCTAAAACTTTACCTAGACGTCTTTCACCTTCAGTTGTTTCAATCTCAACTAGTTCATCAAATGCTGCATTATCAACACCATCGACAATTACGAGCGGTCCCTTAATCTCAGCAATTTTGCTGTATTGAACTCCACCTTGATTACTCAATTTTGAACCTTTACTCCTGTAACACTATTGAATTGTTCTATCATATCAGTTTCTATTTTATCTAATTTTGGCATCTCATCATCTTTGACATCCATTCTTGCTTTTAGTAATAATGAGATTACATTCATGGAACGAATGTCAGCTAGTGATGCACCATCTTTTAGTGCTTGTTGACCTTTGTTGTAAAAGTCAACTTGTAATTTCATTAATTTGAATTGTTTTTCAGGACTACAATAGGTATCGACATCATCAAAGGAGTTTTGTTGTAGGATTCCAATCTTAATCATTCTTGCAACTTCAAGAATTAATTTTTCTTCATCTGGAAGTGCTTCTGGTCCTAGCAGTTTGACAATTTCTTTTAGTGTATCTTCTCTCTGTAAGATTCCATATGTTTGACTCCTAATATCTAACCAATCTTTACTGATGTTTTCTGACCACCATTTTGCAATATCTGCAAGATATCCAGAATAGGAGTTCATCCAGTTAATTGATGGATAATGTCTTGAATATGCTAAACTGGCATCTAGAGCCCAGAATGTTTTGATAAATCTCATTGTGTGGGTTGTGACTGGTTCGGTAAAGTCACCACCAGATGGAGATACTGCACCTACTAGAGATACTGAACCGTCTCTTTCAGGAGAACCTCTTGCTTGAACACGTCCTGCTCTTTCATAAAATTCTGCTAATCTTGATGCAAGATATGATGGATAACCTTCTTCTGCAGGCATCTCTTCTAGTCTTCCTGACATTTCACGTAGTGCTTCTGCCCATCTGCTTGTAGAATCTGCTACAAGCACAACGTCATATCCCATATCACGATAATATTCTGCAATTGTTACACCTGTGTAGATACTTGCTTCTCTTGCTGCTACTGGCATGTTACTTGTATTTGCAACAAGGACGGTTCTGTCCATGAGTGGTTTTCCGGTTCTTGGGTCTTTGAGTTCCGGAAACTCAACTAATACTTCAGTCATCTCATTACCTCTTTCACCACAACCAATGTAGACTACAACTTGAGAGTCAGCCCATTTTGCAATTTGATGTAATGTTACAGTTTTACCAGTACCAAATGCTCCTGGAATAGAGCCGGTACCGCCTTTTGCTAATGGGAAAAATGTATCGATAACTCTTTGACCAGTAAGTAATGGAACGGTTGGATCATATCTTTTAAGATATGGGCGTGGTTGTCTTACAGGCCATTTATGCCACATCATTAGTGTCGATGTTTGACCATCTTTTTCCACGGTTGCAATTTCTGTATCTAAATTATAATCTCCTTCTGAAACAATTTTTGTTATTTTTCCACCTTGATGATCTGGTGGAACTAAAATTTTATGTTCAATTAATGATGATTCTGGAACGGTTCCGATAATGTTACCGGCTTCAACTTCATCACCAACTGCAACAGTTGGATTAAAGTGATATTCTTTTGTCATGTCAACAGGAGTGGTTGTGATACCTCTGCCAATAAATGAGCCTGATTTTGCGGCTAAGTCTTTTAGCGGTCTTTGAATTCCATCATAAATTTGACCAATAATTCCTGGTCCTAAGAAAACACTAAGAGGATCTCCAGTACCAACTACAGGTTCACCAGGCTTTAGACCTGATGTTGATTCGTAAACTTGAATAAATGCTACATCGCCAGTAAGACGAATTACTTCACCAATTAATTTTGAGTCACCAACAGATACGGTTTCATACATTTTGGCATCAGCCATACCATCAGCTTTTACAGCCGGTCCGCTAATCCATACAATTTTGCCTTGTGCTACCATATCAATTATTACCTAAGTTGAATTGTGCTGCAATATCTTTTCTAATTAAAGGTTTCAATAATTCAATTCTTGCATCGATTGTATTATCAAAACTCATAGATCCATCTTTTGAAGTTACTTTAACTCCTCCCATACAATCAATTGTATCATTTGATAGTTCTGCACCAGAGATATTTGAAACTGCAGATTGAACTACATCCTTGTCTTTAGAATTTGTGAAAACTATAACGTCACTAGTGTTTAGTGCGGAGGTTGCTTCAGTAAGTAATTTTGCGATTAAACTTGAATATTCGGAATTTCTATCCATATTTGAGATCTTTTCTTTTGCTTTTTCAAGAACCTTATCAGTAGATTCTTGAACAATTAGAAGAGTTTTGTTTCTAGATTGTAGATCGGCACTTCCAATAATTTGTTTTTCAATCTTGTCTGCTTCTTTTTTACCATCAGCGATGATTTTTTCATACTCTTCTTCAAGCATAGGTAATGAGTCTGAAAGCGTTTTTTGGGCATCTGTGAGTGAATTTTTCAGACTTTGTGAAAATTCGGATGAATTACGTTCTAAAACTTGATCGATCGTAGATTCTAAACCAGAATTAGAAGACAATGAATGCCGTTTTAAAGAATGGGATTTTAATGTTGGGGTTTTGGAAAGATTTTAAACATACACGTTTCACAACATCGATATCTTGGTAGTAGCAGATCTAAAAATCGGGACGGTTGTTTTACCTAGATCGGAGACACCACAAATTGTTTCTAGATTAACAGAATTCGAGTGGTTTCACAAAATAGATTCTACATCAGAGACCGTTACGCCTGAAGTTGATGATATTTTGCTTAAAGCCCAACAAACATTTCAAGAAGTTGATGAGGTAATCAAAGGATTAGGAATTCCAAGAGAGGTTGGAATGATTGAGATTTTGTTTAAAGGAACTGTATTCAAAAAAGAGAATCAAGAATTAGATGAATTAGAGAAGATGGTCGAGGATGTCATGAAAAAGGCACCTGGAATAATTGATGCCCCTGCAAAATTACTCAAGGAACAAGAAGAGTACAAAAAGGAGATCGGGGATTATACAACACTAAAAGAGACATTAGAAGTAGTAAAGAAGCTAAACATTGATCTTGCCGGATTTGGACTAATGAAGCAATTTTACACCAACTTGTTTATCGTTCAGACAAAAGATATTGATGAAATTAGAAAAACGCTAGATAACATTACAATTAACCAGTATGACTTGAATACAAAAGAAGAATCAGCAATTATGATTATTGCAGATGTTGCAAACTTGGAGAAAATTCTCAAAGTGATGCGTAGTTTTAACGCAAATCCATTTTCCATTCCAGAAGGCGTGGAACAGGTTCCAACAAAGGCATATGCAACTGCAGAATTAAAAATTAAAGAATTTGAGGAAAAACACAAGAAGGTGTCAAAAGAACTTGCAAAATTAACTGCAAAGGTTAGAAAAGACATACTAACACTACATGAAAAAGCACAAGTTGCAAAAGATATTTTAGAATTATTAAGAAAACCGGGTGGAACAAAAAACTTTGCGGTAATTCAGGGATACATTCCAAAGAAAATGGAGAAGAAATTCAAAGATGTTACAAGTAAATGGATGTCTGTTGTAGAAGATGTTTCAGATCCTGAACTAGTAAAAAAGACACCAACTCTATTTGATAATAAAATTTTTGTTAGAACATTCGAGGTAATCACACAAAGTCAGGGAATTCCAAAGAAAGGAGAATCAGACCCAACACCAATGATTGCGTTGATGTGGCCAATCTTTTACGGATTGATGTTTGCAGATGTAGGTCATGGATTATTACTAATGGGATTAGGTTTAGTCTTCAAGCTAAAAGGACAGGGAAATCTTTCCAGATGGGGAATGCTCATTGCAATTTCTGGTGCAGCAGCAGCAATAGCGGGAGTTGGAACAGGCGAAGCATTTGGATTCCATATAGACCATATCCAACCATTTGAAGGACTCTTAGAAGAGGGCGGAGCGTTATATTCAATCTCATGGTTAGTAGGCGTGATTAGTGTAGCAGAACTAAACTTTGAACAAGTAATTATGATTCTAAAGGTTTCATTATTTTTGGGAATAATTCACATTGTTTGGGCATTTTTGCTACACATCAAAAAATTGGCAAAAGAGGGAAAGAAGACTACAATGTTTACAGAAGCAATTCCAAATGTTACACTTTACGGTGGAATCGTTGTAATCATGATGTGTGCAATTGGTTCAGGTTATGATGTAATGAACATGTATTCAAAAATACACACAGAAGCCGTCCCATGGGTTACTGTTTTCTTAGGAGATTGGGCTCAAGTTTGGATTATTACAAGAATTGCAGGCGTTATAGTAATTGCATCAATTGTGGTAATGATGATTGGTGGATTAAAACACATCAAAGCACACCCAGAAGAAGGAGGAAGTCCCGCAAACGTCTTCATGGAAGTTTTACTTGGAAAAAGTGTAGAGTGTCTTGCACATACAATTAGTTATGCTCGGCTTGGAATTATGTTACTTGTGCATGCAGCGCTACTACTTACAGTCAATAATTCATTTGTTTCATTAGGTGGAGTCGAGTCACCAGGAGCATTAGCATTACTTATCGGAGGAAATATTGGAATTATGATGATTGAGGGATTAATCGTGTACATCCAATCATTAAGACTTCACCTTTACGAGTTCTTTACAAAATGGTATGATGGCGGTGCACAACCATTCAGACAAGTGGTTCCAGAAATGCTCTATAATCAATTCAAGTGGAATAAAAAATAACCATTTTTCTAAATCATTTTTTTGTGTTCTTTGAGTTTGTCTCCTAATTCCTTTATGTCATTACGTAATTCTTCGTAACTTTCTCCTAAGATATTGATCTTTGATGGTTCTATCATCAGTATTTTTTGAAGTTCATTAATTTCTTTTTGTTTCTGAATAATTAATTGATCAATTTTTACTATCTCTTGTTTTATCTTTTCAATATCATTTTTAGACATATCTAGTCTTCAGCATATTAATTAAAAATCGTATGCTAATTTTCTATAGGAAGATCCAAGTTATTTCCCCATTCCCCCCAAGAACCCAAATACACTTTGACATTTTTGAATCCAAGTTTTTTCATGGAGAGATAGCTATTTGCAGCACGATATGCACCCTGGCAATAAGTAACAATTGGGGCATCCTTGTCCATTTGATAAAGAGATTCTAGCTCCTTGTCAGATTTGAGTTTTCCAGAATCATCTAAGTTGTTATTCCAATCAATGTTTTTTGCAGTTGGAATATGACCACCTCGTGCTGCTCTTGGAACGATTCCATTAAATTCATCAGGAGAACGAGCATCAATTATTGTGACTTTTCCAATATTTTCATTTAATTCTTCAAATCCAATTATGATTGAAGGATCAATTTGTGTAGTAAGATTCGATGGTTTGTAAATAGTAGATTCAGTAACAGTTGGTAAGTTCTCTCCAGTCCATTTTGAGATACCGCCATCTAACAGCTGAACATCTGAATGTGAAAAGTAAAGACACATCCAAACACCTCTTGCTGCAAGCATTCCAGAAGTATTATCATAAAAAATGATTTTTTTATTTTCATCAACTCCTGCATAAGATAAGATCTTTCTCATGTGTTCACCAAAACTTATCAATCCTTTTTGAGAGGTATCAGCCCAATGAAATGAGAATAGATCTAAACTGACAGCACCGGGAATATGACCAGCAGAATAATCCTTGTATGAGCGAGCATCTAAAATCAGGACAGAATTATCTTGGTAGATTTTTTCCAAGTCCTGAGTTGAGATGAACATGAATAATTCTTTGTGTTGAGGAATAAAAATTAGTTTAGCATCCGCTGTTTGCTAAAATTAAAAAAAGAAAAAAAGAAAAGTATTTTTTTCTATTCGTTTACGTATGCTCTTTCACCGTTTTGTGAGAGATCGAGTCCGATTTCCTCTTCTTTAGGAGTGACTCTGATTCCTCCAGGCCAAACTGCATCCATTACCTTGAAGATTACAATGGAGACACCAAATGCGTATGCAATTGACATTCCTGCAGCAACTATTGAAATTGCTTGTTGTTCGTAACCTTCTGGTGTGCCTGTCCATGCGCCGATACCGTCACCTGTGTCCCAGATATGTGGACTAGCTAGTGTACCTGTTAAGATAGCACCTGTTAAACCACCCATACCGTGAACTCCCCATACATCGAGGGCATCGTCCCACTTTCGAGCGTTCTTGAATGCAACACATCCATAACAAACTGTACCTGCAGCAATACCGATAATTATTGCAGCCATTGGTCCAACCCAACCAGATGCTGGTGTGATTGCGACTAAGCCTGCGACGGCTCCTGTTGCGGCACCTACTATACTAGGTTTGCCGGTGTGTGCCCATGACATCAACACCCACGTAACTGTCGCCATACCGGTGGCAGTGTTTGTGACTGTCCATGCGCTTACAGTGATTCCATCTACCATTACTTCACTTCCAGCGTTAAAGCCGAACCATCCGAACCATAGAATTGATGCACCAAGAACTACCATAGGTACATTGTGTGGTTCCATTGGAACTTTGCCATAACCTAATCTTCTTCCGAGGATTAAGGCTCCTGCAAGTGCTGTAAATCCAGATGAAATGTGAACCACAGTTCCGCCTGCGAAGTCAAGTGCATATGATGGTGATAAGTCAGGGTTGAAGTCTAAGCTTCCTCCGCCGATGTAACCACCGCCCCATACCCAATGACAAATTGGGTCATAGACGAATGTTCCCCATAAGAGAACAAAGACTACAATTGCACTGAATTTCATACGGTCAACTAAACCACCAACAATGAGTGCTGGTG
The DNA here is from genome assembly GCA_028343215.1 of Candidatus Nitrosopelagicus sp. Classification (GTDB taxonomy): domain Archaea; phylum Thermoproteota; class Nitrososphaeria; order Nitrososphaerales; family Nitrosopumilaceae; genus Nitrosopelagicus. Next base: position 9,686 of record JAOLYB010000017.1, on the reverse strand, counting down.
TGATGATTGCGAAGGTTGCTTGGAACATAGCAAATAGTTGGTGAGGCACTGTGCCTGGCCATGTATCACTACATACATCTCCCTCCTTCATCGTTTGCATTTGGTAATAGTGTGCCCAAGTATCTTCACATGGACTTGGAGCACCTAACGGTGCCCAGTGTGAAACTTGGTTGAAGCCAACATAATCAAGGTTGCCCATGAACATGTTTGCTTCATTATCTATTCCGCCGAATGCAAGTGAATAACCCCACAATACCCATTGTACACTCATGAGACCCATGATAATGAACACCATGCCAATTGTATTGACTGCGTTCTTTGATCTTGCTAATCCTCCGTAGAAGAATGCAACACCTGGAGTCATGAAAAGTACTAGAGAGCTTGCGGTTAGCATCCAAGCCATGTCACCTGTATCTACATAACAGTACATGTCTGGGACGCCGTCATCATCAGTGTCGTACCAACATTCGTTTGGGTTACCGGTATAGATACCAGCACCTCCATCGGGATCACCGACTACATAGCCATCCATACCATCAGAGGTTTGTTGGGCATATGCTGTTGATAGAGCACCTGTTGCCGTCATAGCGACTGCGGCCATAAGTATTAGAGCATACTTATGGTTTCGAGATTTCATTGATCAAAACCGCTGGATGAATGTATATAACAATTAAGATTTAAATTCTGTACATGGTGTAAATTATTATATTCTAGTATATTATGTTACTAACATAAAATGAATAAATTATGTTACTTAATGAGGCAAAATGAGAGATGAAATCTGAGAAAACACGCTTGGCGATATTTGACACCTTCAAGACAAAAAAACATCAGATTACAGGTGAAGCAATTAGACAAAGAGCAATCATACATCATCTATCAAATTCGACGAATTCCGCATCAAAAACGAGAACTGCGATATCTCAGAGCATAGCAGAGGAAAACAAGATCTTGTGGAAAAATATCTATTCAGGAATATTCAGAGATTTGGATGAGGTTTTGATTCCATTAGGAATAGTTGCAGAAGAAGGAAGACTTCCTCTAAAAAGAGGACCAAAAGCACTACAACAAAATGGAATGCCATTTTATCATTTAACAAAAAAAGGGATGATTGTATCTTTAGCTATCGACAACATTTCAGATAGAAAAAAAATTCTCAAAGCAATAGTGCATCAAGCAGCAGATGATTATGAGAAACAGGCATTTGAGATTATGGAGAAATTAGTTAAGATTGCACCTCATTTTGGTTTTTCAGTTTTTGAAAGATATGTCAAAGCATATTGTGAAAGTAACATAGAAGATCTGCTTCCATTTACGGTAGAAAATGTGAGTAAATCAGCAGATAATTCAGCTCAACTTCAGATGGAGTTGTTAGAAGGATTTTCAAAGCTTTCAAAGGCAGATCGGGATCAAACTATCGATTTTCTAAAGAAAATTGACTGAGATATTTAACAAACATTTAAAATCAGTTCGACGTGAGAAAAGCTAAATGGGCTCTGGAGGTTCTCAGAAAATTTTCGTTACTGTAAAATCATACAGTAAGCGTGGTCAATTACTAAAAAGACCAGATCTCCAAACATTAGCCGAATCTCGTGATCTAGATGAATTAGTTACTAGAATTAAAAATACAAAATATCTTGAAGCAGTCAACTCAGTCTCAAAGCCATATACAGCCGAAAAATTGGAAATGGCTCTAAAGACATATCTTGCAAATCAACAATTTAAGATTGCAAAAGCCTCTGGAAACGCAAAAATTCTGGATGCCTTTTTTCAGAAATTTCTCATATCAAATTTAAAACTTATTTTGAAAGGAAAAATTCTTGGAAAAACTCAAGAGGAAATTTCAGCCTACTTTAACATGCATGCTGAAGAATTAACAAAACAAAGAGATACCGTAGTCAAAGCACTAGTTGCAAAGGATTTGGAAGAAGCAGTATCATCATTAGGTTCATCACCATTTAATGCAGAAATTCAAAAAGCAGTTGAACTATACAATGAAACTAAAAACATTCAAGCATTTGATATCTACTTTGATAAAATGTTTTACCAAAATGTTTCAAAATCACTACGTAGTGAAAATGATCAAGACATATCTCATGTCTTTGGAATGGAAATTGACTTTTACAATGTGATGAGCGTTGTTAGAGGAAAGTTCTGGGGATTAGATGATGAGAGAATTCAAGATTTGAGTTGCTCTGCAACACTAAACATTCCAAACCAAGTAATGGATAGAATGAGAGCAGCAGAGAGTGTCAAAGATGCATTAGATGAATTAGCATCAACACGATACAAGGATTTGGTACCAGAAACAGAAGATGAAGTAGAGGCAATTGCAGAGTTTGAGCATGCATTTGAAATGGGATATTACAAAGCCATTAACGGATCATTTTCAAAAATGTTTAGTTTTGCAACGGTCATAGGAATTTCAAAATTAATAGGATATGAAGTAAGAAACATTGGGGCAATTGCATTTGCAGTTGAACAAAAAATTCCAGTTGAAACCACAATGTCAAAATTAATCATAAAAGAAGCTGAATAGAATATGCAACTAAGAGTCATTCCAAATAACAAACTGTATTACGTAATCAAGGAAAGAGCTCAACCAGAAATCAAAAGGGTAATGAGCCCATACAAAGATGCACAAATTGATTTTCTTGCGTTAGGAGTGTGGGTGAGTTCTATTTTAGGAGTAATTTTGGCCGTTCCATCAATAGGAGTTTTTGTATATTTTTACGTAGTTTTAGATAATCTTATACTTGGTGCAGTACTTGCAGTAGGCACTCATTTTGCGCTCTTATTGGTCTCAGATAAGATTTCACATTTTCTGACAAATCTCATAGATGATAAGAAAAAGAAAGCAGATATCCATGGATTCATGTCAAGTGACTTTCTCACATTTGAAACAGATGAGGAAAATGTGGTAGTATTGAGCATTAAGGAAAACGGAAAGAACAAAAAAGACGTTCACAGTTACATGCTTGAACACCAGGTATTCCATGTGGCATTAAACAAGTATTCTAAAAAGACGCCTAAACTAACCTACTAATCTCGTATATTCAGATTATACTCCTATTATGAACAACTTTAAAACACTGATGGATTGCAGTTGATCTACAATGATGGGAGATCGCGACTATAGGTCGGTAATTCAAAATTCAGTCGAATCAGTTGGAAGAGAGTTAGAATATAGATTCAAGAAAGACGACATATCAAAAATTCATGCAAGTGAAGTAACAGGATGCCTCAGAAGAGCATTTTATGATAGAACTGATGAAATTGAAAAAGATAGAACCAGTTTTTCAGATCTAATAGGAGGTATGTTTAGACAGTTAGATTATGGTGCAAAACCTCAAGATTTTTCCCTAGAAGATATCAATCTACAAGCTCAAGCAGACCTGATTGTAGACGATTTAGTGATGGTTTTCAGATCAACTGGAGATTTTCCAGAGAGTCCAAATGCAAAAGATTTGTTGTACATTAACGCATGTATGTACGCATACGAAAAGGTTGACGGAGTTATAATTTACATAAATGGGAAAGGTGATGAGATATCATTTTCAGTTACAAAACATAAGAAAATGTTCGAAGAAACTATCAGAAGAGTTCGCGTACTAAACGATTTACTAAAAGAGAAAAAGACTCCAATTTTAGAGACATCTGTAGAATGTACAGATTGTCAATACTTTGAAAGATGTTATACAAATAGGAAGGCTGGAAAGACCATCAACTTCTTTGGTGCAGGAAAAGACTTCCTCGACAGCATGAAATCTTAGGTAAAAATAAGAAAAAGAAAAGAAAATTCTTTTGTGGTTTTAGTTTATTCGCCTGGTTCTTCTGGGTGGCCTTTGCCTCTAAGTGCAAATGTAACTACTGCTAATGCGATTGCTACGCCAATTGCTGAACCGAATGCGGCCATATCTGCTTCTGCCATGGTGAAATCTTTTAGAAATAGAATATAACGTGTTGTATCATAATTTTGAAAGATTGTGATACTATTACTTAGTGAATTCGAAAAATACTTCGTTTTCTCCGCCTGCAGTCATAGAACTGAGGTTGTAGTATGCCTCACCGGTAACTCTCCACTTAGGATCGCCATTTTCTAGCGCACTCCACAATTCAGGAATATTGCCATTATTTTTGATAGTAAACTCATCTGAAATAATACTTGGTCTATCACTTAGGATTGTGAAATAATTTGATGCAGATACTATTCCACCAGGAGCGGCTCTATCTCCAATTGATTTTACACCAATCTTCATATCATCTTCATAGACAGTATAACGAATCATTTCCAAGATTACACCTTTGTAATTTGGGTTTGTGACCTTGAATGAAATTTCAACAAATGCGGTTCTTTCATCAACGTCTAGAATCTCTACATCTTCAAGCTCAATGATTAATGGAATTAGTGTAGGCATTCCACCAGAAGTACCGATACGAACCTCGCTTGAGGTATCATCGATAATTGAGGTACCTGAATATGCAATTATCAGAATTACTACCGCAAATGCGCCAATAACTCCAAGAACAGGTATTTTCGGATTCAATAAAAATTTCTTGTTTTTTGTTCATAAAAAGGAACCTAAAATATAGCACTAGTACTGAAGGAGATTATGCAGTATTTTCAGGCGGTTCAGGAAGGCAAAAAACGAGCAAATGAAGCTCAAATGAAATTATTCGATGTTGCAGGATTTGCCATGTTGACTCTGACTACAAAAAAGAAGGATGGAAAATTTATTCCCATAGGAGTGGAGAACTACTGTGCTGCAATACATCGACCTGAGGGGTATTTGGTAATCTTAGTTGATGCAGAAGGATATACCAAAGCACAGACAAAGGATTTAGAAAAAGAAGAGGCTGCAAAAATTTATTCCAAAGTTGAAGAATCAGGAATTGAGCAATTTCCCGGAAATCAAATTACAATTTGGACAGAGACATTTGATACAATTCAATCAGAATTCAAATAATGAAATTTTAGATTGTAACTGCCTTAAACTCATTTAGATTTTTGATATCAATAAAATCAATATCACATTTTGCTTGTTCCTTGTATGCAGCATCTAATTTTATCAATTGAGATAATACCTCTAATCCCTCTGTGAGTTTCCCTGATTTGATTAATGATGATGCCATATTGTACATTCCAGTTTTGCTGTCTGGTTTTACCTTCAAAACTATATCAAAACATTCGATGGCCGGATTATACTGTTCAATTTTGTGATAGCATAATCCCTTATTCAGTAATGCCAAGATGTTTTCTTTTTCTTGTACCAAAACACCATCATAACAAATTATTGCATCTTCGAATTTTCCAAATTTTCCAAATATGTTACCTTTTTTGAGTAATGCCTCCAGATGAGTTGGTTCTTGATCTAGAACTTTTTGATAAAATCCCAATGCATCTTTTGGATTACCTAGGTTTAGTGATGTTTGTCCACTTTTTAGTAATGATTCTATTTCAGACATGAATTATGTAATTATTTTTTTCCTAAAAGAATTTCAGTACCTGCAGGTCCACCCTTTATTGCCTTTTCAAGAGTTTTGATATCAGATTTTATTACTCTAGTTTTAATTTTTGAGCGTTCTATAATTTTGAGTGCAACAATATCCATTAGATCATATCCGCCAGCTACTGAATCCTCATGAATTAGAAGTTTTTTCAGGCTTTTCATTTCAATTGTTTTGAAGAGTTTTGCTTTTTTATTTTTGTTAGGATCAGAGTCATAAATTCCAGAAACATCAGTTGCGTTAAGAAACTGTTCAGCGTCTACCTTTTCAGCAATTAGTGCAGCGGTTCCATTTGTTGATTGTCCTGGATGTAGTCCACCAGCAATTACAATTAATCCACTATCTACTGCATGTTTTGCTTCTCGTAAAGTGGTCGGTGGATGAGGATATGCCTTATCTTTTAGTGCATAAATGAGTAATTTTGCATTTAATCTTGATATCTCAATTCCTAATTCATCTAGAGTGGATTCATCAGCGCCAGAAGAACGTGCATGTGTAATGTAGTGTCTTGCAATCTTTCCACCACCAGCAACTATGATTGGTTGGTATGTTTTGCTAATTTTTACCAAAAATCTAGCATAATCCTTGAGGAGTTTGACGTTCTCCATTGCAAAGACCTTGCCTGAAAATTTGATTACAATTTTTTTCTTCATTGTTACAGTTCACCAAGAATTGATTTTGCAGCAATTTCAACTTTGTTTCTGTTCTTTTGTTGAGTATATGCTCTAAGAATATTCATTTTTCCAGACATTGTAGATACGAGAGGTATTTCTGATATTGGGATTATTTGAGGAGTGATTTTGTTTCCCTCTTTTTTGATTAAAATTATAGAGTTTGATTCTTTTTTGGATGGAGCAAGAGGCATGGAATGAGTAGTGGTGGTATCTATGAAAACTTGATTTTCTGCTAGTTTTGCTTTTTTAGCAATATCTTCTCTGAATTGTTTTAGCGTATTTTTACCAAACGACTTTTTGCCAGAAATTGTTTTCTCAAATACACATTTGAAGAGTTTTCTATCCTGATAATCAACTGCAATTTTTTTGGCTGCCTTTAACTCTGAGTTTGTTTCTGGAAGAGATGTTAATTGTTCTAAAATGGTATCATCTGTTTGTTTTACATATTCTTGAGCATTCATTTTACTTAACCCCAAATGATCATCAGCCAAAGTCATTGCCTCTAACAGCATTACCTCTCCTGCACGGACAGTTTTGTGAAAGTATACAGCCTTGAACATCTGAAAACGAGAGATCATCATAGTTTCAAAATTTACTAGAGCAGAACTTTGTAGCGCAAGTTTATTTTTGTAAATCTCAAAGGAGTTTGTTATACGATTATGATCAATTTTTGCATGTTCAGCGCCTGTGAAATAACCGTCTCTTAGAAGATAATCCATCATATCAGCAGAAAGTGCGCCAGAGATAATTTCATTTTCAAACTGTTTACTTCCCTCTCCAACCGCAAGACGATTAATTTTTTTCTTATCAGTTGTATTAGAAATTATATCACCAATTTCTGATTTTAAGATAATTTCTTTTCCAATCTGTTCATGTGTTATGCGCTTTTTTTTCTGTAATACCTCTTCAAATAGATGTGAAAATGGACCATGACCAATGTCATGTAGCAATGCTGCTAATCTAATATCATCAATGTCAGTTACCGGCATTTGTTTTTTTGATGCTAGTGAGTTTGCAGCCATTCCGGCAATATGCATCACACCAAGTGAGTGTTCAAATCTTGTATGTTGTGCACCAGGATATGTTAAATGTGCACCAGATAATTGTTTGATTCTTCTCAATCTTTGAAAGACAGATGTGTCAACTATTTTTTGTTCAGTACTGTTCAGTCGAATGAAATCATGTATTGGATCTGTAATTTCTAAAAATTGGTTTTTCATAGCCCCATCTTTTTTGCTACGACCTTCATTACGTCATTATGAACATCATTTTTTGACTGAGATGCGTTTACTACCTTCCATCTCTTCTTTTTTGCTAATTTACGATATCCTTGAGAGATTTTGTTTGAAAAATCCTTATTTTTTTCAAATTTATCACGATTTTGTTTTTTTCTTGCAAATGACTCTTTTTGAGGCACATCTAGAACAATGACTAGGTCAGATTTTGGCAATCCCTCATCTAATTTCTCTAGCCAGTCTAGTTTGAGGCCGTTTGTTATTCCATATACCAGATTAGATTCTCTGTATCGATTCATTATGACAACAGAGTTTTTTTCATGAGCTTTTATGACATCGTCTGCTCGTTCCCATCTGTTTGCTGCAAGTAAACAATGGATTACCTGTGCTGGATATTTTCGCTTTCCATGAAGATATCTATCAATTTCTTTTCCAATAGGAGTTGTATAATCAGGAAATGAGAATAGCTTTACCTTTAGTTTTGCAGAACGAAGTTTTCTTTGTAACATAGCAGACTGGGTCTTTTTTCCAGCTTGGTCACCACCTTCAAATGTAATTATCAATGTATAGACGAATGTTTCTTTGAATTAAAATCTTGGGCAGGATTATGAAAAGTTTTTTCTGCCTACCTTTAGTTTATCGAGGCGTGTGGTTTCTTCATCATTTACCTTTTCTTCAACCTCTGTTTTGATTTTACTTGATTTTCTCGACTTTGATGATGCCATTTTGCTCATACACCACTAAGCCTTTATTCATTTTAAAGAAAGCGATCGTTCTTTGGAATGAGAATCTAGAACTATCGCTTCTTGAATAGAGCAGAAATTCCAATTATTACGCCTGATGCGATCATTCCTAGTACTCCAACGGTTTCATTTGACTGGAACATAAATGCAGAACCAAGAAAAACGGCTGCAGCAAAAATACTTCCGGCTAACATTGAATTGTTCTTTCTGCCAGATTGTTGTTGCATCAGTTTTGTGTCATCCATGAATTTTTTAATTTCAGGTGCAATTGTTAGAGTGTCTTCAATTGTTTTTGCAAAACGTGAAAATGATCTTTTAATTTCTTCAATGTATGCGTCTTTGATTAAAGACTCTTCTTCTAAGATTTGTCCTAACACCTTGATGAACTTGAAATCAACTTTGTGTGTATGGTAAATGCCTTCTATTATTGTGGACATTCTCAAGTATAACGCTAAATGTTTTGGTAGCTTGAACGGAAATTTTGACATTGTCTTATTTGCCATGTTCATTAGTTGTTCAACTTCCATCTCATCAGGCTTCTTACCATACATGGACTTGATTGATAGTTCGATTCCTTTTTCAATCACTTGACGATTAAAATCAGGTGCAAGCATTCCTAGCTCATCCATTGCTGTGACCGTACGTGGTGGATTTTTTTCTATCAATCCTAGGTATAGCCTGACTAGCTTTACTCTAGTTTCATCATTGATACGACCAATCATGCCAAAGTCATACAAAATGAGCGTACCATCATCTTTTACCGAGATATTTCCTGGATGTGGGTCTGCATGAAATATGGAATGCTTGAGAAGCATCGTAAAGAAGACCTTGTGAACATCAATTACCAGTTGTTGTCTGTCTATGCCTTTTTCATCTAATGATTGAATGTCTGTAACCTTGATTCCTGGAATATACTCCATTGTGAGAATGTTTTTTGTAGAATAATCATCATGTACGTTTGGAATAACGACATTGTTGTATGGTTCCATGTTTTTCTTTATTGTTTTGAGATTATCAGACTCTTTTGTATAGTCTAACTCTTCGTGCATCGACTCTACAAACTGTTTCATTATAGGAATTATAGAGAATCTCAAGTTCGGATCTACAAACTTCATTGCAAATGGAATGATCTTCATTAGTACCTTGAGATCTTTTTCTACAACCTTTTCAATTCCTGGTCGTTTTACCTTCACAATTACTTGCTGACCATTTCTAGTTCCTCTGTAAACCTGACCTAATGAGGCACCAGATAGCGCGGTAGTTTCTAAAGAATCAAATTTTTCATCAATCTTTCCAATATCTTTTTCGATGACAGGTCTAACCTTTTCAAAAGATTCTGCTGGGACATCATCTTGTAGTTTTGATAGCTCTTTGAGATATGGTTCTGGTAAAATGTCAGCTCTTGATGATAGCCATTGTCCAAATTTTATGTAGACTGGACCTAGCGAGATACATGTGTTTAGTATGCGTCTTGCATGACGCTTGAATCGTTCCTCATCTACATCTTTTTTGTCATCAGATATCCA
>JAOLYB010000016.1 GCA_028343215.1 Candidatus Nitrosopelagicus sp. | reverse complement strand
AGTTATAATTTTTCAAGTTAATGAAACTATGTGGGAACAAGCTTCAGTTGAAGAATATTATGAGAAAGGTGGAAAAGTGGCAGGAGTTGTGTATCCAGATAACCCTCAAGTGTTAGGCCCATTGCAAATAAACAAAGACAAGTATCTTTTAGGAGAAAATGTTTACGTCATTCTAAAAGATCTTAGACCACAGGATAAAGGAACAATTTTGTTTATGACGCCAAAAAATGTAGTCTATGATGAATGGGGATTTAATGGAGAAGAAAGAGATTATCAGAAAAAATATTTTAAACCACAATTATTAAAATCAAAACAATTATGTGAAAAAGAAGACTTAGTAGGAGAATGGACAGTTTATTTCAAGGGTTATGAAATGTCTAAATTATATTTTGAAGTACTTGAAGATACATTACCAAATCAAGAACATCAATTTGTTGAATGTGCTGTAGCATATGAAGTTGATATAATACCGTAATTTCAATAACGCACAGGAATATTTTGCTTTTGTATTAATTCCTTAACACGATTTACCGAATGTGTTTCGTAATGAAAAATTGATGCAGCCAATGCAGCGTTAACTTCAGTATTTTTAAAAACATCAATCATATCTTCAGGTTTTCCACAACCACCAGAAGCTATTACAGGAATTCCTACCGCATGGACAATCTCATTTGTCAATAATATGTCATAACCATCTTTTGTACCATCACGATCAATACTCGTAAGTAATATTTCACCTGCACCTAATTCTTCTATTTTTTTCGACCAATCAATAACATCTAATCCCGTACCTTTTTTTCCACCATAAATGAACACTTCAAACCAAAACTGTTTTCCATTTTCTGAAAAAATATTTTTTCCTTTTTCTAAGTTATAATTTCTTCTAGAATCAATTGCAACTACTACACATTGTTTACCAAATAATTCCATTAATTCCGTAATTACTTCAGGATTTTTTACCGCTCCAGTATTAATTGCAACTTTATCAGCACCATTAAGTAAAATGTCTCTTGCATGTTGTAGTGATTTAACACCACCACCTACTGTAAAAGGAATATCAATTACTTCTGCAATTTTTTTCACAAGAGATTTTATGGTTTCACGTTGTTCAGATGAAGCAGTAATATCTAAAAACACTAATTCATCTGCACCTTCATTTGAATATTTTTCAGCTAATTGTACAGGATCTCCTGCGTCTTTTATTGATTCAAAATTTAATCCTTTGACAACACGTCCGTTTGCAACATCCAAACAAGGAATAATTCGTTTAGTTAGAACCAATTTTTTTTGCCTCCTCTATTGAAACTAGCCCTTCATAAAGTGCCTTTCCTAAAATTACTCCAAATGGATTTATTTCATTTACATCTCGTATATCTTGCATTTTAGATATTCCGCCACTAGCAATTGCATTGCAATTTTCTATTTGACATATTTTTTTTAGTGATTTAAGATCAGGCCCTTCTAATGTTCCATCCTTTGAAACATTCGTAGTTAGAAATTCGGTGAAACCATACTTCACAAATTCATTGGTTGCATCATACAGATCAATATCAGTACTTTTTTGCCACCCATGAGTGACAATTTTTCCATCAATATGATCAATAGATATTACAATTCGTTCAGATCCAAATGTTTGAATAAAATCACCCAAAATATTATCTTGTTCACTTTCTTTAAGTTGCATTGCAATAGTTCCAATTACTGCACGAGATGCAAAATCTAAAACTTCAGAGATTTTTTCTTCGGTCCTAAGTCCGCCAGCAACTTGTAAAGGAATTGACGTATTTTCAGATATTTCTTTAATTGTTTTAAAATTTTCGCCGCTACCAAGAGTTGCATCTAAATCAACAATATGTAAAATATCACCTCCAAGCGATTCCCATTTTTTTGCAATCTCTACAGGATTATCACTGTAAATTGTTTTATTGTTAGGATCACCTTTGTACAAACGTACAACTTTACCATCCATCAGATCAATTGAAGGAATTATTTTCATTTACTACACACTCTAAGGAAATTTTTGATCATTAATGATCCAACTTTACCTGATTTTTCAGGATGAAACTGAGTTCCAAAGAATAATTTATCTTCAACAACAGCAGGAACTTTAATTCCATAATCTGCACTAGCCACAATAATATCTTCATTATCAGGTTTAGCTCTATACGAATGAACAAAATATACCCATGAATCATTTTCTACACCTTCCAAAATTTTACTATCTTTTGTAATCTCTAAACTATTCCATCCCATATGTGGAATTTTCATATCATTTGGAAGTAATACAACTTCACCATTCATTACATCAAGACCTTTTTCTTTACCCTCTTGACTTTGTTGGAAAAACATTTCCATACCCAGACATATTCCAAGAACCGGAATTTTTTCTTTTACAAAATCATGAAATCCTAATGCAGAATAATCTCTAATACTTCTAATTGCTGGATCAAAATTTCCTACACCAGGTAATAATAAACCATCATACTTCTTTGATTGATCAAAACTAGTAATGATATCAACATTAGCATCATTTTTTTCAAGTGCAGTCTTTAGACTAAAGATATTTCCTGCTCCGTAATCAAATATTGCTACATCTACCATTACATTGCGCCTTTAGTACTTGGTATGCCTTTTTGTTTAGGATCATTGGATACTGCATTACGTATTGCTACAGCCATTGATTTTATAGCAGCTTCAACTTTGTGGTGATCATTATCACCATACTTTACAGTAACATGAATACAACAATTCAGATTTTGCGCTAGTGAGAAGAAAAAGTGTTCTAAATCTTCTTTCGATATACCCTCAATCTTTGTTCTTTTGGTTAAGAGAGTTATTTTATGATACTGTCTTTTGACTAGATCAAGTGATGTTTCAGCTAGAGCTTCATCCATAGGTACAGATGAAAAACTGAATCTTGTAATTCCACTTCTATTTCCTAATGCTTTATCAATTGCACTTCCAATTGTTATTCCTGTATCTTCAATCAAGTGATGTTCAATTCCATCTTTTGATTTTGCTTTAACAATCAAATCCATCATAGAATGTTTTCCAAAAGAACCAATCAAGTGATCTAGAAATTTAATTCCAGTATTGATTGTGGTTTTGCCAGTTCCATCCAAATTAATGGTAACTGAAACGTTAGTTTCTTTTGTTTCTCGCTTGATAGTTGTTTTTCTAGGTTTCATGATATACTTGTTTGATTTGCATTATACCAGATTTAATGCCTTCGGAAGTTCTTGTATTGATTCAAGAATGAATGATGCTTTATTTTTTTGAAATAATTCATACTTTAATTCTGGTTCATCACTAGAACCATAAATCCCACAAAATGATACATCATAACCATTTTCTTTGCATTTCTTGACCATCATGAGATCTTCCATTGAATCACCAATGTATAATGAACATTTAGAATTAATTCCAGAAATTGATTCTATTAGAGATTTTGGATTTGGTTTTGCTAAATTCAACGGACGATCCTCCAGAAATACCGAATTTTTCATATCAAAGTTATTTAGAAAATTTTTCATTGAGTATGAAAATGCAAAATTTCCTCTTCCAGTAACAGTAGAAATTTTATTTCCAAATCTAGTTTTTAATTTAGACATAAGATTATCATCTAAAACAATATTATCTAAATCAATCAGTGGTTTTCCAGAAAACTGAGATTTTTCATTAAAAATTTCTTCATATAATACAGGTCCATAAAATAATTGATTGAAAATTCTGTGTATGTAGCTTATTTTTCGAGAATTCTCATAATCTAATTTTAATTTAATTTCTTTCAAATCTATATTTTGATTAATAAAATAATTATCAATGGAATTTATTCCAGATTCATTAGCATTATCAATTACATCAATAATTAATTTTTCAAATTTTAAATTTGATTTTTTAGATGCAACCAATGTCATAATAACAGCATAGACAACTGCAACTTCATCATTAAAACCTCCTGCAGACTTTAAACCGTATAATATTTTTGAATTTACAACATCAGAAATCTTTTCATTAAAAAGTTCATTCATTATTGCAGAAATTGTTTTGTTAATAGCATAATCATATGAATTTCTAATATCTACTAGAACACCATCACAATCAAAAATTATTGAATCAAATTTTTGTATTTTCTGAATCATATCATCAGAAATGTAATTTTCTTTAGTCATTCTAAAAGATCACGTATTGCTAGTAAAAATTTAGAGTTCATATCTGGAGTTCCAATTGTTACACGTAGACATCCCTTGTGTGATGCCAATTTTCCTAGTTTTCTAATAGAAATTCCTTGTTCGATTAGTGCATTATACACTCGAGTATCAGCACCTTTAGCATCAAATAATACAAAATTTGCATTAGAATCAAAGACATCAAAAGCATCATATTTTTTTAGATTTTGTATGATTCTCGCTCTTTGCTTTTTGATAACTTCAAAAATTGAAATAATTTGTTTTGATTTTTCTATTGCTAAAATCCCACATTCAATAGCGAGTGTATTTAGCGGATATGGATATTGTATGACATTTGAAAAAACCTCAGTTAATTTTTTGTCTGCAATCATGTATCCAATTCTTAATCCAGCCAATCCAAAAGCCTTGGATAGTGTTTTTACTAAAATTATGTTAGGATATTTTTTTACTAAGCTAAGAACAGATGAGTTTGAGAATTCACCATATGCCTCATCAATTATAATAGGACCAGAGAAAGATTTGATCAACTTTTCCAAGTCTTTATTAGAAAATTGGAAACCGGTTGGATTATTTGGTGAATCAAGATAAATCATGTCTACAGATTTTGCTTTTTTGATGAAATCCTCAATATGTAAATCCATATTTTTTGAAAATGGAATTTTAACTTGTTTTATTGAATAAAGTTTGCATCTTTCTTCAAAAAATCCAAATGTAGGATCAGATGTTAGAATTTTAGTTGACTTTGTACAGAGGTTTGCTAAGATTAAATCAAGAATTTGATCAGAACCATTTCCAACTGAAATCATATTTTTTGGTACTTTGAAATATTTTGCAAGTGAATTAATAAAATTCTCAACTCCACCAAGTGGATACGTTCGAATGTCAGTTCGTTTTTGAGCTTCACGAATTAATTCTGTTTGAAATTCTTTTTTAATTGCAAGATTTTCATTTGAATCTAGTTTTAATACATCATCAACTTTAGTTGGTTTTTGATATCCAGAAAGTTTTCCTAATTCATTTAATCTCTTTTCAAATTTTTTATTCATTTTAATCTCCTTTCTACAGCTTTGTAGTGATTCGGTAATCCTTCTGCGTCAGTGAGTATTTTTAAGTTATCAGAAATTTCACTAAGATCTGATTTTTTTGTTTCAACCACAGTTTGTAATTTTAGAAAGTCCAATACAGACAACCCACCTCTAATTCTACCAAATCCATTAGTAGGAAGTATATGATTTGTACCTAGAAGGTAATCACTAGCGGATGAGGGAGTATTATTTCCAATCAATACTAGACCAGGACCAATAATTTTTTTGGATAATACTTTTGCACCTTTCACCATTAATTCCATGTGTTCAGGTGCAATTTTATTTGCTAATTCAATTACATCATTTAGATTTTTACAAATTGCAATGAATCCATTTTTAGAGATACTTTGTTTAACAATAGAACTTCTTTCTATAGTTGGAATTATTTTTTTGAGTGATTTTTGAATCTGAATTGCCTTTGATTTCGATGTTGTAATGACAAAACACATTGTATCATTGCTGTGTTCTGCTTGTGATACAAGATCATATGCGACTAATTCAGAATCAGCACTTGAATCTACTATAATTCCAAGTTCAGTGGGTCCTGCAATCATATCAATGGAAGTTTCTTCACTTACAATTGCCTTAGCAATACTAACAAATTTTCCTCCAGGTCCAACAATCTTATCAACTTTTTGTATTGATTTTGTTCCATATGCTAATGCACCAATTGCTTGTGCCCCACCTACTTTGTAGATTTCTGCACCAGCATATTCTGCAACAGTAATTGTCATTGGATCTATATTTCCATTAGAATCAGGAGGTGAAACAACTACAATTCTCTTAACTCCAGCTTCTGCAGCAGTAATTACAGACATAATCGCGGAACTTGGATACCTAGCTTGACCACCAGGAATGTAACAGCCCACGCTTGGAATAGGTACAAATGAAACATTTGGAATTTTCTTGACTGATTGAATCAAACTTTTGTTTAGAATTCTTTGTGTTTTTGATAGTCGTAATGCAGATAATTTCAGTGAATCAAATTCAGCCTTAGTGATCATTGCATTTTTTGAATCTTGTTTACTGATACGTAGTTGTTTTGTTTTTTTGCCATTGAATTTTTGCTCATATTTTTTAACAGCAGAATCACCATTTCTTCTAACATCATCTAAGATTGACTGTACAATTTTTCTATCTTTTTTGGAGGTTTTTTGACGTCTGGATTCTACAAAACTATCAACATTACCAACTTGTAATATCTTGATCAATTTTCTTCGTCACGCTTTATCTCCTCTAACTGAAGAATTTGTCGTGGTTCATGTACAACTATTCCTTGGGCAATCTTTCGAAGTTTTGGGATTAGTTTGTGGAAGTCAGTTTTTAAGATTACAGTATTTACACCGACCCAACCTTTCTCACTTAATGGACTAACAGTTGGTTTCTTTAATGAAGGAAGTTCCTTGAGAAGTTTTTTCAAATTATTTTCTTCAATATTAAGATACAAGTGTAAATATTTTTTTCCTTGTACTGCACCACTCATCAAAGTTACAATATCAAATATTTTTTCACGTTTGTTCTTATCCTTTAGAGATTTTTTATTTGCAATCAAATGTGCACTGGATTTCATTACAGTATCAATAATTTTTAGACCATTTTGTTTCAGAGTTGTTCCAGTTTCTGTAACATCCATTATTGCATCTACATCTTCAGGAGGTTTCGCTTCAGTTGCACCAAATGATAAGTGAATTTGAACATTTTTGTTAGTTCCAACTCGCATCCACGGAGTAATTATCATTGGATCCTTATTTCCAAATGCTTTTTTGTACGATTTAGAGCTCTTGATGAATTTTGAAGCATTTGTTAGATATTCAGAAGATAAACGGAGAATTTTTTTCTTTTTTGCATATTCTGCAATCATTTGATCAAAATTTTTGAACTTTAATGTGTCTGGAATTGCAATTACTAGTTTTATTTTTCCATATTCAAGATCAAGTAATGGTTCAACATCGGATTTTGTTTCATTAATCCAATCTTTGCCAGTAATACCAACATCGTATAATCCATCAGCAACTAGATTAGGTATTTCTTGAGGTCTAAGCATTTTTACCATAATTTCAGGATCATCTAGAAAAACACGGTATGTTCTACTCTTTCTACTAACTTTAGTCCATGAATTTTCAAGAAGCTTGAATGTAGCTTCTTCTAGGCTGCCTTTGGGGATTGCAAATTTTACTTTGGACATTTCTATACGAACTACTATACGTAATATAATGGATGGTTAAAACACGTAGAAAATTTTCTTTGGGTATTTTGTTAGGAATTACTTGCCTGTTTTCGAGCGTGTAATTTCATGTGTCCTTTCTGAATTCCTTCAGTGACCAATGCTCGCATAGCAGCAAAATTTTGTGCTAATCCAGTTGCAGCCATTATACAAGCTAATTCTTGGACATTTTGTAATTTTAAAATTTTAGTGCAAATTTTTGCTATAGGATGATCATTTGTCACACCACCAATAATTCCGACAGATAAGGGAATTTCAAAAATACCTACTAAATTTCCTGAATTATCTTTTTTGTATTTAGTTAATGAACGATATTTTCCAGTGTGCGATGCATATGCATGTGCAGCAGCTTCTATAGCCCTACTATCTTGTCCAGTTGCATTTGCAACAGAAATTGTTCCATTCATTACTCCTTTGTTATGAGTAACTGCTCGATATACATCATTATCAGCAAATTCAAATGCAGAAATCATATCATTAACAACTTGTTCACCACCAACTGAATCTTTATCAAAAATTGCAGAAACAGAAACCATTCGTTTCGTTGAATAATTAGAAAGAATTCTTAATAGTGTTTTTCCACCTGTTAATTTTTCAATTAGTGGTGCAACAATTTCACACATAGTATTAGTTACATTTGCACCCATAGCATCGCCTACATCAATCATTAATTCTACAATTAACATTGATGATGATGAAGTTTTGATTTCTTTACACTTTACTTCTTTTGCACCTTTACCTAATTTTGGTAATGTTTTGCTTGCCGAATTTGCTAATTCAATAATCTGATTTGAATTCGAATTTATGGTAGAAATTGATTCAGGAATATTTACATCTAAAACTTGAATTTGTCCAATACTGATATTTCCATCAACTTTTGCGGTAAAACCACCATGAATTTTTGCAATTTTTGCAGCCTTAGATGCAGCAGCAATTACAGATGGTTCTTCAATTACCATAGGAACAAGATAATCATTATCATTTATTTTGAAATTTGTTGCAATTCCAAGTGGAAGAGAAAATGTACCAATTGCATTTTCAATCATTTTGTTTGCATGTTCAAAGTCTATTCCACCAGTTGAATTTTTGAGATGATTTAATTCATCATCATTCAAATCCGAAAAATTACAAATAATATCCAATTTTTCCTCATGAGATTTTTCAAAAAATTTAGGAATGGATGAGTCAGTCATTTTATTTCAATATCCTCAATAATCTATCATCATCCGGTGCTGGAAATGCTTTTCCATCCGTATTGGTAGTTATGATGTATACATAACCATCAGGGCCCTGTGCTACATCTCTAATTCTACCTACACCACTCAGAATACGTTCGAGATTTACATCGTCATCATTGATTATAACTTTGAATAGATTTGTTGCTTTTTGTGAAGCAAGAATCATTTTATTATCAATGTCAAGTTTGTCTCCAGAATAAAAGATAATTCCACCAGGTTCTAATCCAGGATCAAAACATTCCAGAGGATTTACAAAATTATCATTATTTGAATAACATTGAACTTCAGGCCAACCATAGTTAGAACCTGCATTTATCAAGTTAATTTCATCATTTTTTGTGGGACCAGATTCAGTGGAATACATTTGTCCATCATTATTCCATGCAAAGCCTGTTGGATTTCTATGTCCAAGTGTAAACACGTATGATTCTTCAAATGGATTATCAGTAGGTATTGTACCATCATCATTTAATCTAAGAATTTTTCCAGTAAGAGAATCAAGGTTTTGTGATTCATCTGAAAAATCAGACACAGAACCTGTTCCAACGTATAATTTTTTATCAGGACCAAATTTGATTACTCCGCCATTACTAAATGCGGAACCAGGAATTTTATCAAGTATAGTAATAATTTCAGAAGCTTTGTTTTCTTCTTCAGTAATTCTAATTATTTTATTCCATAGTTTTTCATTTTCTTCATATGTGTAATATGCATAAAGAAAATGATTATTTGTAAAATCAGGATGCGTTGTTATTCCAAGCAATCCACCACCAAAAATTTCAGGTGTTCGTAATGTGATTAATGGAGTTTCAAGTAAACCAGATGAAGTAATTATTTTAATTTTCCCCAGATTTTTCTGAAACAAATATTCGTTCATCAGCAAATGTAATTGACCATGGTTTTTCAAAATTTGTTGCTACAACTTCTACAGAGTCCGTTGAAACATTTTGAACAATAGGTTCAGGGAGCGGTGGTGGGTTTGAAGGTAATGTATCGGTCAAAATTACAGCAGAAAATATCAGAGCACCCGCAATACCAACAATTTGGAATTTTCTAAGCATATTAAAAAATTGATTAGAATCCTTTTATTCATTTCCGAATTTGAAACGCGTATATACCTCATAAGGAATTTTTGTTCAGCGGGGTGGGGAAGTCAGGTCATCCCGTCGGGCTCATAACCCGAAAATCAGTAGTTCAAATCTACTCCCCGCTATTATGATTTTAAAAACTAGTGATCCATGAAGAATTTGGATTAAATTTTTCAGATTTTGGTTTTTGTTTCATACGTTGAACAGGTTTTGTGAGGTGACGATGTGCAGAAACATCAGGTATGTAGATTTGTTCTTTTACTGAGCGTGTGATAAATTGACGATTTTTATGATCAGATGTTTTTTTGCATCTTACACATTGGAAACCTTGATTTTTACCCTTTGATTTCATATGTTTTTGGCAATTTTTACAAAATGGATTTATTAATTTAGATTTTTTTTCAAGTTTAATAATTTGTATGAATTCAAGATTTAAAATTCGTGGATGTGTTTTTGTTGCTTTTCTAATACCACCGCCGACTTTGAGGATATCTCCAACAATCAATTCTTTTGCAACATCAGTTATTCGAGTTGGTTTGTAAACTGCACAATTAATTTTTACATTATCAACAATTATTGAGAAAAATACATGACCGCCTTTAGTTACAGTAGGTTTTTTGGTAACAATGCCTTGTAGTGTTCCTGACGTATAAGGTAGGAAATTGTTTACATCAATTTCATTTTTTAAGTGATCACCTGTTCCTTGATTTGATTTAAAAATAAGATATCCTGCAAGTTTTTCCTTTGGTTGAATCATTTTTGATGCAGAAATTAATGTCGTAGAATCTTCCCCACGAACTCCATAAAAAACAGGATCAGGACCATGTGGCATTAATAGAATTTTGTTTTTCTTTGAATCAAAACTATTGAATGTGTTTGGATATGTTTTTTCTTGCATTTCTTTAACCTTAGTTTTATCCAAGATTCGTTTTTTTCCAAATTGGGACGATTTACGATAAGAAAGTAGTTCGTATGTTTCATCTTGAAAATTATAACCTATAACACTAGTAGCACCAACTAATCCTTGTCCATTTCCAAGATAAAAGAAATCAAGATTATGTTTTGAAAGAATTTTTTTAGCCTCATTTCTGTGAATTAATTTCCACATTGCATCTGAGCTTAATTTTGAAAATTCATTAGGAATATTTTCATCTTGACAGAAAACAAGTCCAGGATTTGCTCCATTTTTTACATCAGAATATTGTTTAACAAATTTTTTTACCAGATTTTTAATTTTTTTAGGATTGGAAGTAGAAATTTTTATTCCAACAGCTCCGTTACCTCTAGTTTTCCAAGGAATGTTAGGATTGAATCTTACTAAATTTGGAAAATCAAGAAAATCCACATTTTCTTTTTTTAATCGATTAATGATTTTGTAAGCTAAAAATGTAGTACACATACCCTTAGGTGAGTCAGTATCATCAATACCGATATGGAGTATTTGTTTAGACATATCTTACCTCTAAAATATAGGAATTTTAGTGATTTGCAAAAGAGTTTGGTTTAAATTCAAAATAGCGCTTTTTAGAACAAATGATAATAATTGATGAAAAGAGAATTTTTGAGATAATATCTCAAAAAAAGCCAGTAACAGTCGCATTAAATGCACCAGACGGAATGTTACCACAGGTTCAACAAACTGCCACAAATATTACAAAAAAATTTGATATTCCTGCTTTTGTTTTGGCAGATACAACATGGGGAACATGTGATCTTAATTCAAATGGTGCAAAAGTTCTAGGTGCAGAAATTTTATTCAATATAGGTCACACAAACAAACTCGAAACATTTCCGGGCGAACAAGATAATGTAATGATGATTGATGCATTTGATAACGTGCCTTTTGATGATGTGATACCAAAAGCAATAGAAATTTTGAAGGGAAAAACAATTTCTTTAATTACAGACAGCCAACATCTTCACCAAGTTGAACCTGTCAGAAAAAAGCTAGAAGAAGGAGGGATTATTGTAAAAATTGGAAAAGGAAAAGGACAATTAAATGATGGACAAGTTTTTGGATGTGAATTTTATCCAGCAATGGAGATTAAAGAACAAGTCGATGCTAATTTATTTTTAGGACAAAGTAACTTTCATGCTGCAGGAGTAGCAATATCAACCAAGGTAACAACTTACATTTTAGATCCTTATTTTAATGAAGTAAGAGATGTCACTAGCTTTGCAGAAAAATTGGAGAAAAAAGCTACACTTAAAATTTTCAAGGCAACAGAAGCAAAAGTTTTTGGAGTTATTGTGGGTCTTAAAGAAGGTCAATTTGCAAAAGTCACAGCTTTGAAATTTAAAAAAGAATTAGAAGAAATGGGTAAAGAAGTTCAATTATTAGCATTAACAGACATTACTAGTGATAGATTAAAGAATTTCACAGGAATTGATGCATTTATTCAAGTTGCATGTCCAAGAATTTCAACAGATAATGAATTTGAAAAACCAATGCTATCAACACCGCAAGCAAATGCATTATTAAAAATGCTCAAAAATGAAAAATTAGATAATTATTTAGAGATACCACACTGGTTATAAAATATGAAAAATTTAGTTATAGTCATCATATGTTTGTCACTTGTTTCAGTTTTTTCAATTAATGCTTTTGGGCAATCTCTGTATGTAAATCCAGATGAAGATAATCTCATAAAAATCAAAAATTCAAAATATTTTGCATCTTCACTTAATGTTTTACGTAATTCAAATGGTGAATTGATTAGCGTAGTAAAAACTGAGGCTAGTAGATATCTTCCAAACCCAGTTACAGACCAATTTTTAGATACATTACCAATTTTGAAACAAGGGATTTTTAATGAAAAGAGTATTGAAATGAGACAAGTTTCCGTAGATTATAATTATGAAAAATGTATTACAGAAGTTTATCAGGTACCAGGATATGCAGATCAATGTAATTGGTATCACAGGGCATACGTTACAAGTTTGGGAATAAATAATGAGAGTGGTGAACGTTTTGAAATTTTTAGAGGCTTGAATCATTCATACACAGTAAAACCATCAGATTCTGTTACTAGTTTTTGGACTATTATTAGAACAGATTAATTTTCTTTACTCAAAAATACACCAATTCCAATTGCTATTGCTACAATAAATGGAATGAATCGATATGGAAGAATAAAATAAAAATCAGTAACTAGGGAAATCAAGGGTCCGGCTAGAATAGTTCCCATTATCATTATCAAAATAGAATCAGATTGTTTGATACCTTTCAATGATTTAAGAAATAATCCAATAGTTAATGGAATAATACATAGCATTACAAAAGGATCTAATTGCATTGAATTTCCCCAACCTGTAAATCCATTCAAAAATGAATTGAAATCAATCTTAACAATTTCATCATATATTATACTAGTCTGATTTTGAAATATGAAATAAGTTACACTGATTACGGCAACATAACTAGCCAATATCAA
Source organism: Candidatus Nitrosopelagicus sp. (assembly GCA_028343215.1). GTDB lineage: Archaea > Thermoproteota > Nitrososphaeria > Nitrososphaerales > Nitrosopumilaceae > Nitrosopelagicus. Next base: position 5,033 of record JAOLYB010000016.1, on the reverse strand, counting down.
ATACTTTGTTTTTCTAGAAATTTCTGCACGATAAATAAAAAAGATATTGATCCAGAAATAAGTAATAACAAATGCTTTTGTAAAAATAGAAAGTATAAAAGAAACAGAAGAGAGAGGCCAAGATTTTTTCTGTATTGTGTATAGTGAAATTAAGAAAAAAAGTACCCAAAAATTTTCATAAACTGCAATTGTGTCAAAATCAGTGAAGGTTATACTTTGAAGTAAGATTATCATTGAAATTATTCCAGAAAATCTTTTTTTAGAAATTTGAACTGTGATTAACGCAGTAAATATTACAACTAGAATACTCGCAATAAATGGTAAAAATTTAATATTTTGTATAAATTCCTGAGAGAAATCTAATATGATCATTCGAACGTATCGCGTATTTTGTTCATTAACATATACACTAGAATGATCTGTTGCAGGCCAGATGTCAAGAGCTTCTTGAAGAATTAGATAATCAGGCCATTGATTAACCTCGTCTAGAAATAATTCGTCAAAGGAAATTCCAATATATAATCCTAAAATGATAATACCCGAGATGATGGCAATTTTTTTAGATACTTCAAAATTTAAGATGAATTTAATCCCAGAATGAACTATAGATGGTAGTTTTGCATTTTTGTATAGAAAACCTAATGAAAGTAATGAAGTTATTGAAATAATGATGGGTAATGTCCAAGGGCTTGTTTCGAATGGATCTAAATCGTTAGGAAATTCGTATGTATTTGATATAATTAATGCAGGAAAAATAACAGAGATGATACTAATTCCAACGATTCCAAGAGTAACTAAAAAAGCGGTATAAGTAACGAATTTACTTGATATTTGCTCGCTCATATACTGGTAGATTATAGCTGATTTATCAAGTATGTGAAACTCTAAAAACAATTAATAGTAAAATTTTATTCAATTACACATGGATAAAAAACAAAGAATACCTGGTGAGAAGATTGCATCAATAGAAGAATATCTTCCAGGAGATAATACATTTGAAGATGAAGACTCTATCAGAGCTACAACAATTGGAGAAATTAAGTTAGATTCTTCTGAAAAATTAGCCTCAGTGAATAGTCAAACTCAGATTACAGTTCCTAAAGTGGGAGATATTATCATAGGAGTTGTTGAAGCAAATTTACCATCCATGATTGCAATAATGATAAAATATGTAAACGGAAAAAAGGTAGCTGCAGATTTGGAATGTATTTGTGTTACAAGACATATTAGAAAAAAGAACATCGCTTTAGCCAAAGATGTTGTTAAAGTAGAGATAATCAGTCACATTAATGGAACAATACATGCATCAATTGATAAACCAGAACTAGGAGTATTATTCACAAAATGTAGAAAATGTTTTGGTACTGTTGTAAAAATGAGAGATGCAGTAAAATGTAAAGATTGTGGATGGATTGATGATAGAAAACTATCCTTAGACTTTGGAAAAAGTGAATTTTTAACTCAAAATTAAGATGAAGAAAGTATCATTTCAAGGTGAACATGGAGCATATAGTGAAAGTGCAGCAAAGAAATTCTTTAAAGAGGAAATTGAAACGGTGCCATGTAATAGTTTTCAAGATACATTAAACATAACCGAGAATGGGGGTAGTGATTATTGCATTCTGCCTGTTGAAAATTCTATTGAGGGTACGGTAGGACAAAGTATTGATGCAATTACATATACAAAGTTATATGCAATAGGTGAAGAATATTTCAAAGTTGAACATTGCCTTATCAGTATTGGAAAAGTTGAAGATATTGAAACACTTTATTCACATCCACAAGCATTGGGACAATGCAGTGATTTCATTCAGAATAAAAAATTGAAAACTGTCCCAACATATGATACAGCAGGAAGTGTAAAAATTATTAAAGAAATGAATGACATACATTCTGCAGCAATAGCAAGTAATGATGCAGGAGATTTGTACAATATACCTATTGTAAAACAAGGAATTGAAAATAATACAAATAATTATACAAGATTTTTGATATTTTCAAAAGAAAATTCTAGTGAAAGAACAGAAGATAAAACTTCAATTATATTTTCAGTAAAACATGAACCAGGTGCATTACATCAGATATTAAAAGAGTTTAATGATAATGATATCAATTTAACAAAGATTGAGTCCAGACCTAATAAAAATAAAAATTGGGAATATAATTTCTTTGTAGATTTTCTAGGCCATTATTCAAATTCAAAAATCAAATCAGTATTAGACAAAATTTCAGAAAATACAATATTTCTTAAGATAATTGGTTCGTACCCAATCGCAAATTTAGATTAGAATCCTTTTGGTTTTTTAGCACTAAATCCAGCACTAAATCCAATTACCACAACTCCAGCAATAATTACTAAAATGGAATATGTGAAAAATAATGGATCACGTGCAAGTTCAAATTTGTAAGTTTCAGTAAACTCAGAATCACCAGTATTTTGTATTGTGATTATTGTTTGACCTGCAGTGTCAGATGTCCATGAAAAACTTGCTTTATCTTTGAAACTTGCATCTACATCATTACTTGAATTAGGAGTCATAATTTTAATATCAAATGAATCACCAGTTACGATCAATGATTGAAATGAATTTTCAGGTGCATTGAAATTTATTTTATCTAAATCGCCAACTCCAAACGTTGCAGTATCTTCTTGAATTTCATTTGGAGAATTTAATGAAGTGATCATAGAAGCAGCTCCAAGTAATGAAATTGCAGTTCCGATAATCATACCAATTATTGTGAGTTTATTTAACATAAAAAAACTGGATTTTAAATCAATAAAAGATTAGCTATAGTACATCAACGTCATGTGGTTGACTTTCTGCAAATCCAGCACGTGACATTTTAATAAATTCAGCATTATTTTGCATTTGTTTAATATCATGACCCCCACAATAACTCAAACCAGAACGTATTCCCCCAGTAATCTGAACAAGAATATCAAGTACAGTTCCTTTGTATGGAACCATTGCCTCTACACCTTCAGCAACATAATCATTTAGATCATCTTCAGCATCACTTTGTGTAGTTTCTTTTGATTTTCTTCTTCTAGCAGCACCTAAAGATGCCATTCCACTGTAAAACTTGTATCGTTTTCCATTCTTCGTAATAGTTGAACCAGGACTCTCATCAGTACCACCCAACATACCACCTAACATTACAGCAGAAGCACCTGCTGCTAGTGCTTTTGTGGCATCACCAGAGGTTCTTGTTCCACCATCAGATATAATTGGAATATCATATTGTTTGCCAATTTCAGCACAATCCATTACAGCAGTTAGTTGAGGTACACCGGAACCAGTGATCACTCTTGTAATACAAATTGAACCAGAACCAACACCAACTTTTACAGCATCAACTCCAGCCTTGATCAAATCTTCAGTACCTTGTGCAGTAGCTACATTTCCAGCAATTAATTCGCAATCAGGAAATGCTTTTTTGATATTTTTCACGGTACTTATTGCATTTTCACTGTGACCATGTGCAATATCAACAACAATTGCATCTGCACCAGCCGTAAGTAATGCTTCAGTTCTATCTAGGAAATCACCTTTTACTCCAACTGCAGCTCCGACAAGAGGCCTACCTTTCTTATCTTTCGAGGCATTTGGAAAATTCTCAATGTTCATTATGTCTTGTGTAGTATAGAGTCCAACAATTTGATTTTTATCATTAACTAAAGGTAATTTTTCAATTCTATGACTTTTTAGAATATCTTTTGCATCATCTAATGATGTATTTTCATTTGAAGAAATAACATCTTTAGTCATTAATTCAGATACAGTTTTCTTTGAAGTGATTGATTCAAAAAGTACATCACGCTCAGTTAAAATTCCAACAAGTTTAGAATCAGAATCAATAACTAATAATCCAGATACTTCTTTTTCACTCATCAAATCTATAGCTTCTTCAATAGATTTTTCAGAAGATATTTGATATGGGTTATCAATCATTACACTTCCGGAACGTTTGACTTTTAGAACTTGATTTGCTTCTTCTTCTATTGTTAAAAATCTATGAAGAATTCCAATTCCACCTTGTCTAGCCATTGTTGTAGCCATCATGGATTCTGTCACAGTATCCATGTTTGCACTAACTAAAGGAATATTGAGTTTAATATTTCGTGATAAATTTGTCGAAAGATTTGTTTGCGAACGACTGGTAATATCTGAAAATTTGGGTACAAGGAGAACGTCATCAAAAGTGAATCCTTCTCTTATTGTCAAATGAACCTTTTACCAGAGAGAAAAAATCTGTTATAAGCCTTTCTTGGATTTTTTTATGAGGGATTTTGTAAGTTTGATAACATCTGAGGTGATTTCTGGATTATGGGTTCGAATTATCGACGCACCATTGATTATAGATAACATTTCAGCAATTGCAGTTCCAGTATTTCGATCATTAGGATTTTCTTTTCCAAGTAGTTTTCCTATAAATGATTTATTTGAAATAGAAACTAAAATTGGGAAATTTGTTTTTAGAAGATTTAATTTTTTAATAATTTCAGCATCACGTTGAGCCCAATCAGAGTTAATTTTTGTATATGGAAGTTTATTTTTTACATCAGAAGAACGTCTAAAGAAACCAATAGATGGATCGACTACAATTTTGTCTTTAGATATTTGTGCACTTTGGGCAATCTTTACGCTTTCATCCAAAAGTTTTTTTGTTGTAGATATCAAATTATCTTTTACAAGTTTTTTACTGTATGAACATAAAATTACAGATGGACTATATTTTTCTATAATTTTTGGCATATTTGCATCATACTTTAAACCAGAAATATCATTAATCACATCAATTCCCAATTCAAGTGCGTCTTTTGCAACTGATGCTCTACAAGTATCAACAGAGATTGGAATATTAGATAAGTTTTGTATAATTTTGATTGTTTTTGTTATTCTTTCAGATTCAGTTTTTTCAGATACAATTGTTTTTAGATATGGTGCAGTAGACATTCCTCCAACATCTATAATATTGGCACCATTTTCCTCCATATCTAACAAATACTTTGATATTTCTGATTTTGTAGA
>JAOLYB010000015.1 GCA_028343215.1 Candidatus Nitrosopelagicus sp. | reverse complement strand
TTGCAGCAATTACAATAGTTGGTGTTGAAAATGCATATTCAACTCACATTTCGCAACCAATCTTAACCATTGATGAAAATTTTGTATATTCAATTGGTGATGATCTAGCGATAACCGGTTGGGTTGAGTACGATGATGCAGCAACTTCAGATGTCTTACTAAGTGTAAAGATATCAAATCCAAATGGAATGGTCATCTCTGATTTCTTTCTCACCAGTGATTCAGATGGAATGTTTGAGTTTCCCTTTGAGTTGTCTAATGATGATACATCTGGTGATTATCTAGTGAACATAATGAGTATGTGCAGAGAGGTACATCGAGATATTTGTACACACAAAACTGCAGAAACCACCATCAGTGTAATAGGCGAAGAAAGTAAGATTCCTGACTGGGTTAGAAACATCTTTGTTTGGTATGCCGAAGATAGCATTTCAGAAAATGAGCTGTTACAAGCATTACAATATCTGATAAAGGAAAAGATTATCCTAGTTGATGACGTTACTAACACATGAGTAAATACATGAAAATGGAGTGTCCAAAATGTGGACGCAAGCTAAAAGATCATTCTAGAAGTGAATTAGCAAAATGCTCATTGAAAAACTGGACCTCGGGCTGGAAAAAATAATGTCTGAAGATGAAGAAAACAAAATTGTTAATCTTCGTGGGATTGCAATAATCTCAATGTTTGTTACTATTTGCGTAATTTTGTACATCCAAACTAGTTAGTAAAATAATAGTGTGGAAGAGAAACTGAAAATTTCTCTCCCACCCATGAACTGCGTGTTCATGGAATCAACGATTGTGCTAGTATAGCCAGTGATAAAAACCTAAATCTCACGATGACCTATACGATCCCATGAAATATGATGCAACCATGAAACGAATAATGGACTCTGATCCAAACATAAGAAACTGCATTGTAGCTGATAGTGAAGGAGAAATCAAGGCAGTAATGCATAGAGCTGGAATCCGTAACTATCTTAGTGATGAAGAAACATCTGAATCACTAAAACGTGCAGCAACTTCATGGAAGGCACGAAAACAACTATCCCCAAAGATTGGTCAAGGACAATATGCTGTTGCAGCATTTGAAAAACTAACAAGAATGACTTTTCCTGCAGGAAAAAATCATTTGGTGTTTGTTAGCATGGCCTCAAATCCGGTAAGGGATGACTACCATCAAGGTGGAAGAGAAGATGTTGTTGAACATGTCTTGAATATCCTTAGCGGTGATCCTACAAAAAACTAAACATCAGAGATTACAATATTGGATATTTCTCTAGATTTCTCTATGCCCATTTTTCCAAGTTACTATCAAAGATAGTTCTCTTGTGAACTTTACGTAGATTCATCTTTGTTTTGTATTTTAGAATACAGGATGCACAAATTTTGTGTGGTTTTAGACAATGGTTACAATGAAAGGATTTTGATGCATGTTTCTTTTTACAAAACTCACAAATTGACGAATCAATCATTTGCTATTTTACATTTAGATTTTATTAAAAAACAGATGATGATTATTCAAACTTATTCTATATATGAAAAATAGAGAAAAAGGCAGGATATTTCCTTGAATTGAATGACTTTTGGATGCTCATATATAACAAAACTTGAGAATTGTCAAAAAATTAAACCTCTAAGATAACTTTCTCTCATAATTTTATTTCAAATACTCTGGATGGTGTTGTATATCATGGTAGAAGCATATGATGTGAAGGCCAGAAAAAAAGTAGAGATCAAGGATCCTAAAGTCGTTCAACTAAAGAACGGACGTTATGCGATTAAAGGAACATCTCCTGATACAGGTATCACAGTTATGAGAATATGTGGTTCAGATAAAGCTAAAGCAGAAGCCCTAATCTAGAACCTTAACAAAAAATGCGGCCCCTTTTGTTTTTCTGAATCTTTAACAAGCTTTTGCTATAAACTATTTTTTAAAAAATGTGAGCAGAGACAGTAGTTTCAGTTCTTTTACAAGAAAATTACTAAAGCTCTTCCATCATTGTGTATGAACAGTTTGGTTATAGGTATTTCAAATGAAGATTATTTAGCTAGGAGTGAAATGTACATTCATGCAAGAAGATTCTGCTAATGACTTGAAGGTTTTACAGGAATGGTTTGAGACTAATCGTATACGAGAGACTGGAATAGTTGAGAATGTACAAAAACAGCCAGCCTCACCTGAGAGAGACGAGATGTTAGAAATCTGTAAGGGAAATATTGAGGAGTTTTCCATGATGATTCAGTTAGTTGCATCTATTATTGAAAGAGAAAAAGAATAATTCAAAATGATAAAAATTAAACAAATTGATAATGTAACTCACGTTTCTGCAGCAGTTACAGAATTTTCTGATTCAATTGGTTATTGTGAATATAAAATTCCTTTATCAATTGAAGGAGTAAAGGCAAAACCAACAAAATCATTGCTAATGGGTTCAAAAGCACACATTGCCGAAGAAAAACATGAGCAAGAAACTATCGAGTTTGAACCAGTTACAACTGATGAATTAATTGATGAAAATATAGATCTAGAGTTTCCTCGTGAAGATATCTATTCACGATTGATTGTTCCATTTGAATTTGGAAAACACGCTGTAGTTGTATCACTAAATGGTAGAATAGACAAGATGAAAAGAGTGGGTGGGACGCTTTTCATTCAAGATGACAAGTTTGTAGCAAGACCTGAAACGTATGACAACAAGACTACTCCATTTCCTGGGCAGCTTTTACAGGTTCTCGCATATCTAAGTTCTGCATTTTCTAATGTTAGAAATCCTACTCCTGAAGATATTTTGGACATGTCTCACACTGAAAAGAAATGGCAATTACGAATTTGTGATAGAAAGACTAGAGAGCCACACAAGATATTTTCTGAAGTTGTTGATCAATTTTCAATGCAATTTCTTCATAATTCTATTGAAAAGTTTGCAAGTATAGCAACAGGGTTTGCTCAACCTGAACATCATAACAGTAAGGCAAAATGTAATGCATGTAATCTGAAATCCTCATGTGAATTTAGACTTTAGAAAATTCCATTCCAAGAACTACTTGTTCTACTGATTACCATGTAAGCAATCCATCCAGCTATTCCTAAAATTTTAATTCTTTTTTGTATTTTTGGTGATAATCTAGTAAATCTACCAAACAACTTGTACTGTATTTTTGAAAACTTGTCTAATAGTGGAGGATCTTTTTTGTGTTTTTTATAATAATTTAATGAATATCTGTCAATCATCCATTTGAATAATTTATCAATTTGTGCAAACATCATCATGTGGCACCAAATAATCTCTTTTCCTACAAAAATCACTATCATTGCAACATAAAATGGAAAAAATAATGATGCTACAGGTAATAATCCATTGAAAAATGGATTGTCTATTTTTCCTAGTATAACAAAACTCCAAATTGACATCACACTGGCAAGGATGACAATTGCATAACCTCCAAGTAAAACTCCAGGAAGAAAATGTCGCTGTTTCTTTAAATCAATTATACTCTGAATTCTTTGTTTCACAAAATCAATCATTCTTCATCCTCTCTGTTCCCAAATAGATATCCACAATCGTTACATGAAAATGCTGGATCGTCATTTGATATACAACATCCTCCTAACTCATATTTTCCTTTATTTTCCTCTTTTTTCAATTTATCTAAAAACTCTGAACTAGGATAACCATACATTATTTCTGCGATGTTTGTCCCCTTGCATTCTGGGCATATTTTCATCATAATATCCACACCACAAAAGCAAGATGTCCCAACGTCAATAGGGTCATTACAAAAAATACATCCCTATGCCATTCTTTTTTGAATTTAAGCATCAATTTCTCTCCTACAAAATCCACACATCTGAACCAACTTGGAAAATCTACTTGGATAGCGAACCACCTTTTCACATTGTTTACAACGCATTTTGAATTTCCTCCACAAATGCTTCCACACCAAGAGATGTTCCCATAATTATTACAACATACAAAATTGTTAATCCAAGCGCTCTTGTTTTTGCTTCTGTTGAACCTTTTTCCCAAGTTCTACCTCCACGAATAAATGAATCAAAAATTCCAAGTTTTGTTGCAATAAACATAACACCAAACATAATTAGTGCAGTTGTTAACCAGACTGGTCCTAACATACCGTAACCTCTTTTTTTGCATATTTTGTAACCAATCCAATAAACATCAAAAATGCAAATAATCCCATAATCATTCCCCAAATTACAGTATCTTGCATGTATGTTTTGTAAAATACAGTCTCAATTCCTGCATTAAGAAAGTGACCTAATCCTAAAGGTAATAATGCAATTACTACTGCAGGATATTTTTTAATCTGTTTAAAAGCCACTAGAGGAATAATTGCTGCAGTACCTGCCAAAATCCCTCCTGCAGCCCTAAATAAAATCTGATTTTCAACCTCTCCATGACAAATCATTCTTCCTCCATCCACACCTAATTCTATTTCAAACTCATACCCCTCCGCCATGCAGATGTATCCATGCCCTAACTCGTGAACATAACTAAGTGGAATTATGGATACAAAAAATATTATAATTGAAAAACAAACAATTTTTCTATTCATTTTAGGCATTTTCAAAAAGCCTCAATTAATAAAAATAAAAAAGAAAGGGGATTCATTTTTCATCTGCATCGACGACCATGTACCTGTAGTAACCAATCCATCTTGTTGCTTCCTCTCTTTCATATTGTGTCATTCGTGCATGAAATTTTCTTTGTGCCTCTTTGACTCTGGCCTCTTCGTATTGAGCAATTTCCCCAAAGTGCTCTTCTTTTGCCTCTTTGTTGCCGAGATCAATTGTTCCAAATGAATCTTCAAACACCTTACCTTTGATGCACTTTTCATCTTTACCGTCTATTTCACTCATTTTTTAATTCCTACATATTTTCCATTGTTCACTGCCCACCATGGAACACTGTGCCAAGTATATTCTTGATCTGTTTGATCACAAAAGCATTCAAAACAGAGTCCATCAAGAACATCTGCAATATTTACTTCATTTGTACTCATTTCAGATTTACAACTGGTACAATGCATGTATACGGGAATAAATTCCATATGGCGTGGATCATCTTTACCATTTATTTTGACAGTATTCCATTTGTGAACTCTGGCAATTGTTGTTGGACCAAATCCAATTGTAACTGGTCGCAACTTTTCTCCATGTGAACCAAGTGCCAGAACGGTTTGATGCATATTCCAAAGTTTCTCACTATGTTTGCCACTGTTTTCATTACATAGCAAACATGGTTTAACTTCTTGATGCAGCTTCCAAAGATTTTGACTGTGTTCATTATTCTCTTTGAGACATGTCTTACATTTTTTCATTTTCGTCATTGTAGGTTATTCACAAGTAACCCTATTATGTTATACATCAATAGTATGCATACTATACATACTTTTGATTTTCCTCGATTTCATCCTTAGCTCTCTCCCATTCGTCTATCAAGACTTTGTATCGCTTGATATCCGACAGTTCATTTTTCAGTTCCTCGATGTCTGCCTTGACATTCTCCATGGTTATCTCAAATCCACTTTCTAGCATTTCATATTGCGCCATCAATATCCAAATTCTACCTTCAATGTGGTAGTCCTTGAGTATCTTTGGATCTGGCTTCTCACATTCTACTTTGAAAATTACTTTTCGACTGCTTTTTTCCAAAGATTCTTCAAGCATCTCTGCTTCTTCCCATCTTTCTAGCTCTTCAAGCATCTCTGCTTCTTCCCTCAGACGTATGTTTTCATCGGGGTCATCAATGTCCCCACGAATTATGATTTACTCACCATACTTTGACTGTCACATTATATCTAATATTCAACATGAGAATAGTATGCATACTATACATACAGTTACTTTCTGTTAAGCTTTATCAGTTTCTGTATTTTTTATTGTTTCATATGCTTCAAAAATTTCTTTAAATTTTTCTTCTCCAATTTCTTTATTTTTGCACTTATCTGGATGATATTTTAATGCCAATATTCTAAACTGTTTTTTTACCTCATCAAATGTTGCATTTGTGGCCAGTCCTAATTTTTTATAACATTTTTTTACATCTATTTTATTTAACTTTCCAAATAATTCTTCATAGGCTCTATCGTATTCTTTTTTTGCCTCTTCATACTGTTTCTTCCAATACTCTTGTTCTTCTTTGAAATTTTTCTGAGAATGATAATAATCTCCTCGTCTATTGTAAAATCCTTCAGGGTCCACATCCTTCCAAAAGTCTTCTTGTTCATCCCAAAATTCCTGATCATCACCATAAACATCATCCTTCCAAAATTCATCATCAAATGGATTATCATAAAACGAACTATCACGATTTTTACCCCATCTGTGCCTATACTTTTTTCTATCTCTTTCTTCTTGTTCTCGATGTCTATTTTCTCCCTGTTGTCTAATTCTTTCTTCTCGACGCCTGTTTTCTTCACAATTTTTACTATGTTCTTTACAGCTATTTTCTCTATGGAATTTTTTATTACAACCTAGACATTGCCATTTCTTTTCAGGCCAAAACATCCAGATAAGAAATATTATAATTCCTGCCAGTATTACTGGCCAAAAGAAAAATAAAATTAATACAGCTATTACTGCTAGGACCATTTTTATTAATAATCCCTATTATTTACAAAATACAATTTCTGTTTAGAATCAAGTATCATCATTTTGTTTTAATCCTTTTATCCATTTTGCGTACGTATTTCTCATAATTTCGTCCAAACTAGGATTTGCCTTTACCAGCATCTCATAAAATACGGCCAAACTGTGTCCTAGATGAAGTAGAGAATCACCCTTGTATTCATTTGGTAATTCTAATATTTTTTCAATTGCCCATCTCGCTTCTACTGGTGTATTGAATAAGCTGGAATAGAATAATTTTGTGGCCAATATGGAAGCATTTTCGCCCAAATAGTACGTTTGTTCAAAGCAATGATCGGTAAGATGTGTCGTCCCCTCAGTACTACATTTGAGTAATTCATCAACAATCCATTTTTCATAATTTGTTAGTTCATCGTGCTCACCGTGACGCATTATCTCATATCCTCCTTGGTATCTTTTGACATATGGTCCATCGGTGTATCAAAATCATCATCTTTAGAATGGTCTTTGCCATCTGAGTGGACGTTTAGATTATTGACATTGTATGTATTGTTATACGTATTATCGCTATATTGTGAAAATCTAAAGTGTTTTCTAATATCATCATAAAAGTAAATTACTAACATGATTATTCCTGCAGGAGTGCCAATTCCTGAACATACTAGGAAACATCCGATGAACAGCCACCATCTACTTGCCAAAAAATGCCTCCAGAATTTTTTTTAGGTTTTACTAAACCAGAACAAACCAAAAACACAATGGCATAAAGCCCAAAATTACTTGCCATAGATAATCTCCAAAATTCTTTCTAGTGTTTGTAATAATGATAATCTTAATTCTAAAATATCTACTCCTGCATATTCTCTAATACCTTCTTTTGTAACTTCTTGTGAAAATTTACCGATTGATTTTCCATTATAGGAAACAATGACGTCATGTGTTCCAACTTCATCAAGTTTCAACGTAGTCTCAAAATTTCCATTATCATTTGTCTTTATTGCAACACTTTCTGTCTCAAATGTTGGTGAAATTGTGGTTACCGCAACTGGAATATTTTTTATCTCACTTCCAACATTACCTTCTAATTGATTACCAGAAATGGATACTGTTGGTTCTTGTATGATAGTTTTTGATTTGATAACTATAGTACCTGTTGAGTTTGTGTTAACCCATTCATAAACACCTACTTCATATGGCATGTTACCGGTCCATGTTCCATTAATATACAATTCACCAGAAGAAAATAGTCCATCTGTATGACGTAAGTTAATAGTGGAATTAGTCAAGTTCTTTAGAAATATGGTATCATTTTGCTCTATCTCCAAATAGTTAGGTAGAGTGTTTGTAAATTCATGTTGTTCTGCAAATGCGCTTGGAACAAGTGCTAAAATTGAAACTGCACTACACAATAATGTAATTTTTTTAATAGGAAATGACTCCGAGTCAGTAAACAATGAAAAACCCCTCAGAGCCAATTTTTCCATGCTAAAAGTTAAGCAGAAAACCTATTATGCAACACGCTCTTAGTATGCATACTGTACATACCATGTCAAACAACCTAAAACTACGTGTTCATATCGCCCCTGTAGGCTTTGAGATTGATAGAATTGTAATTCCTGCTAAAAAAATGCGAGCAGATAAGGTTTGGTTGATAGGCCATTCCAATCTATCTGAAGATAAAGCACGCCCATTTTTGGATAAGATAAAAAAAACATTAGAAAAAAATAACATTGAGGTCGAAGAAACCACTGCAAACAGATATCGGATGTTCGATATTGTCCGTGTGGTAAAGGAGATAATTATAGAGGAAAAACAACATGACATCTATCTTAACGTGGCAAGCGGTTCAAAAATTCATGCAGTTGGTTTGATGATGGCAACAATGATCTTTGATAATAGAGAAAATCTACATCCGTTTTATGCACAAGCAAAAGACTATCATCATACCAAAGTATCTCAACCCCAAACCACCGGAATTGAAGAAATTCATGACTTGCCGACATATCAAATTCAAACACCTCCGCAAAAACAACTTGAAGCATTGAAAATTCTAGTTAAAAATAAAGGAAAAATGAAGAAAAAAGAAATGGCGGAAGTAGCAGAAGAATCACAATTAATTATAGTTAATGCACAAACCGGTAATCATTCTCAGGCACGATTTGCAAGTTTAGATAAAAATATTATTGCCCCACTTGAAAACAACTGGGGATATGTTAGAACCGAAAAAGTTGGCAGAAACAGATGGATTCATCTTACAGATGAAGGACGATGGGCATCTGAATTTTTAATTTAATCATCAATAATTGCTTTATACATCTATAGATTCTTTCAAGTCTTTGTAGCGATTTTGGATTTGTACTTCAGTTACATTTGCAGCTTCTGCAATGTCACGTTGAGTTTTGTCTTCACCGTTTTTGACACATGATAGGTATAATGCTGCTGCGGCCACTCCCATTGGATCTTTTCCTACAAATGCTTCATTTTCTTGTATAATTTTTAAAACTTCGACTGCAAAATGTTTTGTTTTTTCTGCAATCTCAATTTTACTTGCAATTCTTGCAACACACTTTACTGAATCAGTAACAGGTATTTCCACAACTAATTCTTTTACAAGTAAACGATAACATCTTGCAATATCTTTTCTTTTGATGTTTGCGGCAATCTCAACGTCTTTGAAGTTAGGTGGAGTATCTGTATCACGACATGCTGCATAAACACATGCTGCCATTAATGCACGTTCTCTTTGAAGACCTTTGTCTAGTGCTTTACGATAAATGTAAGCTGCTTTTTCAACAACAGATTCTGAAATTGCTAATTTGTCTTTTAATCTCTTTAATTCACTGAATGCTTGTCTAAAGTTTCTATCAACTGGTTCATTATCTGCACTTTTGCTGTCCCAGGTTCTTGTTCCTTCAAGTAATTTTTTCATTGATTCGGTGAGTGGTTTACCATATGACCATTCATTTTCTTCACGTTTTTCTCTTGGAATCTTGTAGGGACATTTCTTCATATGATCCTGTAAGGTTTCCATATCTGGGCAAATTACTCCACAATAGATACATCGTCCATTAAATGAATCATCCATCTTCAAAAGCTATATTCTTTCTTTTACTTATGATTTACTTTTAATGCTCAATTAATCCCATATGCTGTAGTTGTTCTCGAACTGCATTTGGTGTTCTTTTCAAATCTTTAGATAATCTCCGAAGAAATATCTCGGGAATTTCTATTCTCCATTTTTCTAGAGCTTCTTTTGAAGCATTTGGAAATTTTGCTTTAATCATGTCATTTTTCCATTTTTCAAATTCATTACGTAACTTTTCAACATCATCTTTTTCCCAATATTGCCAAGCATTTTCATAATCTTTTACTATGTCTGGATGATCTAATACAGCTCTACCAAATGGACAGTTGTGTGGTTTACCAGTATCTACTTCTAAAGGCATCTGTCTGCCATGTTGACTAAGAACTTGTGGATCATAATAGAGCCTCTTTTTACATGGACCCTCTTTCTCATTTTTGCCTCTATTGCAAGTGAACTCTTTACCCATTCTGATGGTATTATGTAAACAAATGTAAAAATATTTCTAAAATCTCATTTTTGAGAACCATCTTCTCACTGCATATTTTCTTACAAATGCCACTAACGTAAAGATGGCTGTAATCTGTAAAAATCCCATTATCTCCTGATTTGCAATTTCTCCTGCAAACATTGGCAAAATGAAGAAATTTATCGGAAGATACATCACAAAACCGATTACAATATCAGTTAAGCTTTCTATGATTGATTTCTTCTTCGAGTCTCTAGTTGATTCTGAACATGTCTTACATTCTAGCGTCATTTTGAACCTCTGCTTTGCAAGCAAGGCACATCCAAGGACCGAGTATTTTGATATCTGTTGTGGTAGATTTGCATTTGCAGCAAATCATTATGTCTGTTTTACTTTGCATGTAAACTAGAACATTTTTTGAATCTTAAAGCTCTGGCAAACAGTATGCATACTATTCATACTAATTTATCTACGTAAAATCATCAAGGTTAGTTTTTGTGGGTTTTTCATAAGAATTTAAAATGGCTATTACGTCTTCAGCTGTTTTTGCAGGTTTGACACCTTGAGAGCAAAATCTCTCAAATCCTTTTATCAATTCTTCATCTTCTACTCTCGGCTTCATTGCAATTACAAGCCTATCAATTTTTTTTGCATAATCGATGGCATAATGCGCCCCTCCTTTTTCACTAGATTCTACTACTATTACCGCATCAGATAATGCAGCAATTATTTCATTTCGTTTTACTAACGCTAAGGTAAGATTATCACCATTAGGAAAATTTTCTGAAATTAAACATCCAGAATTGGTGATCTTTTGGGCATGTTTTTCATGTTGAGGAGGATAAATTTTTGGCAATCCGGCTAAAACAGCTATAGTTTTTCCATCACTCTCTATTGCACCTGCGTGTGCTGAAATGTCAATGCCTTTTGCTAATCCAGATACTATGGTATATCCCTCAATTACTAAACGAGTTGCAATTTCATGTGCCAATTCTTGTCCTTCTTGTGAACATTTTCTTGTACCTACTATTGCTACACATTTTGTAAAATCAACCATCTCTCCTTGAAGATAGATCTCTTTTGGGGTCCTTTTTTTTGGTAAATTTTTTAATGATTCGGGAAAATTCTCATCATTTTGAGTAATTACTTGAATATTGCTCATTATGGAAAAATGGTATTCTTAGTATCTCATAACTCTTTTTTATCACCATTCTGTATTCTAATCCTATTGACTAGCATAACATTTCACGGTGGAGTAAATGATATTGGCGGAAATAAATTTCTAGTAGAAGACAAAGGAACCACAATTCTAATGGATTTTGGAATGAGCTTTGGTGATGAAGGAAAGTTTTTTTCACAATTCATGAATGCTAGAACATCTAACAGTTTAGCTGACCTATTTGCATTAGATATATTGCCAAACATTCCTGGAATGTATCGTACTGATTATACAAAACACATGGAGTTAGGTGGTGATGAAGAAACAACAATTGATGCTGTTTTATTAACACACGCACACGTTGATCATTGCAAATACATCTCATATCTGAGACCTGAAATTCCAATTTACTGTTCGGAGGCATCAAAATTGATTATGAAAAATTATGATGATACAGGAACTGATCAATATCTAACTCACAAAGAAAAATTTGAAGTTTACACAAACAGAAATGGAGAATTAAGTAAAAAACAAGGAGATGATGTCAAAATTGCAAGAGACATTCAGGTTTTTGAAGATGGTAAGGAATTTTCTATTGATTCAATAGATGTAGAACCTATGCCTGTAGATCATTCTATTCCTGGAGTTGATGCATTCATTTTACATACATCATCAGGGTCCATTGCAAATACAGGTGATTTAAGATTTCACGGAAGACGTGCAGATGATACTGACAAATTTGTACAAAGATGTGGCGAATCCGATCTAGATCTAATCTTATGTGAAGGAACACGTGTACAAAAAGCATCATCAATGACAGAGTTTGATGTAGAAACAATTTCTACTAAAATAATTAACGAAACAGAACAGCTGGTAATCTGTGGATATCCGATAAGAGATTTGGATAGATTAATGTCATTTTATTTGGCAGCAAAAAACACAAATCGATATCTGGTAATTGATCTTAAACAGGCATATTTACTAAAATTATTTACAGCTTCTTCTCATTTTGGCAACTTATATCCAAAACCAGATGATACAAACATCAAAATTTTCATTCCACGTGGAACATGGAGTTTACTTGACAAAGATTTATCAAAATTTTCAGAACGACTACTAAAAATGGATTATAAGGAATGGCAAAAAGAATTCCTTGATTATCCAAATGCAATTGACTATAGAGATGTAAAATCACATCAAAAGGAATTGATTTTTTATTGCAGTGATTTTAATTTACAAAATTTGATAGATGTTAAACCAAACCCAAACTCTACATACATTCGCTCACTAACAGAGCCATTTGATTTTGAAATGGAGCTAAAAGAAGAGCAGATAAAAAATTGGTTTGAACATTTTGGCGTAATTAGTAAGGAACGTGACTGGCATCAGGTTCATGTATCTGGACATGGAGATAGCACACAATTAATGCGTGTAATTGACGGTGCAAAGGCCAAAAAGCTAATTCCTATTCATACCACTCATGATGAATATCATAAAAGAATGCATCCAAATGTACATTCTGTAAATCAACATGGAACTTATGAGATGTGATGGCTCAGATGCTTGAAATGAAATTGCAGATGTGTGATAGACCATGACAATACCAACTTTTACTCAAGTATTGAAACCAATCTTAGAGTCTCTTCGTGATGGTGAAGAACATGAAACAAGTAAAGATGTTGCAGATTCAATATGTAAAAAATTTAATCTTACAGAAGAAGAAATAAACCGTCCAAAAGATTCGGGTCCTGAACCTTTATACCTAAACATACTACGGTGGGGTGTTTTAGCATTAAAACATGCATTACTTGTTGAACAAACTGGAAGGAATCGAATAAAAATTACAAAAAGAGGAATAGATGTTTTAAAACAAAATCCTGACATAATTGATGAAGAATTTTTAAAACAATTCCCTGAATATTTAGAAAATAGAAGAAAAAAATCATCAAATGATTTATTTGATTTTAATCATCTAAAACAATTTTGTATTGAACGTTTTGCAAAAACAGATACACCATACAGAGAAATTGCAATTAAATCATTAATCGAAACTGAAACATTCACAATTTCAAGAGATGAACTTGTTAATAATATTCGTAAAATAATTTTTCCAGAATATTTCAGAAAATATCCAACTGCAAATCCCACTGAGATGATTATGGAATATTTAGTTCAAGGTAAAAATTTAGCCAGAAACATTTTGGATTATGATAAAAAAAATAAAACATTTACGTTACTATTATCACATGATACAACTGATGAAGAAATAAATGAAATAAGATCCATTTGTGGAAAATCAATTGTTAAGTGGCACATAAATAAACAAATGAAAAATGAAAATAATATTTACATTATAGTTGCAGGAAGTAATCCATTAGGTATATGGCTAAAACAATTTCATAAAACAAAAACTGTTGGCGGTAATTATACTAAAGAGGCTCATCTAGATTTAACAGGTAAAAGTAAATCTGATATTGAATCTATCGGACCAGCAGCAAAAGAAGATGCTCAAGAATTATTCAATCTTTCAAATATCAAGCGAGGTGATATTATTGCAGTCACGAAAGGCATGACCACCGGAATCGAGGATTTTGCAATAGCGGTAGGTGATTACCGATTTGAAGATGATGTAAATGGATATCGTCACAAAGCGGATGTTGAATTTCTTAACATTAGAACCAATAAAATCAATGGTGAGAGAAAAGGAATTGTAAGATGTGAGACAAAAAAACCTATCATCAAACAATTTCTTTTAGATCAAAATTTTGAATTTCAAAATTATTGGGCAATAAAAACAGGAGATAAGACTAATCAGGAGTGGGAAGATATGTTACTAACTAAAGAAATAGCATTTGGATATTATTCAGAACCGTCTAAAGTTTTAGATATTGATCTTTCAAAATTTTATGATGAAAATGGTGACTACAAACATGAACTTCAACCGGGAAAAAAAGTTTCTCAAGAATTAAAGGATGAAATTAAGAAAAAGGATCCTACTGTTAGCCCAACAGATATCAGCTGGCGTGCAATTGCCTTTCAAAAATTTATGAGAGTCAAAAAAAATGACATTGTTGTAATTTGGAGTGGTTCAAAATCTCTTGGATTCAAAATACACGGTTATGGTAAAGTCACAAGTGAATACAAATTAGATAGTGAAGATCCATCTGGATTTCTATTTCACAAAAAAACAGTTGAATGGATTAACACTGTTGAAATAGAATTACCTGAGAATCTTGAAAAAATTGGAGACTCTGAATATGTAAGTCAAAAACTTATGAATTATCATGAATTGCCTAATTCCTGGAAAGAATGGTTATTTGGAACTAAACATGATAATATTTCTGATATGTCTTCATCTAAAGAAGAATTAGATCCACAAATGAAAGCAGAATGTAATTATTTCAAAAAGAAAGGTTACTTGAAAATTTTAGAAAATAAAAAGAATTTAATATTTTATGGTCCTCCTGGAACTGGTAAGACACGAGTTGCAACTGAACTTGTAAAATGTTGGAAAAATTCTAAAAATAAAAAAACAGAATATGAATCAGTAACTTTTCATCCATCTTATTCTTATGAAGATTTTATTGAAGGTTATAGACCAAAGATTGAATCAGATAATGAATCTACAAATAATAATTTAGTAAGTGATGGTAAGTATGCCAAATTAGGTGAATATCTAAAAAATTCAGGAGATAAAGAAATAGTTGTAACATTTGATGAAATTGAAAAAATTCTTGGTTTTGAATTACCATACTCTGCAAGAGAACATCGTGCTTGGTGGGGTAATGAACCTCCAAAAGATGGTGGTCAACCACAGAGAGCGATATGGATCTCTGCAGGTTATAAAGTGAAAAAAGGTTCTGTCTCTACAGTTCCTGGAGATGACAGTAAAGTTACTTTTGAAAAAAATAGAAAAAATACTACATCCTCACCATATGTGCTTGAAAAAGGAATTTTCAAAATTTTAAAAGAAAAAGCAGAACAAAATGAAGATACTGACTATTTTTTGATTATAGATGAAATTAATCGTGGAAACATTTCAAAAATATTAGGTGAATTAATTTCACTTTTAGAAAATAATTATCGTGGTCCTAAACACAAACGTATACTAGCATACAGCAAAAAAGAATTTTTCATTCCAGAAAATCTCTACATTATAGGTACAATGAATACTGCTGATAAGAGTTTAGTACAGATTGATGCTGCATTACGTAGAAGATTTGCTTTTGTGGAACTATTGCCAAATCCATCTGTCCTTGATTTAAAACAATTTTCAAAAGCAAAAAAATACAAAAACATTCTTGAAAATCTTAACAAGAAAATTTTGAAAGGAAGAAAAGAATTTCGTGATAAACAGGTCGGTCATTCATATTTTCTTGATATGGAAACAGATGAAGATGTTCAATTCATCTTCAAATATGAAATTATTCCGTTATTACAGGATTATTTCTATTATGATTATGGAATACTTCGAGAAATTATAGGTGATTCCATTATAATGAAAGATGAAGATCGATTAAATGAAGAAATATTCGAATCAAAAAATGCTAGTAAATTTGTTGAAACAATTAAGAAAGAATTAGGTGCATGATCTCTATAATTTTAAATGAAAACGGTATCTGGCCTAATGAGGAAAATGAAGATGAGAAAAATCTCTCTAAAAAAATTGGAAAACAACTAGAAAATAGTGAAAATGATCAAAAAATTGTCAAGAAACTAAATGAAGAAAAAAAATGGTTCACAATTCGTCAATTAACATCTGGATTACAGATCGAAGCAAAACAATATGTTGGAACATTGAATTTTCCAAAATTAGGTTTTACTCTTAATATAATTCCAAAAATTTTTGATAAAAATGATGAAAATGTTTGGAAAAATACGACTGCAATTATTGATTTTACTAATGGAATTAAACCAAAAAACATTGAAGAAACTCAAAGAATTTATTTTGAAAAAGATAATGAACCAATCCTTTTTGATCATGTTTGTAGACAACTAGTAGAAGAATGTGAAATTTTGTTAAGACGTGGATTATTAAGATCATATGTAATTCATGCAGAAAATACACGAAGTTTAAGAGGAAAATTACTGTTGCAACAACAAATTATTAATGATGCAATGTGCAAGCCACAATTCTTTTCTGAATTTGATGAATTGGAGTATAATAATTTGGAAAATCAAATTATTTTAGAAGCATTAACAATTGCTGAAAAATTTATTCAGGATAATGAATTAAAAATGAAAACATTACGTTTAGCTCAACAATTTTCAGGATTAATTGAGAAAAAATCTACTAGTAAATATGAACGAGTTAAACTAATGCAAAATTATTCCAGACAAAATGATCATTACAAAAATGTTCATAAAATTTGTGATTTGATAATTGATAATTCAGGAATATCTGATATTTATCATCAATATTCATTTGTAATGCCATTTTTTGTTGATATGAATAAAACATTTGAACGATTTATTGAAAGACTTTTTGAAGATTATTACAAAAAAGAAAATTATGAAAAAATTCTTCGGCAAAAAATAGAAAAAGCATGGGAAATACCTGATGAAGCTGATAAAAAAATGAAACCAGACATAATTATTAAGAAAAATAATGTCATAACTACAATTATTGATGTGAAATACAAACCAAAACTTGCAGAATCTGATCTTTATCAACTTGGATTTTACATGCATGAATTTCAAACTAAAAATGAGAATAAACGAACACTTGATGAGGCATTTGCAATATTGCCAAACTATGGTGAAAATAATGACGAAAAAAGTTTTAGTGCAAATATTTCTAAAAAGACAATTTATCAAAAAAGAATTGATGTTAATGATGTCTTAAAAAAAATTAGAAAAGGAGATCCTGATTTAGAAAATATTGTAGAAAAATTATTGGAAATTAATATCTGAATAAATAACGGACCCAGGAGGATTTGAACCCCCGACCTGGTGGTCCGAAGCCACCCGCTCTATCCATGCTGAGCTATGAATCCAAGATGATTCACTTTTGATTACTTATGATTATTTTCTTCATGAGATCAGACTTAAATTGTAAATTATTCCTATATGCCTATGGATTATGTTCCAACCTATGAGGAATTTATCGAAAAAGCAGAAACTCTCTCTGAACAAAAATGTGTAGAATACTGTGACGAACTTATTTCATCTAAGGTACATGTTGGTGATGCCATGTTAATGAAAAGTGGGGCATTAATTCGTTTGAAAAAATTTGAAGATGCCATAAAACTATGTGATAAAATAATTGATTTGTCTGATGATAGACTTGCAGCTGTAGCATATGGCAATAAAGGACTTGCACTATCACGTTTAGGAAAATTTACTGAAGCATTAGAGTGTCATAAAAAAGAATTTGAAACTGGTAATTATACCAAAACATATTTTGTAAACAAAAGCCTGGCATTAGGAGAATTAGGCAAATATGAAGAAGCATTAGAAAATATAGAAAAAGCATTAGAATTAGATCCAAATTATGCAATGGCATGGAATAACAAAGGATTTACTTTACACAAAATGGGCAAGTCTGAAGAAGCATTAGAAAATATAGAAAAAGCATTAGAATTAGATCCTAACAATCAAGATACAATTGAATCAAAACAAGAAATTCTTCAGGCGTTAGGTAGAACTGATTAATTAAATTCTAAATCATTTTAAAATGTTCAAAGGCTTCTTTGATTAACGGTAAATTTTTCTTAGGACACGGCCATTTTCTATCACCTTTTCTATTTCCAGCCTGTTTGATTGGAATTCCATAGATTTCTTTTGCGTGAGCAATCCATCCTGATTTGATATTTTTATTATGATTTTTCTTCACATATTTTTTAATTTCTAAATAAGAAGTCATGAATATTCTTATTTTTTTATTTATTAAAAGTATCCAAACTCTGATTATCTTTTGATGAAATTCTCTTACATTCTGCTATTAATCCATCCCAATTTCCTGTTTTTCTTGCATCTTTAATTGCCGCAGCCATTTCTTGTTTAATTTTTTTATTTTCTACATCTTCCATCTTTAGATATGCTTTAGATAATTTGTAATATTTTTTCTGCTTTTCAATTCCAACATAATTTCTTTCTAATCTTTTAGCTACCACTGCTGTTGTACCTGAACCAAGAAATGGATCTAACACTAAATCATCTTTATCTGAAAATAATTTTATGAACCATTCTGGTAACTCTTCAGGAAATGCAGCACTATGTCCTTTATTGTAACACACGGTTGCAAATTCTAAAACATTTGTTGGATATGCCATATCCCTACCAATCCAATTTTCTACTTTTCTTCCAAATCCACTTTTTGAAGCAGAATTGTGCCTAATCTTATCCTCATCGCTTAGAGAATTAAAGCGAGTTTCTGCCCATTTTCCCATAGGAACCATCACCTCATCTTGATTCATTTTGAATTTTTTATTTTTAGTAAAATGCAAACATCTTTCCCATGCATCTCGAAATCTATTTGGCCATTTTCCAGGAAATGAATTTTTTTTATTCCAAACATATTCTTCAACCCAAAACCAACCTTGCTTTCGCATTTCTATAATTAATTCTAAAACAAAAGTAGATCTTTCTCCATTTGTTGCTGGCTCTTTGATATTTAGTACAAATGAGCCGTCATCTGTTAAAACACGTTTTAGTTCTTTTGTAATTGGTAAAAACCACTCTACATATTCTGATTCTGGTATGCTGTCATATGATTTTTTTCTTTGTTGTGCGTATGGAGGTGATGTTATTATCACATTAATGCTGTTATCTGGAATTTTTTGCAACGCATCATGACAATCTGCATTGAAAATTCTATTTTCTAATTTCATCTAAATAATGATTCTTCTTGCTAGTATACTAATTTTCTTGTCTTTTTGTTACATGTATTGATTCAGATTTTTTAACAAATTCTTTATTATCTGGATCGTTATCAAACGGATCAATTTTGTAAAATGGATTTTGAATCATTTCTGGATCATTTGACGTTGTTTCATTTTCTAGATCAATTTCAGAAATAAAATAAATCCAGTATTTTGTTCCGAATTCTTGTGCAGCTTCAATTTCATTTTGACTCCAAAAAATACTGAAATTCTTACCTGTGGTTCCTTTTACCTCGATGAATCTATCTGGAATCAAATCATCTGATTTATCATCAAATGATTCTACATCATATCCTTTATTGGCCCAGTCCTGTGAAATTTGCTCAACACGATTTGCTTCTTCTACACATCCTTTTTCTTCCAGCCT
The DNA here is from genome assembly GCA_028343215.1 of Candidatus Nitrosopelagicus sp. Taxonomy (GTDB): domain Archaea; phylum Thermoproteota; class Nitrososphaeria; order Nitrososphaerales; family Nitrosopumilaceae; genus Nitrosopelagicus. The sequence continues at coordinate 4,246 of JAOLYB010000015.1, read as the reverse complement.
TTTTCTCTCATAATCTACAACAATTTTCTCTGCTACTAGTCCAATTTTCTTTTTTATCTCTAAACCGGCTTCGAGCTGTTTTTGTGAAATCTTTCCTTTTGTTTTTCTATATTCAGTAATTGTTTCATTTTGATAAAATTTTGAATTAATTTTTATTGTATCGTCATCATCTTTTACTAGTAAACCCACATCGCGTAAAATTTTCAAATCTTCGGAACTATCAAAAAGACGAAATACTTCATTTTTTTCATACCAAAAGCCATTTTCTTTATCACCATGAAATTGTACTAATCCAGGCATAATTTTATTTGAAAATTCACTTTTCAAAAGACAATTTTCAATAATTATTTGATTAATTTTCTCTCTTGATTCTTTATTTTCTATAATAGTCTCTCCAATTTCTGTTAATTGTAACTTATTTTCATTTTTTAAAATTAATCCCGTATCTAAACAAAATTTTTCATTTTCATCGTACACCACATGTTGTAACCCACTTTCAATTTTTTTTAACTCACATTGTCTTTTTACTTCACTTGAAATGATTTTTCCTGTCTGAACTTCTCGTTCTTTAATTATTTTGAGAAATTCTAAAACTAAATGAAGTTCAATTGCCATTTTCTTTATCTAATCATAATTTTGAAAATTATTTTTCTTTAGTTCTCGTAAATGATCTAGTAATGCATTGAAGTCTTTATTCATCTCATCTTTGTTAACATCTTCTCTTGTTCCATCATAATCTATAATGGTAGGCCAAGAATCATTCAGAGCAAAACTCATAGCATCCCATTTCTCTTTTAATCTTTGATCAATTTTTTCATCGATAGTCCCTTTTGCCAAAATTAAATGATACACGACTTCATCTGATTTCATGCCCAGTCGATGAATTCTGTCCATTGATTGCATAAACTGTGCACCGTTGAAATTTCGATCAAGATAAATTGCATGTGAGCAAACTTTCTCTTTTGTTTTACTGTTAATGTGTAATGAAACAGATTCTGCTAATGATGCGGGTGTTGCAATTAAAACACGTGGATTTGGATCATCTTTGAATTCTTGTATTCGTTTATCTCGATTGTCTTCATCTAATTCATCTTTAGAAATTTCTCCATAAATTAAAATCGGTTTTTCATCAGCAAGTAATTGCTTTTCTAAAATTTCTAAATTTCCTACAAATGATGACCAGATAATGACTTTTTCATTTTTTGCAAGTAATTCTTTTGTTAATTTTACAGCAGCTATTAATTTTGCTGGAAATTCATTTTGTTTAGAATAATTTACAATCTTTTCCCATGTGTCTGGGTCCTCTCGTTTAATACTTGCAAGTGAAAACTTTTTGCCCATTCCTGATTCTTCATTTTTTATCTCAAACTCTTCTGCTTTTTCATAAATTAGTGTTGGATTTGATGCTGCCTGAAGCAATCTAATCATCTTTGCCACCCTAAATTTCTGTAATCTTGCCTTATCTCTTAAATCAAGTTCTGTGAATTCTTGAAGTGTTTTTGCTGCTATAACATTGTAAATCTCTGCTTGTTTATGACTAAGACTCACATACTTTCGTTCAAATTTTGGTTCTGGTTTTAGATCTAAATCTTGCTTTGTAATTCTAGTAAATAATGGATACAAGGCATTTTTCCATTTTCCAATTCCATGATTTTTTGCATATCTCATGTAACTAACGTCATTTCCTAATGGGAAATCATATGGCCACAAGAATGTTAATTGAACCCACAAATCCCTTGCATCATTTGGCATAGGTGTTCCACTAAGTATAGCCCTTCTTTTTGCAAATGGCGCTATAGCTCGTGCTGTACGTGCCCATGCTCTTTGATCTGGACTTTTAATGTTATGTGATTCATCGATTATCAACATTACATTGTTGTTACTCATAAATTCTATAATTTCTGCAACCCTGTTCATAGCTGTAGAAAAATGCATCAAAAATAATTTATGATTAAGATTTGGTAATTGTTTTCCAACTTCTCCTCTAACCCTGATTGATTTTGGTTCTTGGCCAAAACAAAGTCTGTATTCGTCTTCCCAAGGAAAAAATGATGCAGTAGGTCCAATGACTAAAATTTTATTAATTGTCTTATCATCAAGCCATTTTGATATTGCAGCATATGTGATTGTTGTTTTTCCACTTCCTGGAACAGAAAAATTTGCACCGTTACCTATCGCTTGTAAGTGTGCGACTGAAAGTTTCTGATACGGCATCAATTTCCGTTTAAAGTTTGGTGAAATATCTGGCTCAAATTTATCTTGACATATTTTTAACTCATTTACATCATGAGCTGCCCACTGTTTTGAACAAATAGAACAGTCAGATTTTATTTGATTTGCTTTTTGTATGGCTTCGGCAAAATTATCCTTATTTTCAGAATTATTTACAACATTTTGTAATTGCTCACATACATCTAATTCTAGTTTTTCTTTTTCAAAATGTTCTTTTGTTTGTTTCACAATACTAACAAATTTTACAAGATCCTTTGTTTTTGGAAAAATCCATGCATCTCCTTTTTGATTAAATTCAGCTAAATCAAGCCAACTTTCCATGTCCATGTCGATTGACGAATCGTCTGTTTGTGCATATCGTAAAATCAAGTTCTTGTATTGATCAAAGCATAAACTGTTCATATTATTCACCTAAATATTTCCCAGTTTTTTTGCATGTTCTAAAATTTGTCGTATCTTTTCTTTTTCAGAGTCCTTTTTGAGATCCTCACTATCTAATTTTAGCACCTTAAAATTATTCAAAATTGCACTTAAAATAACAGATATTTTATCTTCATTTTTTCTTGCTTTAACTTCATCTTCAAAATCTTTGTATCTAACCATAGTATCTGTCATTGCTTCTTCATCTAATTCTGGATCAATCTCTATTTCTTTGACAGGTTCCATATTCTCTGCTCCTTCAACTATTTTTTCTATTGGCCAACCATTTTTTATTGCACTCCCTATATCTCTTAATTCTGAAAACTTTATTCCATCATGAATTAATCTAAATCCCATTTTAAGACATGCAAGTTGTTCATCAACTGTTAATTTATTTTTTATAGCAAGTTTTTTATTTTTTTGTAATTCAATAAAGTGTTCACTGTTTCTTTCTATTGATGTAAAATCTTCATCATCTCCATCATTGTATCGTTTTAGATATTCTTTCATCAAGTCTAGTCTTTCAAGTCTCTCTGTAATTTCTGATGCATCATCTGTTCCGTATAATTTTTCTGCCATTTCTTGATCAGTAAATCCAGCTTTTCTACCTTCGTCAAGTTTTAACAACTCGTTGATTGGTCCATATCTTGATTTAGGATCTTGACCTAGAGAAATTCCAGCTTCTATTGTCCAAAGATCTTTTGGCCCAATTGACTGTTCAATTCTTGCAACCTTTAAGAAATTGTATTTCGCATCACTTGTTTCTTCAAATAACTCTGATATGATTGCCATTCGTCTGTTTCCATCAATAATGTAACCGTCTCTTGTAATTAGTGCAAGTTCTGTTTGACCTTTTTTTATAATATCCTCTTTTGTTCTTCTATTGTCCGTGGGATTTATTCCTAGTAATAATGCCTGAATTTTTTTTACATCTGCTGGATCTTCTGGTTTTAATGAACCCCCTTCATCACGAATAATCTGAATGTATTCTTTTGCAAATCTTCCATTTTTGATATTATAGTATAGTAATTTTCTTGGTAATCGAAAACCTTGTAAAAGTTTGGCTTGACCATCTAGAATTTCTGTTTTGTTTTCAATAATTTTACAATCTGGATTATTTTCTATGTACTTGTCTATAGTTGTTCGATTATCCATATTCTCAGAACTCAAGATCATTAATCAGGAAAAACTAAGATAAAAGGATCAGCTTTAAACAACACAAAACTCTCTTCAGGTTTATGAATTTTGTAGAAAGTAAAAAAATAATTCAAGATTTGTATAGTAAATCGCAGTCTGTATCTGGTGATTTTGATAAAAAATCTACACAAATTCAGCTAATTCAGCCATTTTTTGAAGCCTTGGGATGGGATTTTCAGACAGATGTTAAGACTCTGATTGATGATAATATTGCAGATAAGGCGTTTAAGATTGATGGTGTTACTAGATTTTATCTAAAAGTTTTACCTCATGGAACATCAATTGAATCATCTAGAAAATCAATTGAATCACTAACTAGTTATGCATATAACAAAGGTGTGACATGGGCTGTTGCCACTAATTTCAAAGAAATGCGTGTATACAATACAGAAGCGCC
>JAOLYB010000014.1 GCA_028343215.1 Candidatus Nitrosopelagicus sp. | reverse complement strand
TTACATCTTCTATTACTTTATCATCTAATGACATGCAGTATGTTCGTAATTTATTAAACAATGGCTTTACAGGTTCAGGAATTTGTCTCTGAAAATCTGCATAAGTTCTTCCAGTTCCAACTCCGATAAAATTTTCCATATTCAATCTCCTTTGATTCACAATTTAATGTAGTAGTTCTGCTGGCTCCAGTCTAGGCTGATAGTCCCATTTCGAGGCATACAAGATCCCCCACGTAGACGAGGAAGCGTGGATGCTCCACCTTAGGATTGCTCCCTCCCGGACCTCATCCCTTTCGATGGTTCGGTCTTAGGAAAAATCCCTTCGGATTATCCTTGTCCTGCAACCACCCGCCTCGGCGTGAATTCATTTCCGCACACCAAGCGGGAGTTACCTGCCTAGAGATTTACCCAGCAGTTGCTGATCTCTGCATATAGCCGGTTTCAGAATAGGGCACGGCTGGCACCCTGATCCTCCCTACTACGTTTTAGATAGAATAGAATGTTATATTTGAATTAGGATCGTTGCTTCTTCAAGTCTGTAACCATATTACACACGGCACAAATCTTTCCTGTACACTGATTCCCACAATTTGTACAAACTCGTTTTTCTTTGAAACTTGAATCTTTCATAACTTCTGAGATTTTGATTATTGAGCGATACATGTTATTTTTAATTCCACTATGTTGGTCTTCAAGAGAATTTAGAAATTCACGAATTTCTGTTCTAATACCTTCATTCATGTGGGGGCATGGTTCTGTTTGAAATGGTAACTTATTGGTAAATGCATAAAATACTATTTCTGATTCATAAATCTCTGCAAGTGGTTTTATTTTTCTAATCTGTTTTGAATCACTTCCTGGACTCATCCACCCAATTTTATTAGAATCTCCAGATAATGTATTTATCAAAAATGTCTGTAATGAATCATCTAAATTATGACCTGTAGCAATTACATTTGCTCCTAATTCTTTTGCTGCATGGTCTAATGCTCTTCTTCTAAAAATACCACAAATTGAACAAGATGTAGTTTTCTCTTCATCTCTTAGTTCTAGTGATTCTGATAATGTAACATCGTATAGTTCTTTGTATGAATATGTCTTAAATTCCACATCTAATTTCGAACAGAAGCTTCTGACAATCTCTAATGCCTCATCTCTATAACCTGGAATTCCTTCATCAATTGTTACAGCAATAATTCGAAAATTATGTGTCTCTGACATTTTCTTTAAAATGCTTAGTAATACTAGAGAATCTTTTCCACCTGAGACTCCAACAACAACAAGTTCATCATTTTTTATCATTTTATACTTGGAGATGGTTTTGGCGGCTTTTCTCAAAATAGAGTTTGAAAAGCATTCGGAACATAGGCTTTCTCCACTATACTTTCTATTGTATACTGCAGTGTTTTCACATTTCTGACATTGCATGATTTGGAGAATCTATTTGAGTTTAATATCTGATTCTTTAGATTGTAAACCAACCTGATTTGGCATAAGACAATCCAATATTGAGACCGAATGTAATGAATGTGAATGCATAAACTGCTATCATTGTTCCATTAACGGCTTTTTCTGAAATTTTTCCCTCAATTATAGTATGAATGAATTTTCCACCATCCAAGATTGGTAGTGGTAACATGTTGATTATTCCAATGAAAAATGAAATCATCCACAACCATAGTAAGAACATGGAGAATTGAAATCCCATAGGAGTATCCAAACCCCAATCAATAATGTTGTAAATTGGTTGAGGAGGTTGATCATTTCTCATTATTCCTATTAATCCTCTCTCAGGATCATCTGGTGATGCCATTATTGTAACTGGAATCACAATTTCACTTCCATCTCTTACTATTGTAACATTGACTGTATCCCCGGGCTCTACTGGATTTTTCTGTAAATCCATAGCCGAAGCTATGTTAACATCGTTAATTCCTATGATGACGTCATTTTCTTGAATACCTGCTTGTTGTGCTCCTCCACCCTCAATTAATGAAAGTACTAAAACTCCATCTTCTGCTTCTTCATAAAATGAACTCAAAAATGGTTCTGGCACAACCATTGCAAACATTGGATTTGTAAACAATATTGCTCCTAAGGCAAATGCAAAAATTACATTTGATGTTGGACCTGCACCAATCAAACGTAACCTTGAAATCTTTTTTGCTTTACTGAATTGTTCTTCATCTGGTTCTACAAAACCTGCAAACATTGCAATGAATATTGCAAATCCACCTGTTTTGATACCAATTTTTTCCATAACTCCCACAATTCCATGTGCTCCTTCGTGAATTACTAGAACAATTGGAATTGAAAGTAAAAAGTACATGATAGCTGAACCAGAAGTCAAGGTGACACCTGGAATTAGTACTGTTAATTCTGCAAATTCTGTTGGTTGAACAAAGTAGTTTGTAATATTTGAAAACAAAAACCAAAATGCAAATCCCATCATCAAAAATCCCGCAATTACACTGACATCTGCAAAAACCCGAATTCCTCTTCTCGTTCTTCCTAATACACGAATTAATGCATCTTGAACTTTATAATTTTTGTAAGTTAGGCTATATGGTTTAATTGTAAATCCATATTTTTCTAATTTTAGACCTTTAGCTACTCCAAAAATTACAACCCATGCTATGAGTACGTAAATGATTGCATTGTCTGTTAAAAAGTTAAGTTCCAATTAAGAAAATTTTTTAGTCTCGGCAATTTATCGTTTCCTATGAAACCTGTCATAATTGTCTCTACATTCCCTAACAAGACTATCACAAAAAAGGTTGCAAATCAATTGGTAAAAAAGAAACTTGCTGCATGTGTAAACATTACGAAAATTGATTCTGTTTATTCATGGAAAGGAAAGATACAAAATGATTCAGAATATTTGGCATTCTTTAAAACTACAAAGAAAAATGAGAAAAATCTAAAAAATGAAATAAAAAAACTTCATCCATACGATGTACCAGAAATCGCTGAGATTAATGTAAATTCTATGAATAAACCATATCTTGATTGGTTGATAGATTCTACTCTCTAGTATTCTAATGGAAATCTCAACAATGAGATAATTCCACCTAGACCTGAAACTCTTAATCCTGCATCAATTGTACTATCTACGCTAAAAATTTCTCCACCTTTAGATTCTACATCATTTAAGAAATCTACAATCTCTTGTTCATCAGAATCTTGAATGGCTTTTTCTGAAAATACTAGAGATTCTATTGCGCCTGCATCGTTTGCTTTTTTTGTTTCATCAATTCCCATAGAAAATTTCTTACTTTGTTTATTTGCAAGAAACATTACCTCGTCAATTATTTGTGATACTTTGGCAAGTTTGGTGTCTGCCATCACTTCTTTCATTGCATCTGATTTTGTAAATATATGAATTCCATCTTCTCCTCCTGAATCAATTCCTTCTATTATTTTGAATTGACATTTGTCTGCAAGTGGTTTTTTTGATACGTAATTATAAAATTTCTTTTTTGTTTCTCCTGGACCAAAAATAATTACTAGATTATCTTTTTCAACAACTGAACTAATTGCACCAATTACTCCATCAAAAAATGTTTCAATTTTAAAATTAGATTTGTATCTTTTTCCACTAGAGCCTGAATAAAGATTTGGTAAAAGATGTAAGTGTGTTCCTTTTAATCTTCCAATTCCACAATCACCTGTATCTATTGCAATTAGAATAAATTTTGTTTTCTTTCCTTTTGCTTTTGCAAGTTTTTTCTCGACAGCACTCCATTTTTTCTTTACTAGGTTGAATCCTTCATCTATTTTTATTGTAAAAGAATGATGTGTGCCATGTGGAACTGATTCATTATTTGATTCTAAAATTGTACCGCCAACTCTGATTCTATCTAAAACATTATCAAGTGAAATTTTTTCTACCTTTATTGCAAGTCGAACATGAACTCTTTCTCCTTTATCCGGTCGTGCATATTCTTTATCTTGTTTTATTACTCTAGTTGTTTCACCCACAATTTTATCATCGGTTCTTAAAATTCTTCTAATTGTTAGTAAATCATCAGAATCTTCAGGCATTAATGAAATTGTATTCTCATCAAGAGTCTTTGTAATCATATTTTTTTATAAAATCTCTAAAAGATAACTAGTTTGATTCTTCTTGTTTCTTTTTAACATATTTCTCGACCCACTCGAGAGTTATGACCCCGCCTTCTGCCAAATTAACTAATGAGTTTGATGATGCTTCGCCTGTTACCTTGCCGGTATTTTTTCTAGTCTGTCTCCATTTTAGACTGGTATTTCCACTCTTTGATGAATAAATAACTCCTAAGACATCTTTTGCATTGACAAATGTTATCTCTCTAATTTTTTTCAATGTTACTTTGTCTGCTGCTTCTACATAGATAGAACCTAAACTATCTTCTCTTTCAGCAAAAACTTCTGGATCTTCAAGATAGCTTCTTGGTGCAAATGAACTGCATGTACTAGCTATGATGAATCTTCTAAAACTTTCTAAGGATGAAGGTGCATCTATCTCGACCATTTTTTTTCAATAAATGCATCTCACTTATCAAGCTTATTGAAAGGTTCAAGTATGATTATCTGAAATTTCTACTGCAGACTGTGATGTACGCTATCCTATGATTTGATGATTAGGATCTTGAGTTCTGAGTCTGCAACTTAGAATTTTTATGCCATAATTTTGTACATAATTTATGAATTCATTAACTGAATATCTTACATTCAAGACAAAAACAAGACGAGCATTTGTTAACATTACCCCAAATATAGAAAAGTTAGTTAGTAAAAGTGGTGTCAAAGAAGGACTTTGTTTAGTTAATGCAATGCACATCACTGCTAGTGTTTTCATTAATGATAACGAAAGTGGTTTACATCATGATTATGAAAAATGGTTAGAGGAATTAGCACCTCATGAACCAATTGATCATTATCGTCATAATGATACTGGTGAAGATAATGCAGATGCACATCTAAAAAGACAAGTAATGGGAAGAGAAGTAGTAGTTGCTATTACTAATGGTGAATTAGATTTTGGACCATGGGAAACTATCTTTTATGGTGAATTTGACGGTAAACGAAACAAAAGAGTCTTAGTAAAAATTATTGGTGAATAAATTATCCAAAGTCAGTATCTCGTTTCTGTGATCCTTCTGTATTTGCTCTTGCTGATTCACGCCATTCATTATCATGATTTTGTCTACCATGATTGCAATTTACACAACCCATAATCTTCCCATTAGAGTTTTTCACATATTCTTCGCATCCACAAAAACAAGCCATATTCTTATCAAATTTCTATAGTATATCTTCTTTTACTCTTCTTTTCCTCTAGTTGTTTTACAACATTCTCCCATTGGAATTTCACGACCTCTTGGGCTTTTACTAGGACATTTTAACATAATACATAATGCATCTGTAAATTGTTTATTCATATGATGTTCAATTCCGCAAACCATCTCTTCATCAATTTCAATTTTTAAAGCGCTGTCCATTAGTACTTCCAGTAAACGACTATTACGAATCATAGATGATGCAACTTTTTCGCCACTTTCTTTCAATGAAACTCCTGCTTTGTTGTATGTGACCAAATCTCTTTCTGCTAATTTTTTTAACATCTGTACGACACTTGGTTGGCGAACATTCAGTCTTTTTGCAATGGTACTGATTTTGACATCATCACCTTTTTCTCTAATATGCCAAACTGCTTTTAGATACATTTCTGTATGTTCAGCTTCTGCAGTTCCTACAAACAGAACTTCTTCATCCATTGCATCCATGAATTATGTAATTTCTTTAATCTAATAAATTTTCAACAATCTAAACAATTGAAACTATGCTTTTTTTGCATCTTTTAACAAGAAATCAAAATATTCTCTTGCAAATCCCGCTAATCCTGCATGATCTGCCCAAATTGCTACTATTTCGGATGAAGTAGAACTGCTAATCTCAGGACCCAGAAGAATAACGACGTATCTTTTATCTGAAATAATGCCTCCTCCAAATAATCCACCCTTTACTTTTACATCTGCAACCCGCGAAATTGCTTTGATAGAATCTTTATCAAATTCATCAGATATCAGAATTGTAATTTTTATTCCTTTGTCGTGTAATTGTCTAAGTTTTGGAAGTGCTTGTTTAACAATCATTTCTCCTGCTTGAGGAACTGCAATCATGACTTCTTCTCTACAATGCTCTACCATTTCCATAATTTTTGAAACAATGTTCATGGCACCAGAAATAAACCAAATATCTGGTTTTTCACTTGTTCCAGTTTTTTCATAAAGAGGAATTAATTCTGATAAAATTACATTTTTGTTCTCTGAAAATATAGCATCTGCATTTTGTTTTGAAGTTTCTAGTGCATTTGATGGAGCTTTTGCAAAGTATTTTGTTGGTCTTGAGTCATCTGAACCAATCCATCCTTTTTCTTCCAGTGTTCCCAAAATCTCATAAATTTTTGAATAAGGAACTCCCGAGTTTTGACTGATTTCCGATGCATTACTCTCTCCATCTTTTATTAGAGTTGTATAAGATCGAATTTCGTAGCTAGTTAATCCAACCTTCTCTAGTGACTTCTTTGTCTTATCAGAAATGCTCACGAACAGAATTACTAAATTCGGTATTTAAATTGACTATGATCGTTCCCTCATTCATCCGGTGGTTAGTAGGAGTTGCATTATATACTCATTTTCAAGAGATTAGTTAATGGCTCTAATTCAGATATCCAATCAGTCATCAAAGACTCAGGGTAAGAAATCCACTATTAGATTTACCCAAAGTATTTGCCCTGATTGTAACATGATTCTAGATGCTGAAGTTTTTGAAAGAGAAGGCAAAGTCTTCATGTCCAAAGTTTGCCCAACACATGGTGAAACTGAGGAACTCTATTTCGGTTCTTATGATATGTATAAAAAATTCAGTACATACTGGGTTGATGGAAAAGGTGCACATGCTCCAAATGTAATTATGGAAGACAAGTGTTCTTGTCCAAATAATTGTGGATTATGCTCAAACCACTTATCACACAGTGGATTGGCAAACATGATTGTTACAAATAGATGTGATCTTACATGTTGGTATTGTTTCTTCTATGTTAAGAAAGGACTAGAAGGTGCTTACATGTATGAACCAAATCATGATCAAGTAAGAGGAATGATGAAAACACTAAGATCAGAAAGACCAATCCCAGGAAATTCTATGCAGATTACTGGTGGTGAACCAATGCTTAGAGAAGATATTTCAGATTTAATCAAAATTATGAAAGAAGAAGGTGTTGAACATATACAAATGAATACAAATGGAATTAGACACGCAATGGATCCAGAAGCAGGACGTGAAGTAAGAATGGCTGGTTGTAACAATCTATACCTTAGCTTTGACGGTGTCACTGCAAGAACAAATCCAAAGAACCATTGGGAAATTCCATATGCACTAGATACTTGTAGAAAAACTGGAACAACTGTTGTATTTGTTCCAACTGTCATCAAATCAATTAATGATCATGAACTTGGAGGAATTATCAGATATGCACAAAAGAACTTAGACGTTGTACATGCAGTAAACTTCCAACCAGTATCCCTAACCGGACGAATGGGAAAATCAGAACGTGAAAAATATAGAATCACAGTACCTGATTGTATTCAAAGAATTGAAGAACAAACAGAAGGCCAAGTAACTGTTGATGATTGGTATCCAGTACCAAGTTGTATGCCATTGACAAATGTGATTGAAGCATTCTCAAGTAAACCAAAATACGAATTATCTATTCACTTTGCATGTGGTGCAGGAGCTTATGTATTCCAAGATGCAGACACAAAGAAACTTGTTCCAATGACAAGATTCTGTGATATTCAAGGTATGTTAGAATTATTCGAAGACAAAGCAGAACAAATCCGTTCTGGTGCAAACAAGTACTTTACAATGCTTGAAGTTGTAAGAAAACTCAAAGGATTCATCAACAAAGAAAACCAACCAGCCGGACTAGATTTGGCTAAAATGTTTGGAAATATCTTAATGAAAAGATCATTTGAAGCAGTAGGTTCATGGCATGTCAAAGGTCTATTCTTAGGAATGATGCACTTCCAAGACAAATACAATGAAGATTTAGAAAGATTACAAAGATGTGATATTCACTATGTTACACCAGACCTTAGAATTATTCCATTCTGTGCATTCAATGTAATCCCAGAATGGTATAGAGATAGAATCCAAAAGAAATATTCTATCACTGTCGAAGAATGGGAACAACGTGAAGGAGTAAAACTCGAAGACGGTCTTTACAGAGGTCTAATGAGAAGAGGTGCAGGTGACGAACTTGCAGCAGGTTGTGCAAAGAGTGAGATGTTCCACCAAGCAGAACAAGCAACAATGTAATAATTTTAAGAAAAATATCTAAATTCTATAGCATTGACAAATTCAGTTTCAGATATTACATCAGTTGCCCACCACCCGGCTGTATTTTTTACCCAATTCGGAACAGATTCTGCAAAAACTACGGGAGTTGCACAGAAAAAAAGGAAAACAACTATTGCAATTTTTTTCATTTAAATTATTAAGGTTTGTTTGGATTTAAGTAAAACTTTTCACAACGTCAATTCCGCGACAAATTCTAACATCTTCTTGGGATATTAAAAATTCAAGTATTTTTTTATACATTCTTCCACCTTTCATCTTCAAAACGTTATCATGCCATATTACACTGATTACATTTTTTTCAAATTGCTTTCTTCCAATATCTAATGTTTTTTGAAATTCCGTAATAATATTATCTTCTTTTATTTTCATATGCGTAAACAAATATGCATCCATTAATGTGACTGGAAATTCAATCAATCCTGCATTATTAGAAAAGCCCATTTCTTTCTCATCAATTTTGTCTTTTGAATGTCTAAGTGAAGAATCATACAAAAATTCTAATTCTTTTAATTTCATAGGCAATTCTGAATTATAGTTAAGAAAATGAACTCTATTTCCAACAATTGGTTTTTTTGTTAATGATTCTAGTTTCACTTTTTCTTGTTTAATTTTTTCAATATCATTTACAGATTGAGGATCTGTATGTAATCCCACCTCCCAACCTCCTTTTTGTAATGTTTGGATATCGTCTTCGTAATCATCAACATTTCCATCTTCATATAATGTTCTAAAGAAAAATGTTGAGCGAATTCCAAATTTTTCTTCTAGTTCAATATATTCTGGAATATTACGATACAAATTTTCTGGATTAGTTTTCTCAAAAATCTCAGGATCAAATCGGTCTCTTCGTGCAAGTACATGTTCTATAGGAGGACCTTGTCTTCTCCAATCTACATCATGACTCAGAAAAATGTATTGCATTTAGATCTAAATCATATCGCCAATTTCAGAACTTGATTGAGGTAGTTTTTTTGAGGAATTCTCAGCATAAACTTCTTTATCATTCACATCTTTTGTGATTAAAGTTCCAGCTCCAATGATACATTCTTTCCCAATCTTGACTCTTTGATTAATTGTTGCACTCAAACCAACAAATGAATTTGCTCCAATTGTTATATGTCCGCCCAATGTAATGTTAGAGGTAAGAAAACAATTCTTTTCAATTACAGTATTATGACTGATCAGATTATTACTTCCTATCAATACATTGTCTTCAATTTTTACAAATGGTTGAATAATATTTTCTGCAAGAATGAAACAATTTTCTCCCATCTCAAATTCATCCCAAATCTTTGTTGATGGATGAACATAACTATACAGTTCGTAACCCTTGCTTTTTGCTGCGTCAAAAAATTTTGCACGTTTCTTATTCATTTCAGAATAGGCCAAAGCGATGAATATCAAAAATTCTCCTGGAGGATATTTTTCCTTGATATCCTCGAATGCTATTACAGGTAATCCGAGTAATTCATTAGAATCTATATTTGATTTATTTGCGGAAAATGCTACAACTTCATCATCACTATCTTTTAGATAATAAAAAATTCTTTGAGCAAGTTCACCCGTTCCAAATATTACAATTTTTTGCATTTGAAATATTTCTTTGATTATGTTATTTAAGCCGTATTCATGAATACACACTGAAAATAATTGTAAATTAATCCAAGACCTTAAAAACTCATTTACTAAGAAATTTCAAATTGAAATTCTTATTCATATCTCCCAGATTTTCTGGAGGAATAGGTGGACATGCAGCAATGCTTGCTGAGAAATTATCTCAAAGCGGTCATTATGTAAAGAAAATGGAAACAACTCACATTCCTATAAAGAATTTCAAAAATCCCAGCTTTGCAGTACTAAGTAGCATAAAGAGCTTAGTTGACAGAGATTCATATGATGTTGTACATGCATTCAATATTCCTTCTGCATATGCAATGAAATATGCTAAAGCAAAGAAAAAAGTTTTATCAGTTCATGGTATGTTTAGCGAACAAGTAGATTCACTACATTCGAAATCAATTTCATCAATTGCAAAATCTGCTGAATCACAAGTTTTACAGTGGCCCGATAAATTAACTACTGATTCAATAGCTACACAAAAACTATACAAAAAAAAATCCGGTATTGATTTTGAATATCTTCCTTCACCATTGGATACAAGTATGTTTGCAAAAATAGATTCTGTTAAAAAAATTGAAAATCAAATAGCATATGTTGGACGTGATAGTCATGAAAAAGGAATTGATATTCTAAAAGCTGCAGAATCTAAAATTGATGGAAACGTTGTTTATTGTACAGATCGTTCTTGGGAAGATGCTATGCGTATAATCAAATCATCTAGTATAGTTGTAGTTCCGTCTCGAATGGAAAGTTTACCAACCACCGTCAAAGAGGCATTTTTTCTAAATGTTCCTGTTGTCGGAACTAATGTTGGTGGAATTCCAGAATTAATAATTAACAATGAAACGGGAATTTTAGTTCCACCTGAAAATCCAGAAAAATTAGCTCAAGCAGTTAATGAATTATTATCTGACAAACAAAAAGCAGAAAAGCTTGCTGTAAACGGAAATACTTTTGTAAAAAATAACATGACTTGGAATGTTATACTTCCAAAATACATAAAATTTTATGAAAATTTGTTAAAGAATTAACTAATTACTTTGTTCACATGCTCACAAATTTCTAATGCTTGATCATTTGTGAGTTGTGGATATGAAGGAAGTGATAAAATTAATTTTGAAAATTTTTCACTGTTAGGTAATTCAAATTTATAAATTTCATAAATTGGTTGTTTATGTATCGGTGTTTCATAATAAATGGCAGAACCAATCTCATTATCTGTTAATTCTTTGCGTATTTCATCTCTTTTTTCATGTTTAACAACAATTTGATGATAAACTGATTTTCCATCTTTATTTTCAGGTAAAATACAGTCTTGTACTAAATTTTTTCTATAGATTGATACAATTTCTCTTCTTCGTGCAGTTTTCTCATTAAGATGTTTTAGTTGAACTCTTCCAATTGCAGCATTTACGGTATTCAATCTCATTGTAAATCCTAATTTATCAAATTCATTCTTTGTCTTTCTACCATTATCTCGAATTGATTTAATTTTCAATATAGTTTCTTCATTATCTGTTGTAGTCATTCCTCCATCTCCACCAACTGTCATGTTTTTTGTTGGATAAAATGAAAAACAACCTACATCTCCAAGACTACCAACTTTTTTTCCTTTGTATTCTGCACCATGTGCTTGACATGCATCTTCTATAATTGGAATTTTTTGTTCTTCTGCAAATGATTTGACTGAATCAAAATTACATGGATTGCCGTAAATATGAACCGGAATAATTGCATTCACATTTTTTTTAATATTTGATAGATTGATACCTCCATCATTCATATCAATATCTGTCAGAATTGGTTTTGCATTTGTCATTCTAATACAATTTGCTGAAGCAATGAATGAATTTGTTGGAGTTATGACCTCGTGTGATTCTCCTATTTCTAATGCCATCAATGAAATTTGTAATGCACCATTTCCAGAACTAACTGACGCTGCATATTTTGTTCCTGTATATTGAGCAAATTCTTCTTCAAATTTAGAGACACTCTCTCCACCTACAAATGATTCATTTCTTAAAGCATGAATTGCTGCCTCTTCCATCTCATCTGTAAATTCTTGAACAAAAAATGGAATTTTCATATTAATTATTTCCTATATTGTGTTTTTTTAAGTGATTTAAAAAATCATTACAAATTTTATCCCAATTAAAATTATTTTTTATAAATTCTCTACCTTTATTTCCCATTTCCTTTGATTTTTCTAAATTATTGAGTAATGTTGAAAGTTTTTCAAATAGTTCTTCAGGATTATTTTTTTCAATTAGAAAACCAGTTTTACCATCTTCCATCAATTCTGGAATTCCACCAACGTTTGTTGCAATGACCGGTTTCTTCATTAATTGTGCTTCTTGTAATGTCAACGGTGACATATCTATTCCACTAATTAACGCGTAAACATCAATTTCTGTTACAAATTCTCTTACTTTATCTGGATATTCTAATGAGCCCAACCAATGAAAATTCTCATATTTTTCTAATAGAGGTAATACTTGTTCTCTGTATACTCCATCTCCGGCCCAGTAGAAATGCACATCTGGCATTTTTTCTAAAACTTTTGGTAAAATCATTAATTCTTTTGTTTTTTCCCAAATCGTTGCACTTTGTACAATTCCAACACACGGATGTTTTAACTTCATTCCATTTTTTTGAAACCAATTTTCTGAATTAATTCCTTGATACATTGTTTCAACCGGTTTTTCACCATATTTTTTCCTGGTTATTTCTGAAAGATGATTACAAATTGGAAGAATTAATTCTGAATTATTAAAACAAGTTTCTCCAATTTCGTCCCACTTATTTATGGCTACTTTTTTACCGGCAGATTTGTATAATGTTTCTCTTGCCATAATCATTTCGGCCCAATGATCTCCTCGTAGATGAATCACTAATGGAATATCTGATTTTGACGCTTCTAATGCAAAATGTCTTGTTCTATCTACAAAAATTACATCCGGTTGAAATTCGTTTATTAATTTTTTAAATTTTTTATTAGAACTAAACCAGTTTTTTATTTTTCTACTAGGAAATCCATCTGCAAAATCAGAATCTAAAACAATTTTTGTTTCTACATCAAATTTCTCTAAATTCTTTGCAAATTCTTTCAAATGAAACATCTTTGAACTTGATGCGCCAATTAATAATTTCATTTTATAATATTTCCGTTAACCATTCTCGAAGTTCTTTTTTTGGCTTCCAATTGAAAGATTTTATTGCTAATGTAGTATCTGCTTGACTTTTTTTGATATCTCCTTCAAGTGGGACTTCAAAAATTGGTTGTATATCTAGTCCTGAAATATTTATTATCATTTTTGCTAATTCTAATATTGTTATCGCATTTCCTGTACCGACATTTACTAACAAATTTGATATCTGACTTTCCATGGCAAGCAAATTTGCCATAACAATATCTTCAACATAAATAAAATCACGAAGTTGGGTTCCGTCTCCAAAAATTATTGGTGGTTTTCTTTCTCGAATTCTATCCAAAAATTTAGTGATGACTCCGGCATATTCCGGTGTTTGTCCTTGGCCAAAAATATTGAAATACCTTAAACCGATAATCTTTGTACCCAGTTTTGAATATTTTTCATAAAGATATTCATCATCTAATTTAGTTTGACCATACGGATTAATTGGTTGTCTAGTTGTATCTTCCCTAATAGGCATAATTTCTTTATGTCCATAAACACTTGAACTACTTGCATACACAACTTTCAAGTCATGTTTGTGGGCTAGTTTGAAAATATTTTCTGTTCCAACTACATTAACATCGTGATATTCTTCTGGATTTTCAAATGAATCCTGAACAACTGTTAATGCAGCTTGATGAAATATTCCGTCTACATTATGCAGATTTTTTTCTAAATTTTCATAATCTCGAATATCCGAATTAATAAATTCAATTTTGTCAAAAACATCTGATAAATTTTCTTTTTTTCCTTTTATCAAATTATCTATGATTTTTACTTCATGACCTTTTTCAATTAATAATTTTACTAAATGGGTTCCTACGAACCCTGCTCCACCTGTCACTAAAAATCTCATATCGCAACTAATCTATTTCGCTCTTTAAGTATTAGGCATAATTAACATTAAATCCAAAACTACAAAAACAACATTTCTAGGCATTAGTATATGACTACAAATCTTTCATCTTTGAATTCTTCTCAAATTCAAGAATGTATCGAAAACAAATCACTAAAAATAGCCGTGGTTGGAATTGGTAGAATTGGTTTACCAACTGCATTATGTTTTGCAAATTCTGGTTTTGAAACAATTGGAATTGATATCAATGAAAAATTAGTTAATATGGTAAACTCTGGAGATTATCCATTAAAAGATGAACCTGAATTTGATAAAGTTTTTGAAAATGTTTTAGAAAAGAAAAAATTTTCAGCTGAAACTGATATTAAAAAAGTTATACCTAATTCGGATATAATATTATTATCTTTACCAACTCCTATGAACAACCAAAATATTCCGGATTATACTGCATTACTAACTGTAGGAAAAAGTCTTAATGGATTATTATCTAATGGTCAAATAGTTATTGTTGAAAGTACAGTTGAACCTGGCTTTATAGAAAATGAGTTACTTGAAAGTATAGAAGGAACTGAAAAAAATCTAAAACCTGGAATAGATTTTCATTTGGCTGTTTGTCCTGAAACTGCCAATCCTGGAGAAATAATGCATGACTTTAAAAAATTACCAAGATTAGTGGGTTCTATTGATAAAAAAATAGTACCAATTGTTTCTGCTCTTTATACAAATGTATTTGGTGTTGAATTGATTCCAATGCCAAATTGTAAAACTGCAAATGCTGTGAAACTTACCACAAACGTTTTTCGTGAAATTAATATTGGATTTATCAACGAATTGTCGTTATTATTTGAAAAATTAGGAATAGATACTTACACAGTAATTGAAGCTGCAAAGAGCAAGTATAATTTTCAACCACATTATCCTGGTCCTGGTGTTGGAGGGCCATGTTTACCAGTTAATGCCTATCAGTATCTTAACTCCTCAAAAAAAATTGATCCGAATTTTCTAAAGATTGTTCAAGATGCAAGAAAAATTAATGAACACATGCCTCAACATGTTATAGAATTACTTGAAGATGCCTTTTCTGAATCCAATAATTCATTAGAAAATTCAACTATTGCGATACTGGGTATATCATACAAACCTAATGTACACGACGTGCAAATAGCACCTTCTGAGACAATAATTAGATTATTAAAAGAAAAAAATGTTAATCTGAAAATTTTTGATCCATATTTTATTTCAGAAACAATATTTGGTTATAAAATTGAAAATTCAATTTCTGAGGCTATATCTAATTCTGATGCTGTCTTAATGGTTACAGGTCATAATGAATTTAATGATTTTAATTTTGAACTTTTGTCTAGTTCTAAGAATAAACCAATACTTGTTGATTGTACAGGAAAAATAAATCCACAGAATGTTAAATCAAAAGGAATTATCTTTAGAGGAATTGGACGTGGTGGCTTATAACTAAACTTAATGATATTCAATTAGAAAATATTAAACAAATTCTAACACTTCGTTATTCTACAAATTTAGGAAATTCTAAGAAAAAAATTTTACCTGAAAGTTATAATATCAAAAAAACTGAAAAACCAGAAAATTTGATTGAAAATTCTATTAGACATACAATACGAAATGAAATTCCAAAAAATTCCGATAAAATTGGTATTTCACTTAGTTCTGGAATTGATTCTACATTAGTTTTAGCATTATTAAGGAAAGAATTTCCTTCTATCGAAATTGAATCAATATCTGTAAAATTTAGTAAAAGTACTGATGAAACAGATGCATCAAAAAAGATTTCGGAGAAATTTAATACAAATCATCATGTTTTAGAAATTGATAATTTTTTGGAGGAATTACCACAAGCTATCAATATAGTCAAACAACCATTTTGGGATCTACATTGGTATTATCTTGTAAAAAAAATGAAGAATTTCACAAATATTTTTCTTTCTGGTGATGGGGGTGATGAATTATTTGGTGGTTATACATTTCGTTACAAAAAATTTTTAGAATTAACTAATGAAAATTCAACTACAGAAGAAAAAATAATTTCATATCTGAATTGTCATGAAAGAGATTGGGTTCCTGATCAAGAATTAATTTTTGGAGATCAATGTAAATTCAATTGGAATGAGATTTACAAAATATTACGACCTTACTTTAGTAACTCACTATCTAATTTATCTCAAGTATTCTTAGCTGATTATAATGGAAAATTACTTCATAACATGCAACCGCTTTATTCATTAATCCACCAGCATTTTTCTATGACTAATATGACGCCGATACAAAATGATGAAACAATTAGATTATCATGTCAGCTTTCCAACTCATCAAAATATAATCATTCATCAAATATTGGAAAAATTCCATTAGTGAATTTAATCGAAAAATATGATGTTAAAAATTTGATATCTTCACAAAAACAAGGATTTTCTGTAAATACTGTGAATATGTGGAACAGCACTGCTCAAACAATTTTTCTTCATTATTTTGATAAATCAAGATTAATTGAAGATAAAATTTTGAGTTCGGATTGGATTAAAAAATATTCCAACAAATCTAATCTTGATGCTAGATATGTCAATAAACTACTTGGAATTCTTGCATTAGAAATTTGGTACAGATTATTTATTACAAAAGATCTTAATCCAAATGAAAAATTAACTATCTAGAATTTTTGTAACATAATCTGCTCCTATGATTGCAGATTTATCAATGTTGAAAACAGTTTTTGAACGTATATTTTTTATTTCTTCTGCTCTTGATTTATTATCAGTTTCTGAAATAATTTTTGGAATTTCACTTAAATTATCTGGATTGATTAAATAACCGATTTCTTTTCTAATTGAAATTTCTATTGGTGTCAAAGAAATTTTATTTGCTTCTTCATTCAGTTCCTTTTTTGGAACATCTATGTAGATAACTGGTCTCTCAAAAATAAATGCATATTCCAATGAAATTCCTGACCAATCAGAAATCATACATTTAGATGAATGAAAAATTTCTGGTTTGATTACTCCTTCTTCCAATGAAAAATTTTCATTATTTTGGAATTTGTCACGAATAATTTTTATCAGATCTTCTGATTCTTTAAAAATTCTGAAATGTGGTCTAAGTAGTACTTTAAAATTAGAATTTAATAATATTTCAATTATTTTAACACCGCAAATTTTTAAAAGATTATTATCTCCATATGTTGGGGCAATTATAATTAAATTTTCTTTATTTAATTTTTCTTTTTCAAAATTATTTTTCTCTTTTAATAATGTATCAAGTCTTCCAAATCCATAATCAATTAATTTTTTTGGTTTTAATCCGTATATTTTTTCTGTTTCTAAAATTTCTTTTTTCTGATGTTCTCCCACACAAAAAATGGTATCATAATGGTCTAATGCACCTTTTCTTAGATAAGAATGAACACTAAACATTGAATGAAAAATGTAAATATAATGAACAGGAAAAACTTTTGATCTTTTAATATGAAATGAATTCAAATCTGGCATATCCATTATCAAAATTCTAGCTTTCAATTCAAGAAAAAATTTTGTTCTTATCACTCCATCTCCTATGTAAAAAGCAAAAATATTTTCATCATTATTGGATAATATTGGGTCATTTTTTACCGATGTAATATAACAAATTTGAAAATTTCGTTTTTGTGTTAATTCTGAAATTAATAATCTAAAGTGATTCATTGAAGCCTTGTTTTCTGCATAAAATACTATTGAACGTTGTTCATCCTTTAGATTATTGAATTTTTTTAGCTCTTTCCATTCTTCGCCAAAACCTAGTTTCATACTTTGATAATTAAAAAATTATTATTATTGATTTCGAATCAGTTCTTTGATATTTTCTCTTTAATTTTATACCAATACAACTTCAAAGTCAT
The DNA here is from genome assembly GCA_028343215.1 of Candidatus Nitrosopelagicus sp. Lineage (GTDB taxonomy): Archaea > Thermoproteota > Nitrososphaeria > Nitrososphaerales > Nitrosopumilaceae > Nitrosopelagicus. The sequence goes on along the minus strand of JAOLYB010000014.1, from coordinate 10,540 downwards.
TCCTGCACCTGCTACTGCACCAATAATCATCGCCATGAATGCCGTGGCACTACCTGGATCTATATATCCTGAAATCGTTGTTAATGAGAAATCAGTTAACATTAAAGTGCTAAGATGGTCCATGTGAATCAGATTTATACTTTATTTATAATCTTTAGTACTAATTTCAATTTAGTAAGAATTGAGTTACTTCTTCAAAATAATACGGTTTTTTATTCCATCCCCAATACATCTTATCTTCTAACATTTCATATTCACTTCCAAAATATGAATTAAATACTGTTCTGAAAGTATTCACTGATGTTCGTTCATCTTTTAATTCAATACGTTTCTCTTCATCTGGAAAATAGATTGCATCAAAAATTCTTAATCGTTGCCATACATCTTCTTTTCCAGGTTCCATCCAATTTGTTCCCCATGCAGTTCCATGATCACCTTGAACAATAATTATTGAATTCTTATTATTCTCAAGAATTTTCTCTACTACTTCCATAGTTTTTTTATTTGCAAATTGAACTTGTTGGATATATTGTATTTTTGGTTCCCACCCTGAATCTCTAAATTCTGGATTATCTGTAATCAAAAGTGGTTTTCCTGGTGTAATTTCTTCACCATTTGGTCCAAAGATCCATGGTGGATGTGGTAACATAATATGTGCCCACACAAATGTTGGTTCCTCAAATACTTTTCCTGCATTCCCAAATTCATCAAATGCACACAAAGTTGCTTGTCTTAATTCTGCTTCTGCCCATCTTTCAACGTAGTATCCAAAAATTGATGTTCTTGCTAATACATCAACTAATCTATTATCTAACAAAAATTTATCTCTGTAACAAAATGTTTCATCAGAAAGCGGATTTTCATGAAGATGTAGTGCAAACGTATTGAATGTGACAATCTTGTAGTCCATTTCTTTAAAACTTTTGATTACCATATTGTTTGGATATAATCCAATATCTTTTTCATTTAACGGCTTATAATTTCTAACTTCACTCCCAATCTCATCTGCTAGGAAATTTATATAATTCATATTCATTGTGGCTGGAATAGATTGAACACTCATCGGATAATTTGAAAAAGAATTTTTTGCAACATGGAATCCTTTATCTTCCAAAAATTCTGTAAATTTGGTATTATCGAAATCATGATAATCAAGTAATGCATCATTTCTTGCGTATTCATCTAAAATCAAATAATATACATCAGGTAATTTTTGATTTTCCGAAGTTGAGAATTCATGTTCTTCAAAATACCCTGAAAAATCTTTTGGTTCATAAAACAGTTCTTCACTATAGCATTTTTCACAATTTGTTATTTCTGCTGCAACAAAAGCAACATTTGAAATTGCTACTAGAACAAACACAACTGAGATTACATTAAGAATAGATGTTGCATTATCAAAAACTCTTTTTGCTCTTACAGTAAAAAATATTGAAATTCCCATTATCAGGCCAAAAGCTGGAATGAGATAACGATTTCTTCCAAGGTCAAATTCATCTATTGAAACATCATTTAACAGATAGTATACATGTCCATATACAAATACAAGTATAAGAATTATAGTCACAATCAACGCAGCCTTGAATGGATTCTTCAAAATGAATTTCAAGATATAATATACTGAAACTGAAAATAATGATACTATGACTACTGGCAAGATTAAATCTTCAACATTTACTCTTCCAACATTCTGTGAATAAATAATCAAAATTGGAAATATTGCAACAAAAATTGGATGAAAAATCCTTTTGTTTTTCTTCTTATTTTCTAAATCACTCAATATTCCTATCCCTTTCTACAGTTTTAATTATATCTTTAAATTTTCTTGCAACTTCTTTCCAGGCAAATTCTTTTTTCATTTTATTGTGACCTTTCTCGGCAATTTGTTTACCAAATTCTGGGTCATTACTTAATTTTCTAATATTCTTGATAATTGCTTCTGAGTCGCCTGTTTCTACCAACATTCCGGTCTCATTGTCAATAATCAATTCAGGTATTCCTCCACAATTTGACGCAATTGTGGGTTTTTTCATTAGTAGTGATTCGATGATCGTTTGACCTAATCCTTCCAAACCTGATAACAACAAAAAAATATCAATTTCTGAAAGGAACTCTTTAACTTCGTTTGGGTAATTCAAATTTTTTAGCCAAATGAAGTTTGAATTTTTCTCCAGCTCTGGAATTATCATTTTATTATAAATTCCATCTCCAGCAAGATAAAATGTAACTTCTGGAAGTTTTTTCATTACATCATTAAGTGTTAGAAGTTCTCTAGTTTTCCCCCATATGTTCAAACCTTGAACTAGACCTACACATGGGTGTTTTAATTTACTGGAAAGTTCTTTTTTCCATTCATCTGGGTTTCTACCATCTGCAGGAAAAATTTGAATATTTTTTGCAGGATAACGTTTTTTCACTTCTTTTTCTAGATATTTTGATATCGGTAAAATTAATTCTGATTTTTTTAAACAATGATCAAACAAAATTTTATTTTTCTTAATAGATAACTCATCTTTTTTACTTTTGTAAATTGTTTTTTTGGCCCATTCTAATTCTTCCCACCAATTTCCTCGTAATAGTATCCAGATTGGAATATTCTTCCTATCAATTATCTCTCCAATTTTTGAAATTCTATCTAATAATACAACATCTGGTTTGAATTCATTCAAAATTTTTTCAAGTTCACGTTTTTTCTTGTTCTTTTTGAAGAAATTTAATTCGAGAAATTTATCTATATAATCCAAATCATAGATTAATTTTGTTTGGATATCTATTTTCTCCAATTCTGCCATAAATTGTTTCAAGTGAAAAAATCGATTTTTGTTTCCTACAATTAATAATTTGAACTGTTTTTCTTCTAATATTTTGGAATCATTTCTCATATTGAGTGAGCCTTCTTTCATCATCACTAAAAACTACTCCAACTGTTCTAAGTAATGAAATATTATTTTTTTGGCAATAGTCATCTAATTTCTTAATGTACATCTGAAAGTTCTCTTTTTTCTCATTATTTCTGACAATATTTGAAAACAGATCATCATGATCTAACATTACGACTTTTTCTTTTGATTTTAGAGCATTACATATATCATCAATATTTAGAACACCATTAGGACTTTCAATTTTTGGAACAATGTTTATTCTGTCTGGAATTTTTTCCAAAAATTCTTTTAGATTCTCGGCTGATTCCACATTTGAAACAGCAAAAAATTTTACATTTTCATTATTTTCTAAAACCGGGATCATTTCTTCCAAAGTATATCTGTTATTTGGTGGTTTTATTCTTCCAATTGGAAGATCAATGAAAAAACTAGAATTTCTATTTCTTGTTAGTTTTTCTTCTAATTCTGGAATACTATTACACCATGCCATATTTACACGAAATATTGTGTCATCTGGAATATTGATTTCATAATTTCCTATGTTTTGTGAAACTAGTAGCATTATTTTTTTTAATAAAAAAAACTGAATATAAAATCTTCTATTCTTTATTCTGAATAAATTTTTTCAACGATATTTCAGGAATTAATTTTTCTTAATAATTCGATCAAATTGGTTTTTGATACAGTTTTAGGATTATTGTCTAAGTGTTTTCTATCTTTCAGAATTAATTCTGCTGCATCATCTAGATTTTGGGAAAGATTGATCTCTGAAAAATCTAAATATTTTACAATTTTTCTGAATCTTTCATAGAATTTTGAATTATTAAATTCATGTGCAGCAGAAGTTGTATGTGCCAATGCATGACCGTGCATTATACCTTCATTTGAATATACATAAGATAGTGCATGCCCCAATGTTGTTGAACTATTTCCAAATCCTAATCCCGTAATCAATGAGCCCAAAGCTAATTTTTCGTAATCATTTTTGAGAAGAGCAGATTCAAGTATATCAAACGCTTTTTCACAAAGAAATTTTGTGTAAGGATTTGCTATTTTGCTATCATATGCTTCGGAACATTGTGCACAGGAATCAATTGCTGAATTTTTTATAACATTTTTTGGTGTTCCTTTGATAAAATTTGAATCAATTATTGCGACATCGCTAATAATTTTTGTATCATGGAAACTAGTTTTTTTCCCATCTACATTTAACACTGATATTTTTGTAACTTCACTACCTGAACCAAAAGTAGTTGGAATCATAATTTTTTTCTTTTCAAGCTTATATCCTACATATTTTGCAACATCTAAAGAACTTCCTCCTCCTAATCCTATAACTGTTGAAAAATTTTCATTTTTAAATTCAGAAATTATTTTTTCAGTTGTTTCAATAGATGGATTAGGTTCAACCTGATCAAAAATCTGAAAATTTTTCAATTTCAAATATTCTGTCCATCCTCTGGATTTTGCACCTTTTGATGTAATTAATAGTGGTCTCTCAGGGAAATCATGCTCTGATGCAGCTCCAGCTCCAAAATGTATGGATGATGGTTGTAAAATATTCCACATGATATGAAAAGTGAGGATGTTTTTTATAACTGCTTTTTTGAATACTCTTATTGCAACAATCTAGTAACTTAAGAAAAAAGCTCGAAACAAATCAAATTGTCAAAGTTTGCGGTGCTTATGATTCGATGTCAGCGAAATTAGTAGAATCACATGGTTTTGATGCAATATGGGCTGGTAGTTTTGCAATTTCTGCTATACATAATGTTCCAGATGCTAGTATTCTCACAATGACTGAATTCTTTACTGCTGCATCTAATATGGCTAATGCATGTGAAATTCCTGTAATTGCAGATTGTGATACTGGTTATGGTGATGCAACTAATGTTAGATATATGACAAAAAAATATGAAAGCGCTGGAATTGCAGGAATTTGTATTGAAGATAAAACTTTTCCAAAACAAAATAGTTTGCTTGAAGGTGGAAATAATCAATTACTATCTGAAAAAGAATTTTCCGCTAAAATTCTCGCTGCAAATGAGGCAAAACAAAATGATGATTTTACAATTATTGCTAGAATTGAAGCATTAATTTCTGGTATAGGAATGAAAGAAGCTCTCAAAAGAGCAGATGCATATGAAAAAGCTGGCGCTGATTTAATACTCATTCATTCAAAACAAATTACTCCTGAAGAAATTTTTGAATTTGCTGATTCATGGAAAGGAACTGCTCCTCTTGTAGTTATTCCTACTACATATTATTCTGTAAATGTTGATGAATTAATAAAACATAAAATAAAAATGGTAATTTACGCTAATCAAACATTACGTGCAGCTCATTTAGCACTTTCAAATTTACTTACTGAAATGAAGGACGCTAATAATATGTCTAAAGTACAAGATAAAATGTCTCCAATGGATGATATTTTCAAATTACAAGAAATGCATGATGTTAAATCTCAAGAAAAAATTCTTGAGGAAAAATTACGCAAATTAGGCTATATCTCTTGAAAAAATCATTCCAAATTGATCTTTTTGATTTTTTAGTTAAAAATGATATAGAAAATTATGTTGGTGTACCTGATTCTACACTAAAACATTTTATTTCACGTGCATTAGAAAAAAAGAAAATAATTATCACCACGCGAGAAGAAGAAGCAATTGGTATTGCTAGTGGAATGTCAATGTCAGGTAGTAATTCAGTTGTTTTTATGCAGAATGCTGGGTTTGCAAATTCTATTAGTACCATAACATCGTTAACTGAACTTTATGAAATACCAATGATTTTTCTGATAGGTTGGAGAGGATACTTAAAAAATGATGCACCTGAACATCTCAAAATTGGAAAAATACAACCTGATCTATTGAAAATTATTGAATTACCATCAAAAGTATTATCTGAAAAAAATTGGAAAAAACAATGCATTTGGGCTTTGAAAAAAATAAAAAACCATCAACCTTGTGCGTTGGTAATTAAGAGGGAGTTTTATGATTAGAAAAGAAGCAATGGGATTAATTCTGAAAAAAATTAAATCTGAACCTATAATATCTGCAAATGGATTCATCAGCAGAGATTTATTTGAATTAAAAGAAAAAAATTCTAATTTTTATATGATTGGTTCTATGGGATTATCTTCATCTATTGGATTAGGAGTAGCATTAAAAAATCCAAAGAAAAAAATTTATGTTTTTGATGGAGATGGAAACATTTTGATGAATTTGGGGTCATTAACCACAATAGGAACACTAAAACCAAAAAATTTGATTCATGTAATTTTTGATAATGGTAGTCATGAATCTACTGGTGGACAACCAACTGCAGCTAATCAAATTGATTTATCCAAAATTGCCAAATCTCTAAATTATAAAGTATATCAAGTTAAAAATAAAATTCAAATAGAAAATTTTTATAAAAAAATAAACTCCATTACAGGTCCAATTATGTTACTTGTCAAAATAGATAAAAGTGATATAGTTAGTAAACGAATTGATATTACTCCGCCTCAAATTAAAAATCGATTTATAAAATCACTGCAAAACTAGAATTATGAAAGCCATATTTATTGCTGCAGGTAAAGGTTCTAGACTTGGTACATTAACTAATGATTTACCAAAACCCCTTGTTGATGTAAATGGTAAATCAATTATTGAAAGACAAATTAATTTGCTATATAAAAAAAATATTAACGATATTGTAATTGTTACTGGATATAAAAAAGAAAAATTCACATTTAAAAATATAGAATATGTTTTTAATTCAAATTTTCTTACAGATGAACAAGCAGGAAGTTTGATGAGAGCACGTGAAAAATTTTCTGGAGATATTCTTATAATGTTTGGTGACATTCTTTTTGATGAACAAATTCTTGAACAAGTACTAAATGTAAATGATCATATCGCAATTGCAATTGATAAGAATTGGAAAAAATCTTACCTAGAAAGAAATGATAATCCTATTGACAAGGCTGATAAAGTTCTTTTAAAAAATAATAAAATTGTTCAAGTTTCCGCAAAACAGATAGATGCTGACCTAAATGTAGACACGGGTGAATTATTGGGAATAATGAAGTTATCTTCGGAAGGCTCAAAAATTCTGATTGAACATTATGAAAAACTTGAAAATAATCACACTGGAAAATTTCATGATGCGGAATCATTCCAGAAAGCAAAATTTGTTGATATACTACAGGAACTAATATCGACAGGAATTAGCATAAATCCCATAATAATTACTGGTAATTGGTGTGAAATTGATACGCCTGATGATCTTGCTAGAGCAAAAAAAATTTTTGTTTAGCTGAATTGAATTATAATTTGTGAATATTGTTTATATATGGTCAACTAATTATTAAGATTCTTTGGAAAGAACCAAACCACTGAAAATCTATCTAGGTGATCTAACATATACTACAGTTACATTAGCTACTGAAGCATTTCCTCTAAATGTTGGTTTTATTGCAAGTTACTGCAAAAAATTATTTGGTGATGCAGTTGAAATTACATTATTCAAGTATATTGAAGATATTGATAAAGCAGTAAACGAAAGTCCTCCTGATATTTTGGGTTTAAGCAACTACTGTTGGTCTCACAATGTTAGTTCTGAAATTTTTAAAATGTGTAAAAAATCAAATCCAGACGTAGTTACTGTTTGGGGAGGACCGAATTTTCCTATAGATTTTCCTTCACAAAAAAAATTCATGAAACAATATCCTGAAGTTGATGTTTATGTTCCAACCGAAGGTGAAACAGGCTTCTCTAACATTGTTAGTCTAGTTCTAAAATTAACCTCACTGGAAAATGCTTCTGAATCTATACAAAAAAATCCTATTGAAGGATGTATTTCTAGAGATAATAATGGAGAAATACATTATAGCATTCCAACAATTAGAATTTCATCATTAAATGAAATTCCTTCCCCTTATCAAAATGGAATGATGGATAAATTTTTTGATGGAAAGTTAACTCCAATGTTACAAACTAATCGTGGATGTCCATTTCATTGTACATTTTGTACTGACGGTCGAGATGAAGTAAATAAAATTAATCATTTTAGTATTGAACGTGTTCAATCAGATATAGAGTATATTGCAGAGCATACTCCAAAAAATACACATAGTCTTCATATCAGTGATTTGAATTTTGGTATGTATCCTCGTGATTTAGAAATATGTGAATCACTTGCAAAAATACAACAAAAATTTGATTATCCAAAATACATAAAATGCACAACTGGAAAAAACCAAAAAGATAAAATTATTAATGCAATAAAGAAATTGAATAATTCACTACGTGTAACAATGTCGGTACAATCTCTTGATCCTGATGTTTTACATAATATTCGTAGAGATAACATAAGTGTTGATCATATGCTTGCACTATACCCTGCACTAAAAGAAGCTGATCTACAAACAACTTCAGAAGTAATTCTCGGTTTACCTGGTGAAACATTTGAAAATCATATTCAAACACTACGTGATCTTGTAAAAGCTAGAATGGATGAAATAGTAGTCCATACGTGCATGCTTTTGGATGGCTCTGAAATGGGTTTACCAGAAGAACGAAAAAAATGGGAAATGAAAACAAAATTCAGAGTACTTCAAAGAGATTTTGCTCAATTAAGTAATGAGAAAAAAGTAATTGAATATGAAGAAGTAGTTGTTGGTTCAAAAACTATGACATTTGAAGAGTATATTGAACTGAGAGTTTTAGCATTCATAATTTTTGTAACAAATCAAGGAATTGTTTTTGACGCAATTCAAAAATTATTACGTGAACAAGAAATTGATGTTTTTGAACTCTATTATGGAATGCTTACAAGTAGAAATGAATCATCAGAAAATACTCAAAATGCTATAGAACAATTCAAAAATGACACAATAGATGAATTATGGGATTCACCAAAAGATCTGCTGGAAAATTTCCAAAAAGATTCTGAATACAAAAAATTACTTAATGGAGAAGCCGGAACTAATGTGATTTATCATTACAAAGCTGTGGTTATATCTGAATTAATGGGTGATTGGACTGAACATGTAATCGCATCTGCTCATAAATTAATTAAAAATTCAAAAAATTATGATAACGATTTAGAAAAACAATTTGAATCTGTTGCAAATTATTGTAGGGGTTTATCTCATAATGTTCTTGGACAGGATCGTTTAGAAACAAACCCTCAATATTATTTTGATTATAACATCCCAACATGGTTATCTCCTAAAAATAATCTTAAACTAGATAATTTCAAACTAGAGAAAAAACTAAAAGTCTCATTTGAAATTGATGATGAACAATTCAAAATGGTTCAAGATAATATTGATGTTTATGGTCATTCACGCATAGGTAAAAGTAAGACCTTGAAAATGCTTCCAAATCAAAAATTATGGAGAAGGCCTCTCATTACATCAAATCATACAACATATCTTTGTTGGGATGATGAATGATTTCTAAAATGATTCAAACAAAAAACAAAAAAAAGAAAGTCTATGATGGAAAAAATATCACTGTTAATATTTATGATATTTCATTAAAAAATAAAAAATTTGAACGTGAAATAGTCGAACAGAATGGGGCTTCTGCAGTTTTAGCATTTGAAGGTAAAAAGGTGCTATTAGTAAAACAACATAGATTTCCGCATGGATATGTTCTTGAAATTCCTGCTGGAACGCTCAAAAGAAATGAAAAACCAAGAGCTTGTGCAATTAGAGAGTTAATAGAAGAAACTGGTTACAAACCAAAAAAATTGAAACACCTAATTGATTATTATCCCAATGTAGGATATAATACACAATTCATACATTGCTATGTGGCAAGTGATATTAAAAAAATTTCTGAAATGATGTTGGAAGATGATGAATTTATCAGTCTAGTAAAAATTGATTTTAAAAAATTATTAAAAATGATAACCAACGGGAAAATAATTGATTCAAAAACAATCTGTGCTGCATTAACTTATGCCAAACTAAACCCCAATACATCATGAAAGCAATAATTGTAGCTGCAGGTATTGGATCTAGATTAGGTGAATTAACAAAAAATACTACTAAATCATTAGTTAATGTAAATGATAAAACAATACTGGAGCATCAAATTTCTATTTTTAAAAAATATGGAATCCACGACATAACTGTAATAATTGGACCTCATCCTGAGCAGTATAATTTTAAAGATATTTCGTTCATACATGATAAAAAATTCATGGAACATGACATTCTCAGCTCATTCATGTTGGCACGTTCAATAATGGATGATGATGTAATTGTATCATACGGAGATGTAATATTTGATGAAAATATTTTGAAACCTCTTATAGATTTTGATGGTTCGATAGGTTTGGGGATGGATTTTAATTGGGAAAAAAACTACGAAGGAGAAAATAAGCATTTGAAGTATGAAGCTACGGTTGGACAAATTAAAAATAATATCTGTATTAGAATCGTAGACGGACGTGAGCTTAGGAAGTCTACAAATGAATCTATTTCATCATTAAAAAATTCTGAAAATACAAAAACAGGTGAATTTGTTGGATTAATGAGACTATCAAAAACAGGTTCTAGTGTATTTATTCAAACATATGAGAAAATAATTAATTCACATACTGGTAAATTTCATGAAGCTGATTCAATACATACTGCATATTTCACTGATATGTTGCAA
>JAOLYB010000013.1 GCA_028343215.1 Candidatus Nitrosopelagicus sp. | reverse complement strand
CTAGTTTCCAGATTTTGATAAATGAAGATGTACGATCTTCCACGTTGGCTTTTTAATTAATACGAATGTAGCCCTACCTGGGATTGTGATATGTTCTCCTGTGAATGCTTTGTTGTCTACTAGCATTCCCTTTTGTATTAATTCAAGTGCAACTATTGCAGCATCTCCAAAAATACTAACTTTCACATTATTAATGATGTAATCATAATCTGAAATACTAATGAATCTTAATTCTTCCAACGCTACTGTTGTTGAAAAATCTTTTAGATCATATGGTGGAACATCACTAAAACTTGAAAAAGATGAATCATTAATTTGAATATCTTTTAGAATTTCTAATTTTTTTGATTTCCCAATTTCAAAAAATGATTCTACAATTTTTATAATTTCCTCTTGTTCAGACACGTTACATCATTTCTAAAAAGGAAGCCTTATTAGTCGATCGCCTGATTTTGATTCATTGCAACAACAAGCAACAATTAGCACTTTTGGTATCTCATTGCTAGTTGACCTGCTGCTCTAAACTATAGCCAATTTACCGATTTAAATTAGGATTATGAATGATAATAATAAAATGGAAAATATGATCGGCGCAACAGCGCTAATGAAATCATTGGAAAAAGAAGGAGTAAAGGAAGTCTTCGGTCTACCGGGAGGTGCGAACCTTCCAATGTATGATGAATTGGGAAAAAGTAACATTCGTCATATTTTAGTAAGACATGAACAATCCGCTGCACATATGGCAGATGGTTTTGGTAGAGTAAGTAGAAAACCTGGTGTATGTTTTGCAACTTCTGGACCTGGAGCAACCAATTTGTTAACTGGAATTGCAACTGCACAAGCAGATTCTGCACCAATGGTTGCAGTAACTGGTCAAGTTCCTGTAGCAATGATTGGAAAAGATGCATTTCAAGAAAGTGACATCATCGGTATGGCTAATCCTGCATTAAAATATTCATATCAACCACGAACTCCTGAAGAAATTCCAACAATGGTTAAACAAGGATTTTACATTGCAGAAACTGGACGACCTGGTCCTGTATTATTAGATATTCCTAAAGACGTTCAACAAAATGAAGGTAAATTTACTTTTCCTGATGAAGTAAGAGTTCCTGGTTATCATCCTTGGGCTGATCCTGATATTACAAATACCGCCCGTGCAGTTGAATTATTGTTATCTGCACAAAAACCAATAATTCTTGCTGGTGGTGGTGTAATCATTTCATCTGCATTTGCAGAATTACAATCAATAGCTGAATTACTAATGATTCCTGTAGTAACTACCTTCAAAGGTAAAGGTGCATTTCCTGAAAATCATCCGTTATCCTTAGGTCCAATTGGAATGCATGGACATGCTGAAGCCAATAAATTGATGACTGAAGCTGATTGTGTTTTGGCGGTTGGAACTAGATTCTCAGACCGCTCTGTTGGTACATTTGCAGAGTTTGAAAAGAACTTGAAAATTATTCACATGGATGTTGATCCTGCAGAAATTGGAAAGAACCAAACAACTTCTGTAGCTGTAGTAGGTGATGTACGTGCCTCATTACGTATATTTGGAAAAATGTTAATGGATAAAGCTGTACGTACTTCTGATGATAATCCTTGGTTAAAACATGTAAAAGAAGTTAAACAATACTGGCGAGAAAATTTGAAAATACATCCTGGTGAAATGGGTGCTGCAAAAATTCTTAGAAAATTACGAGAATTACTTCCAAACGAATCTATTGTAACAACTGAAGTAGGTCAACACCAAATGTGGGCTTCACTATTCTTTGATGCAATACATCCTGGAACTTTTTTCAGCTCAACTGGTTTGGGTACTATGGGTTGGGGATTTCCTGCAGCAATTGGAGCAAAAACTGCACGTCCTGATGTTCCTGTAGTTGACATTGCAGGTGATGGTAGCTTTAACATGACCGAAAATTCACTTGCAACTGCAGTATTAGAGGACTTGCCTGTAATTGTATTTTTGATAAACAATTATTCTTTAGGAATGGTTGCACAATGGCAAAGAACATTTTATGACCGTCGTATGGTTGGTGTTGATCTAAAAAAATGTCCTGATTATGTTAAATTAGCTGAATCATATGGTGCACAAGGATTACGTGCGCAATCAATGGATGAGCTTGACAGTGCAATTAAGACTGCATTGAAAAGTGATGTTGCAACTGTAATCGACATACCAATAGATCCTGAAGAAGATGTATTGCCATTTGTTGCACCTGGAACTGGATTAAAGGATATGATCTTACCATCATAATGTGATAGAAATGGTTTGGGCAATTTTATCAATCAAAGTGGAAAATAAACCTGGAATTTTATTTAAGGTTACACATCTTTTCAGATCACGTAATTTTAACATCGATAGTATTTCTGTAGGTGTCACTGAAGATAAAAAATATTCACGAATGACTATCACTACTATTGGTGATGAGAAGCAAATTACACAGATTGTCAAACAACTTGACAAAATGATTGACACAATTGAGGTTCGTAGGTTAGATGTGAATAACTCTGTGTATAGGGAGTTGGTAATGTTTAAGATTAAAGTAAACAAACCAGAGGATAGTATGGAAATTAACAAATTAGCCAGTGCATACTCTGCAAAAATACATGATGCCAAAAAAGAGTCAATTATTGTAGAAATGACTGCAACCCCTCATCAAATTAGTGCCTTTGAAGAATTGGCAAAGAAATTTGGATTAAAAGAAATGGCACGAACTGGTATAACTGCATTAGAGCGTGAAGAGCATGAACATTAGAATTTTTGATACAACTTTACGTGATGGAGAACAATCACCTGGTGTTTCATTATCTCCAGAAAAAAAATTAAACATTGCAAAAAAACTTGATGAATTGGGTGTCGATGCAATTGAAACTGGTTTTCCTGTTATCTCTGAAGGAGAAAAAGAAGGTGTAAAATTAATTGTTGCGGAAGGACTTAATGCAGAATTATGTGGATTAGCAAGAACAAACAAAAAAGATATTGATGCTGCTGTAGACTGTGGATTAAATTACATACACACATTCATTGCAACTTCCGACATTCACTTAGAGTATAAATTAAAAATGACTCGTGATGAAGCTTTGGAAAAAGCCATTGAGGCTGTAGAGTATGGAAAATCTAGAGGTTTACAAGTAGAATTTTCTGCAGAAGATGCAACTAGAACTGATAGGGAATTTTTGAAAAAAGTTTTTGGATCTGTTGCTAGTGCTGGTGCTGACAGAATTGATATTCCAGATACTGTAGGCTATTCTACTCCGCAATACATAGGCGAAATTACAAAGGATGCAATTGAAGTATCAAAATTACCAATTAGTGTCCATTGTCACAATGACTTTGGGTTAGCTGTCGCAAATGCAATTTCTGGTGTACAATCTGGTGCATCATGTGCTCATGTTACCATTAATGGAATTGGCGAACGTGCAGGAAATGCCTCTTTAGAGGAATTCGTTATGGCATTAACCAGTTTACAATTTGAGAAAAAATGGGATACAAATATCAATACAAAATTAATCTATGAAACTTCTAGATATATTTCAAAATTAGCAGGAATGTCTGTACAGCCAAACAAAGCAATAGTTGGCGAAAATGCATTTGGCCATGAATCTGGAATTCATACCCATGGTGTATTGAATAATCCTTTAACTTATGAACCGATTAGTCCTGAAATTGTAGGAAGAACACGTTGGTTACAGGTAGGAAAACATGCTGGAATTCACGGCATGAATGCAATGCTCAAAGAGTATGGTATTGAACCAAACGAAGAACAAACAAAGCAAATCTTGGAAAAAGTAAAGGCGTTAGGTGACCAAGGAAAACAAGTGACTGAAGTTGAATTGTTATCCATGGCAAATGAAGTGATTGGTGAAAATAAATTAAAACGCATTGTTCAATTAACCGGATTTTCTGTATCCACTGGCGTTGGAACAATGCCTTATGCATTTATAAAATTAAATGTTGATGGACAGGAATTTTCTGCAACTGACTTTGGTGTTGGTCCTGTTGATGCAGCATTAAATGCAATACAGAAAATTACTAGTCAGATAACTGATGAAGTACGATTAAAGGAATACAAATTGGATTCTATTTCTGGTGGCGCTAATGCATTATGTGAAGTTACAGTAAAAGTTGAAGATGTACGTGGTAGTATCATTTCATCAAAATCTGTTGGTGAAGATATTGTCACAACAAGTGTACAAGCTATGGTTGACGGAATTAATCGTATAATGTTAAAAAATATTCTAAAGGAAAAGAAGATTTAATCATTATAATATTTTAGGTGATAGTATATGTATAAAATTTCTTTAATAACCGGTGATGGAATTGGTCCAGAATTATCTGAATCTGTAAAAACAATTTTAGATACAATTCATGACAAACTAAATGTAAAATTTGATGTTAAATCTCTTGTAGCCGGTGATACGGCACTTGAAAAAACTGGTAATGCATTACCTGATGATGTTTTTGAATCAATCAAATCATCTGATGCATGCTTGAAAGCTCCTGTTGGAGAAAGTGCTAAAGATGTAATTGTTGCATTAAGACAAAAGTTAGATTTGTATGCAAATATTCGTCCTGCAAAATCATATCCAAATACTCCTGCTTTACGAAACGATATTGATCTTGTAATTGTACGTGAAAACACTGAAGATCTTTATACTGGTGAAGAATTTCAGGTAGATGACACTGCGGTTGCCTTACGGATAATTAGTGAAAAAGCATCAAAAAGAATTGCAAAACATGCATTTGAAACTGCAATTGATAGAAATCAACAAAAACGTGTAACATGTGTTCATAAATCAAATGTAATGAAATTGACTGATGGTCTTTTTGCCAAAAGCTGTGAAGAAGTATCTAAAGACTATCCTGATGTTAGTTTTGATGAAATGTATGTTGATGCATGCGCTATGAACTTGATTCGAGCTCCTCATGAATTTGATGTAATTGTGACTACAAACTTGTTTGGTGATATTTTATCTGATGAATCCTCTCAAGTTGTTGGTGGATTAGGCATGGCACCTGCTGCAAATTTAGGTGATAATTTTGGTTTGTTTGAACCGGTTCATGGCGCTGCTTTTGATATTGCTGGAAAACAAATCGCTAATCCTTCTTCATTCATACTTTCTACAAAAATGATGTTAGACTGGTTGGGCTCAAAAAATAATGATTCTGATTGCATTTCTGCAGGTAAGAAACTTGAAGATGTAGTATTAGATTTGATAAAATCCGGCATTACCACTAAAGATATCGGTGGAGAAAAATCCACACAGGAATTCACTAGTGAAATTACCAGCAGACTATAGTACTGTTAATTTCTTCTTCTAGTTTCCCAGCCTTTTACAGATGCATAGCTTCGTTTTAGTGCTGCAAGATCGTGACCTATCCATCCCAATATTGCGGCTCTACTACGTTCTTCAGTTGTCATTCTAATTGTTCAAAATACAATTTAATTTGATATCTAACACTGTCACCAATGTTTGTTTTTTTATCTAATTTTTTTCCACAAGTTTTATGGTTTGAGCCTATCTGGATCTCTTGGATACAAAACTACCTCTCTAACATTGTCAATTCCAATCAAAACTGTCATTAGTCTATCTAACCCCATTCCCCAACCTGAATGTGGAGGCATTCCCCATCCAAATGTTTTCAAATGTTCTTCAAAACCTGAAGGATCTAAATCCTGTTCTTTCAATCTAGATCTTAACTGCTCTGGGTCGTGCAATCTACGTCCTCCTGATGATAATTCAAGATATCCATATTGCAAGTCAAATGAACGTGAAAGTGTAGGATCATCATCTTTTTCATGAATGTAAAATGGTTTTAGTTTCATAGGCCAGTCTGTCAAAAAGAAAAATCCTGGATGTTTTTCTCCTAATCTACGGAGATGCGAATCTTGTAAATCCTCTCCAAATTCTATCTTGATATCCATACTACTCAATTCTTCTAATGCTTGTGTGTATGTTACTCGTTCAAATGGTGAATTTGGAACTTTAATCTCATATCCAATTTCATGTTGTTCTGTTTTACAATTTTCAGATGTATTTTTGAAAACATCTACTACAATTGATTCTAAAACATCCATCACATCAGTATAATCCATCATTGCAGCCTCAATATCGACGCTAGTAAATTCACTCAGGTGTCTTCCTGTGTGTGATTTTTCTGCTCTATAAAATGATGAAATCTCAAATACTCTTTCTAATCCAATTGTCATCTGTTCTTTGTATAATTGTGGACTCTGAGCCAAGTATGCTTTTTGTCCAAAATAGTCAAGATCAAACAAATCAGATCCTCCTTCACTTGCACTACCAATAATCTTTGGTGTGTTAATCTCAATGAATTTTCTTTTAATGAGAGTCTCTCTAATTGATGCTAAAACTTTACTTCTAAGTTTAAAAATTGATGCAGTTTTTTGATTTCTCATATCCAGAGCTCTTGAATTCAATCTGTTATCGATATCACTTTCTAATCTTCCAATTGGATCTATTGGAAGCGGATATTCTGCTTTTGCAAGAACTTGAATCTCTGTTGCAGAAACTTCAAAATCAAAATCTTTTGCTTTACTGGCTTGTATCTTTCCTAGAACTCTTACGACGCTTTGTCTGTTTAATCCTTCTAACAAACTCATCGAATCTCCTTTAACTATCACTTGGCACATTCCTGTAACATCTCTAACGGTTAAAAATGCCATTTTTCCAAGCTTTCGAAGATCTACTACCCATCCTCCAAAGATAACATCTTTTCCTTCCATAGATGAATTTAGTTCTTCAATTAGATGTGTTCTTGAAATATCCATGTAATGTTGAAAATATACACAAGTAAAAACTTAATCTAACCTCTCATAACTAAAAATATGAGTTTTATCTCAATTGAAAATTTGACTACTCGATATAATACGTCGAAAGGGTTAGTTCATGCATTAGAGGATGTCACATTTGCAATTGATAAGGGAGAATCAATTGGAATTGCAGGAGAAAGCGCATGTGGAAAAAGTACACTTGGCTTGTCAATAATCCAAATGGTTTCTAATGGAAAAATTTATTCTGGAAAAATCAAATTTGATGGAAAATCCTTACTTGATGTACCTATTGATGAGTTTGATAAAACTATACGCTGGAAAGAAATTTCCATGGTTTTTCAAGGTGCAATGAACTCACTTGATCCTGTTTTTTCAATACAACAACAATTTGAAGAAGTTCTAAAACAACACAATTTTGAAGGTGATTCAAAACAATCTATACTTCAATCTTTGAACTCTGTCAATTTGGACGAATCTGTATTGAAGAAATTTCCTCATGAATTAAGCGGAGGTATGAAACAACGAGTTGTTATTGCTATGGCATTAATTTTGAAACCAAAGTTTGTAATTGCAGATGAACCTACTACTGCGCTGGATGTTCTAATACAAGCTCAAATTGTTAATCTTTTTAAAAAATTGAAAAAAAATGGTCAATCATTCATGATAATATCTCATGATTTGGCAGTTTTATCAGAGGTTGCTGAAAAAATTGGAATTATGTATGGGGGACAAATGATTGAATTTGGAACTTCTGAAGAAATTTTTCTTGAACCAAAGCATCCCTATACAAAAGGACTGTTAGAATCAATTCCTGTTTTATCAAAAAATACAAAACCAAAATTCATTCCGGGAATACCTCCAAATTTGGTAAATCCTTCTGACGGCTGTAAGTTTTATGATAGATGTCCTGAAGCAATGGAAAAATGTAAAAAAGATCCTCCAAAAATTAAAACAAAAACTGGTTATGTCTCATGTTGGCTTTATGAATAAAACATCAAGGTGATTCTTTTTTTATTAGTAAAAAAATTAAACATTATGAAATACCATATTGAAACATGTGAAGATGAAGGTGAAAATATTCATCCATGTGGAAGTCACGAACCTCCAACACATCTTTAACTAATAATACTCAAATATTTCTGTCTACAAACACATTTCCAAAAGTATATGATGTGTCATCAATTGTCACATTAATTGGAATTGGTTCTACATTGGTATTTAACATTGATTTTAATTCATTTTTTGTAAACCATTGACTTCTAAAACCAAGACCGTTTTGAAAAACTCTATTTCTTTCATCGAAAGAATCTTGATCTATTTGTTTAATCATAGGCATCATAGGATTGTATAATTTTGGTGCTACGAAACCAAAATCATCTCCGTTAAATATTGTTATTATTGTCAATCCTTTTTCTCCTGCTATACTTTTCATGTTGTTGATGAATTTTTGTCGTTTATTTGAAGGAATAACGCCTAGTGTATTGTATAAACACATTACAATATTTGTCTCATCAGATTGAAAACTTCCTGATAAATCCTCATTTGTTAGATCGAATTTTAAAAATTTAATCTTTGAAATACCTTCATGTTTTTGATTTTTTCTATTTGCATGATTTAGCATTTGTTCTGATACTTCTACTCCGTAGAATTTGATGGTGTTCTTTTGTAATTTCTCATTTAGTGCAAATATCACTCGTCCGGTTCCCGCACCCATATCAATAATTGAACAATTTCTGTTTGAATCATAAACTCTCTTGCATAATGTACTAAGAATTTCAATTTCTTTTTTAAGATAGTTGGCAACTATTGGATCTTGATTATCTTCTACGCTCTTATCATAATCAATAGCCATGTCATCCCAAATTGCTTTTTCCATGTTTAACCTTTTTTCGAATGAATTAAAATCTAACACAAATAATTGGATGTAAGAATAAAATGAAAGAATTAAGTTACAAAATTTTATATTATAATTCTAAGCTTTTTTCTCAAAACAATTTTTGTATGTATTTGGATTTGTTTTAAGTTGTAGTTCCATAATCCATTTAGAGAATTTATGAACTTTTAACATGTGCTCTGTAATATCGTCACATTCTGTCTTACAGCTTTTGCATACATATTTTACCATATTTTTTTTTGATTATCACTAGTATAGAAACCGATCTATTCCTATTGATTAATTTTACGTATAAAATACTTGATTCGCGTGTAAATATGCTAATTTTGTAAATAATCCGTTAGCCTGCCATACATGAGCTTAGGCATGCATGGTCTTACAGCCAACAATTATGACTCTTTTTGATTAAATTTGATTGTTTCATTAATTGATATAGTGGTGTAAAACACAGAAAATTAAGATGGAAACAGGAACCGTAAAATGGTTTAACCAAACTAAAGGCTTCGGTTTTATCGAACGCGAAAATGAAGACAAGGACTTGTTTGTTCACATGACAGAAGTTCAAGGTCGAATTAACGACGGCGATAAAGTTGAGTTTGAAATTGGTGAATCAGAAAAAGGCCCAGCCGCAAAATCAGTGAAAAAAGTAGACTAAGATTAGTAATTTTAAATTAATTTTCTTAACAATCTATTATCGAGTAACTACTATTTTTTTTTATTTTTTTTATAATATTTCATGAATAGCGTTTAACAATAGGAAGACATGCATCTATAATTCTAAGCATCTCTGAGCGAATAACTTTTTTGTCAATTGTAATCCAAATTCTTTTTGAAGAAATTGCAAACGCAATTGTTTGAACTGCGGTTCTTTCTTCCCATACAAATTCTGTATCTCCTAATTGATCATCGAACTGTTCTTCAAGTTCGGTTTTGATTGCAATTTGAGCAAATTGATATTGTGTCTTTTTTTGGTCTAATAATGGATCTAAATCCTCTCGTCTGTAGTAGGAAAGAAGCTCTCCTGTTTTACTAATTACTCCGATAAATCTGATGTATGGGCTGATTTTTGAGATTAAATCTGCTATTTCATAGTCTTCATTTTCAGTCATTCATCTAATTACTCATTTTCGAATATTTTAATGATTAACTAAATTCCATTTTTTTATATACGGTTGTAAATTTTATAATCTATTGGATCTTTGGGACTTTATTCCATTCTTTTCCTCAGAAGTTGGATATTTAGGACTTGCATTAGTTAGTTTCTTTGGTTCTTTAATCCCTTTTGTCCCGATTCCATCTTTCATTTTATTAGTTACAATGTCTGTCGGTGATCAATTTGATCTACACATACTTGCGATAATTGCAGCCGTTACTGCTACTGTTGCAAAACAAATAATTTTTGTAATTAGCTATGGTGGACGAAAAATTATGTCTGAAAAAACAAAACAGCGTATGTTGCCATTTCAAAGATTAGTAAAAAAATATGGTGCAGCCGCTGCATTTGTTGCTGCAGCTACCCCAATTCCTGATGACATCATATACGTTCCACTTGGATTAGCAAAGTACAATCCTCTAAGATTCTTTATTGCAACATTAACCGGAAAACTTGTTTTATGTTATGCAATTGTTATATTGGCTCATTATTTGAGTGGTCCTGTAGTTGACCCAATCTTTGAAATGTTTGGAATTACTGAACCTGAAGATTTGGATGATCCTACTCCGATAATTATTGGTATTGTCGTTTTTGGCGCTGTGATGACTGCTGTAGTTGTATTGATGTTAAGAATGGATTGGAGCCGTATACTTGGACGCTTTCTTCCTTGGACTCTAGAAGATGATGATAAAGATCAAAAATAATCTTTTGAGTTAATACTAAAATTCCATTTTTTATCAACTGCTTTTGAAATTCCTATTCGCGGTAATTTGTTTATTTTTTTTGGAATAATTCCTTCACTAATGTAAATTGATGACTTTTTTGTTAAATCTAGATTATTTTCTTTCATTGAAATATTCATTGCAATTGTTAGCTTTCCTGGACCATTTGTAATCCTGTTAATATCTTTCATACCTCTGTTTTTAATCATAATTTTAATTCCATCTTGAGGATAAATCCCTCGAATTAAAACTGCACCTGCATTTTGTTTTTTACTTTTTGCAATAACATTCAGCATGAAATACATTCCATAAGTAAAATAAACATATGACATTCCAACAGGTCCAAACATAATACTATTTCTTTTTGTCAAATTTGTGGCTGCATGACTGGCAGAATCATCTTTCCCTCTGTATGCCTCAGTTTCGGTAATTATTCCTGTTAATTTTATATTTTTTATTTTTCTGGTTAATTTTTTCCCAATCAATTGCCTTGCTACTGTTATAGTTTCTCGCTCATAGAATTCTTTTTCTAGAATCATCTTTTTTTAACTACTGTTAGGACATCTTCATCAATTAAAACATGATTTAGACTGACTCTTTGTCCTCCAAACTTTACACTTTTACCCCAAACTAATCCGAATCTAAAATCTTTTTTCATATTTCGATGTAATTTGTTACAAACATCTGCAACTGTATTCCCTTTTCTCACAATTAGAGGTTCTTTAAAATCAGTCTCTCCACCCTTCGGTCTAAGATAAATACGAATGAACTGTAATTCATTGTAAATTCTTTCTTTTAATTGATTGATATTTCTATTCGAATCAGCTGAGGTTGGTATAAAATCAGTTTTTAATTTTTTGGACACATCTTTTAAAAATTTTTCATCAACTAGATCGATTTTATTCAATATGGTAATGCCTTTTGCATATGTTTTATTTCCATTTATAAAATCAATAAGCTGTTCTGATTCGATATCTTCTTTGATTACAACTCTTGCACTAGTGTATCCGTAAATATTTAGAATCTCCTTCAATAATTTTTCTGACATTTTCTTTAATTTTTTTTGCTGAGCAACTGCAATTCCACCTGTAGTTGATTTTTCAATTACAATATCTGGTGGTGTTTGATTCAATCTAATTCCGATGTTCCCTAATTCATTAATTAACACATCTTCATGGTATGGTTGAAACACGTCTAACACCAATAACACTATGTCTGCACTTCTTGCAACTGAAAGAATTCTCTTTCCTAAACCCTTTCCAGTTGATGCTCCTTTAATGATTCCTGGTAAATCTAAAACTTGAATTCTGGCTCCTCTGTAATTCATAACCCCTGGAACTACCGTTAATGTTGTAAATTGGAATGCGCCAACTGCAGATTTTGAGCCTGTTAATCTATTCAATAATGTAGATTTACCTACACTAGGTAATCCGATAAAAACTACTGTAGCATCTCCCGTTCGTTTTACATCAAATCCGTCTTGTTTTTTAGCACTTTTTTTGATTTGTTCGGTTTCTTGTTCTCTTTTCAGTTTGGCAATTTTTGCTTTTAGTAATCCTATGTGATGTTCAGTTGCTTTGTTATTCTGTGTTCGAAGTATTTCATCTTGTATAGCTTTAATTTTTTCTGGAATTCCCATTAGTGTTCAATTTCTTTACAAATTAACTCAATATCAAAGGTTTCTAACGCTTTACTCATTAATGGTATCTAAAATGAAAGATCATTGAAGAAAAAAGTTCTTGCAGTTGATATTGATGGAACTGTCACGTTAAATGGATTTGGAACAATTCATCTAAAAGCTCTAGAAAAATTAAGAAATTTAAAAAATGACGGACATCATGTAATTTTCGTTACAGGTCGTTCTTCAGTAGAGGCATACATTCTTTCTATATTTGGTGGACTAACATTACTCGGTGTGGGTGAAAATGGAGGCTGTATCACTCATGGAGAAATAATGACTCACAAGTTGCTTGGAAATAAAGATGAATGTCAAAATGCTTTTTCATATCTAAAAGGAATACTTGATGAACCAATTTTAGAAAAACCTGTTTTTCCTAGACTTACCGAAGTTGTTTTAGATAGAACTTTTGATATACAAAATGCCCAAAAACTATTAGATGAAAAAGGATTCAACGTAGGACTTTTTGATAGTGGTTATGCATATCACATCAATTCCCGTGGTATTGACAAAGGTTCAGGATTAATCAAAGCACTTGAAATGTTAAATGCTGATCTTGAAGATACAATTGCCCTAGGTGATAGTGAAACTGATGTTCCACTATTTAGAACTGTAAAAAACAATATTGCGGTGAATAATTCAATTCCAGAATTAAAAGAAATTGCAAAAATTGTAACCACAAAAAATTCTGGTGAAGGCCTATTGGAAGGCTTAGATATGATATCATCTGAATTCTAAATGTATGGTCTTTCTCAATTTACTTGAAAATATACGAAGTAAAACTGATGAAATATTGGAAGCAAAAAATTGTGAGCCTGTCAAATTTTCAGTAGAATCTGCAAAGCCTGGATTTGGAGATATTACATGTAATGTTCCATTTCTACTCTCAAAACAGCTCAAAAAAAGCCCTCAGGAAATATCTAGAGAATTATCCGAGATGTACAATTTTGATGATATGCCGCAAATAAAAAATGTTGAATCGCATCCAAGCGGATATCTCAATTTTAGTATTGATTACACAAAATTCAATGATCTTGTTATTGGATTATCTCTTCAAGAAAATTATGGTACACTTGAATTTGGAAATAATGAAAAAATTGTTGTAGAACATACTTCGGTAAATCCAAACAAAGCCTTGCATGTTGGGCATATACGAAATATAATTTTAGGTGATGTTGTATCCAAAATTCTAAAAAAAGCAAACTATGATGTCAAGATACTAAATTATGTGGATGACTCTGGTCTTCAAGTTGCAGATATTATAGTTGGTTTTACGGAACTTGGTTTTTCACAAGAATCTCCTAACAATGAAAAATTTGATCATTATTGTGGTGATACCGTATATGTAAAAACTACTGAAAAATATGAATCTGATAAGGAATTAGAAGGAAAACGACATGAAATTCTAAAACAGATTGAAGATAGAACCAGTGAAGTTTCAAAAATTGCGCAAACTATCACTAGAAAAGTATTGAATGAACAATTGAAAACAGTTTGGAATTTAGGAGTTTTCTATGATTGTCTCAATTTTGAATCTCAAATAATACATTCAAAATTATGGGAAACAATTTTCGAAAAACTCAAATCTGATAATCAAATCAAGTATGAAAATGAAGGGGATAATTCAGGTTGTTGGGTAATTCCTGCAGATGGTGAGGATGACAAAATTTTGGTGAGAAGTAATGGTGTTGCAACATACATTGCAAAAGATATTCCATATGCTGCTTGGAAGCTTGGTTTAGTTGAGGATCCATTTCATTACAAAATACATTCTACACAAAAAAATTCTCAAACACTCTATGAAACAACATTGGAGGGTGATAACAAATTAAATTTCTCTGGAAGTAAAGTCATCACTGTTATTGATAATAGACAAATTCGTTTACAAAAAATTGTATCGGGGTTGATGGCAAAATTCAAAGAAGAAGGTGCATACACGCATCTGGGCTATGAATCTGTAACTTTGAGTGCTGATACTGTAAAATCATTAGGCTTATCTGTGGATGGTGAATCTGCACAAATGTCTGGACGAAAAGGATTGTATGTAAATGCCGATACCGTGCTTGAAACTCTCACAAAACGCGTTTATGATGAATCCAAAAGTCGAAATGAAAATTTGTCTGAATCTGAACTTCAAAATATTGCCAACATTGTTGCAGTTGGAACCATTCGTTATGAAATGATAAAACCGGATCTTGACAAAATTATTACATTTGATTTGAAAAATTCACTTCGTTTGGAAGGTGACACTTGTAGTTATATTCAATATTCGTATGCACGTGCATCTAGAATTCTTGAAAAAACAGATGTGAAACCAAATTTTAATTCAGCATTTAAATTATTATCTTCTGAATATGAAAAAAATCTAATTAAAAAAATTGCAATGTTTGATGTTCACGTAAATGATTCTGTTAATAATTTATCGCCTAAAGTAATTGCAAAATATTCATACGAATTAGCAGTTACTTTTTCATCATTTTATGAACATGTTAAGGTCTTGGCATCTGAAACTACGGAATTACTAAACGCAAGATTGTGCCTTGTTGTATCATTTCAAAAAACTCTTAAGACATCATTAGGTTTACTTGGAATTGATGCTCCTGAAAGAATGTAGTTAATTCTTTTTTTCTGAACTTTTGTATCTCTTCAAAAGAAATGCGTGTTGAACTGAATACTTGTTATCTCTTGCATCTTGTTTCAATAATTCTGCATCTTTTAACCTCAAGCCTTGTGCAGCTAAAAACGCATCGTCTTCTCTACCTAATTCTTTAAATGCTTTTGATTTTTCAACAGCAGCTCTAGAAAATTCTGGCATTATTTGTTGAACTGTATCGTAATATGGAATTGAATCTTGGTATCTTCCTAAATAACTTAGGGTTACTGCCATATTCATCAATGCATCGACATTTGTTTTATCCAACTCTAAAGATAAATCGTACAGTGTTAACGCATCTTCATGTTTTCCTGTTTTGTTAAGTGCAATGCCTTTTGTAACTAATGCATCCACATCTTTATCATTTTTTGATAATAGGATCTCGCAACACTCTAAAACCTGTTCATGTAATTCCAATCTTTCTAATGCACGCATTTTATTTTTTACTGCATGTTCTTCATTTGGATCTTTTTCTATAATTCTGTCACAGCATTTTATGGTATCTTCATATGCACCTACGATATAGTATGCCGTGCCTAGATTCTGTAGTGCGATAGGGTCATTTGGATCTTTTTCTAGTAGTTTTTGACAGAATTCAATTGCCGCATCAAATTTCTTGGCCTCAAAGAACTTTTTTAATTCTGTAACTGGGTCTATCATTGGATTATCCTTCATTTCTAATCTATATCTGACTCGTGAATTTTTATACTATATTCTTTGATAAATTCTATGGATACTCGGATTAACATCGCTGTGATAGTTGGCGTTGTATTTGTTTTAGCCTTTGCTGTAACTTTAACTCAATATGAGAATCAAGCTGAATCTCAAGATGCCGAATCTGAAATAAGTGATGAGATAATCACTCACTGGACAGAAGAATTTGATTATACAGAAAATATTATCTCGGTTACCGGCACTGCATCTGCATCTTCTGAACCTGATACACTAATCGTAGTTCTTGGAGTAGAATCTGAAGCAAAAACTGCCAATGAATCTTTGTCTAAAAATTCTAATTCATTAAACTCTGTTATCTCGTCATTAACTGGAACTGGAATATCTGAAGATGATATACAAACATCGAATTTTAGAATTTATCCATTATACGACAGCATAAAGGATTCTAATGGAAACTATGAACAAATTCTAATCGGTTATCGTGTTTCTAATATATTGTCTATCCAAACTGACAAAATTAATTTAGCTGGAAATATTATTGATGCTGCAGTATCTTCTGGCGCAAACCGTGTTGACACTGTATCTTTTCAATTATCTGATGTTAAATCTCAAAAAATAAGTGATAATCTAATTGCTAATGCAATAACTGATGCCACACAAAAAGCCGAAAAAGCACTTGTTCCATTGAAACAACAAATAGTTGGAGTGAAATCTGTAGTCATACATGATGGTGTAACTCCATACTATGATAGTCCTATGAGGGCCTCATTTGATGGGATGGCAATGGAGTCTTCAATGAAATCTGCACCAATTATGTCGGGCGATGAAGAAATTACAACTAACGTAAGTGTAATTTTCTATATTGCCCCTGTGTAATTATTCTCCTTGCCCTTCAATTTTTGTTAGTGTTAATGTGGATCGAATTTTTTCAATTTTACGGATTTTCCATGTAATGGTTTCTCGAATTTTCTCAATTGACTCTGATGATACTTCTGCAATAATGTCATATGCTCCAAATGTACCTTGAACTTCTTTTACATCTGAAAATGTTTTTAGCTCTGAAATAACATGTTCTTCTGAACCTAATTCACAATTAATCAAAACAAATGCTTTAGTCATGGTGTCAATACGTTGTCATTGCAGTTAAATTTTTTTTCCTAAATCTAATATACCGCATGATCTTCTGTCCTAACTTACAATGTATGAAAATCTATGGTTAATTCCGTTGGGATTTGCAGCTGGTATTTTGGGCTCTATTGTTGGACTTGGTGGTGGAATAATTGCGGTACCTGTAATGACTTTTGCTGGATTCCCTCCTTCATTAGCTGCAAGTAACAGTCTTTTTGCAGCTTTCAGTAATTCTGTAGCATCTACTGTGTCATATGCACGCCAAAAACGTGTTGAATTTGGAATTGGAATTAAACTTGGGTTAATGTGTATTCCTGGAACTGTTTTGGGTGCATTTGTTTCTGATGTAGTGACTCCCGTAGCGTTTCAGATTTTATTTGCATTTGTATTAATTGCTTCTGCAGTTTACATTTTTGTAAAACGTGCGGTCGATGAAAAGCCATACAATAAAACTGCATTAATGATGATAATTTCTGCAGGCGCAAGTCTCTTTGCTGGTATAATATCTAGCTTGTTTGGAATTGGTGGAGGGATTGTTTTTGTTCCTTTAATGGTTATTGGAATAGGCATTCCTATGAGAAAGGCAGCTCCTACTGCACAGCTTGTTTTGATGTTTGCATCTCTCAGTGGTCTTTTGGTACATTCTGCATTAGGCCATCCGGATTACTTACAAGCATTTTTGTTAGCAATTGGTGCATTTGGAGGAGGTCTACTTGGTGCTAGATTATCCTTAGAAATCAAAGAAAGAAAATTAAAAATTCTGATAACACTAGTTCTTTTAGCTGCTGCAGCAAAATTGGTTATCGATTCGTTGGGGGTTCTTTTTTAATCCTGTAAAGATTTTTTTTTGATGTTAACACTAATTCTCCACCTTCAAAGGTAGCTTCAAAATCTACGCTAATCAAACCATACTCATCATCAATATCTCTTTTATCTGAAATTGTAAATTTGAGTCGTATAACCTGATCTGTGTAAACTGGTCTTACAAATCTGGTTTGTCTATTTTCCCATTCTGCATCCCCATCAATTCCATATAGGACAATATAATTTCCGTAAATTTGTCTCAACCTTGTAAATTCTCCTTCCATTCGTGAAATAATTGCTCTTCCTGAAATCACTCTGTCCTCATCTTTTCCAGAGTCTATCTCAAACATTGCATTTTTTATTCTTGAAAATCCCAGGTATTCGTCTAATTCTTTTTTTGAAATACTTGTTGTCGAAACAAACGCATTTCCTACTTTTAATGATTTGAATTTTTCCATTTTTTATCTTGATTCATCAGGGCAGAAAATTACTTCTGCACTAGATCTTGAATCGTCAGATATCAAATAATTCACTGCGTCTGTAATTCTGGTATTGTTTGGTTCTTTTCCGTCTACTGTTCCTGCTAATACTAGGAATGCTCTGACATTTGATTTCAATACATCGCTTAGTTCTTGGTTTACAGTTGTTGCAAATGGTCTTAGTGCTCCTCTGAATACCTCTACTTTTGCTCTTTCCCCTCCGCCTATTTTTTTACCGTGTGGTAGGTCTGGACCAATTATTACGATACGTCCTTTTGCATCTTTGAAAAGTCTTGGATCGTCTGAGCCATTAGGAACAAAAACACTCATTGCGTTTTGACTGACAGTAGCTGGAATGTTGATGAATTTGTCTGTTAATCCATCCCATTCACTTCTAGATAATTCTGTTAATTTTGAAATTGATGGAACTTTGCCAGTTATGTGAATAAATATTTCAATATCTCCTTTTGTTTTTGCTGTGTTAAACCATCTTGTAACTTCTTCATTATTTGAAAAATCTATTACATGTGAATGGAATTTATTTGATATTGAATCCTGAATTTCTTTTGGACATTTGTCTGAAATGAAACAAATTGCTTGACCTCCATTTGATTGAACATTTGTCGCAATCTCTTCTGCCTTCTTTGCATCTTCTTCATCTGTTGCATCAATTGTCAGTACTGCAATTTTTGATGAATAATCATGTTGTTTTACCGTTTCTGGAACTGATGTAATATGTGATCTGACTGGGTAGAACACTCTATCTCCTGGAATAATTTTTCCATTTAGAATTTTTGCTTGATCATCATCGGATAGTGTTAACACTGTAGTTGCAACCTGATCTTGTGATAAGAATTGTTGATCTGCAATCATTGTTGATGTATTTTTCTGAATTTTTTCTGCAATACTTTGAACTTTGTTTAGTAAATTCGTGAATGTGGTTTCTTGTTTTCCTAATTTTTCTGCGGCAGCCTTAATTCCATTTTTAATTGTACTTTCATCTTCTCCAAGTAATCCCACAAGCTCTTTATTTGCAGCTTCCACTTCAGTAGGTTCTAAATCTTCAAATCCACTAACTCTGAGAA
The DNA here is from genome assembly GCA_028343215.1 of Candidatus Nitrosopelagicus sp. GTDB lineage: Archaea > Thermoproteota > Nitrososphaeria > Nitrososphaerales > Nitrosopumilaceae > Nitrosopelagicus. The sequence continues at coordinate 10,294 of JAOLYB010000013.1, read as the reverse complement.
ACTCTGATGCTGCTTTTGGATAAACTGTTTTGTAAATTCTATCTGAATGAACTGGTCCTGGATTGGTTCCAATGGATATGATTCCTTTTTCAGTTAACTCCCATGACATTGCTTCAACTAATCTATTTTTTGCACCTTGTGATGCTGTATATGGGCCTCTGAATCTGTATGGCCTTTGTTCCAATGGTCTTTCTTCAGCAAAGAAAGTTGAAATTGTAATGATTTTTCCTCCCTCTCTCATAACTTTCAATGCTTGTACGGATGTCCAAAAAGTTCCTGTTAGGTGAATATCAACCGTACTTCTAAAATCGTCTAATGATGCATGAGAAAAGCATGTTACTGGTCCTGAAACTCCTGCATTATTTACTATCACATCTACATTAATTCCATCATTTTTCAATGAATCAAACATATCTGAAACTGATTTTTCATCACTAACATCAACTCCTGAAAATATCTTCACAAATCCTTTTGAATTTTTCTCATTAATGATTTTTGTTAGCATTTCTGATGTGCTTTCAAGGGGTTCTTTTCTTCTACCTAAAATAATGACACTTGCTCCATTTTCTATGAACTTCTTAGCAACCGTCATTCCTATGCCGGTTCCACTACCTGTGATTAAAACAACTTTATCTTCAAACTTCAATCTGACAAAAATTTTGTTAGATTTCCAATATTAATTACTTGTCACTAGAGAATTATCTTTATTTGTGGGTAATCTTGAAGATAGCTAATGCATGATACCGAACCTGAAACATTTGTCATTAAATCAATACCTGAAAAATTTTCAGATATGTTAAAAGAGATCGCTATAGATTCAACCCCAAAAGAAATTGCAACTGATGATGTTGAAAATGATGATTATTACAGTAGAGTGTTTTCACAAACAACTCGAATGGTTACAAACAAAGGCTGTTTAGACGTCACTGGAACGAACATTGATGTTATTCAGATAATACAAAAGGGATAATCATGCAAGATCCAAATCCACTTCCATGGGGCGCACAGGACCGTTTTCAGGCTCACTTCATTGTTAAAAGACAAGCAGAAAACCCTCTCGATCTTACAGCACGAACTATTTTGGAAACTTCTGGACATTTTGGCACAAAAAAAGTTACTAAAGTTGAATGGCAAGGTGGAAAAATAGCTGACACACTAAATTCTGACTCTGTCTTAAACGAACTTATTGCACAACAATCTGTCGATGATGCAACAATAACCATTGATCCTACGTCAAAAGGTGTTAGAATTTATGGAAAATGGAAAAATAGCTTTGAATTCAAGGTATCAAAAGCACAATTTGAAATATTTGATAAAATAGCCGGCCACATCAAAAGCTTCTAAGCTTTCCACCAATCGAGTGCAACATAATCTACTCTATCTTTTCCAAAAGGAATTGCCAAAATGAATTGTTTTTTAACACTAGCTGCTAATCTTCCTGCCAATACAATGTCTGTTGATGTAATACTTTCATTTCTGTTGTATACTTGAACTAAGAATGGTGCATGATCAATCCCTGGTCCTTTTTGATAAACTGCAAAATCACATCCAAATTTTATACCTGGATTAACAATGTAACCTTTATCTCTAAAATCTCTATACACTTGAAACATTTTTTCAAAATTATGGTGCTGTTCTTGACAAATTTCAAACATTTTTTTCATCGTAATTTTTTTCTTATTTTTGTAAATCTGAATTTTTGATTTATTCATTAGATAGTATCCTTCAATTAAATCTAAAATTAATGGAACGTTTATCTCATCTAATTTTGGTTTTGGAATTCCAATTGGTTTTCCATAATATCCTTGACTGAATAATTTTTTAGAATCTTCTATGTTCCATACAATCAAACGATTCTCTAGTAGTTCTGTCTTCAAAACTATAAACTCAATGCCAAAAGAATGAATGAATCTGAAACTTCTTGACATTTGTCTGCCATTTCTTCAATTCCTTCTATGGTATCTTTCATCAATAGCATTTCACTTGTAGTAGAAATTTCAAGTGCTTTCAATACCATTTTTCTATATTTGATATCTATCTCTCTTTCTAGTTTTTGTGTATCTTGTGCTAGTTCGATTGATTTTGCAGAGTCTGAATTTAGACTTCTAATAATTTCATTTAATTTGTAAATTTCATCTACCACCAATTCGATTAACTCTGTTAGGTCTCCCTCTAATTTTGATGACTTTAGTGTGCTTGCTTTAATGTTTGATAATTTGAATGCAATTCCTGTGATATATCCTGCAATCTCATCCATGGTATATGCAGTATTTAGTAGATTTTCACGGTTTAAAATTAGACCTCCAACGTCTGCTACATCTCTTGTAATCTTTCTTCTCAAACTCTCAACTTCTTCTTCTAATGAAGCAATTTGTTCTAGAGCATCTTTAATTCCAGCTTTATCTTTTTTTACAATTAATTCTGGTAATTGTGATAGACTTCTTCCTGCATTTAATATTCTATTAATTTCATCTTGTAACACGGCAACTGCTTTACGTTTTGCCTGTACTTCTAATTCCCCACTGTACATAACAAATTACCATAACATTCGGACTGAATATTAAGGCTTGGTTAAACGAATTTAACTCAATCCTGATTTACTGTCTTTTTTTGTCCTTTATAGAGTGCTATAACTTCCTCATCTGTTGATGCATCTTCTGAATTTTTCTCTGTTCTAATTTTTCCTGTGAATTTTGGGAATCTTAATGCTAATCCTGTATTCTCTTTTAGCTTATCTAATGCTGTTTTATGAATTGGGCTTTGTGTGATTTCTGATGCGACAATTTCTATAACTAATTCTGGTTCAAACCATACATCTGCTTCCATTTCGCTAACAATTCTTGGGTTCTTTTTCAAGGTAACTTTGGGAGAAAGAATTTGATACAATTGATCCAAACTTTCATCTGTAAATCCTGTTCCAACTTTACAAATACTTGGAAAAATATCTTCCTCATCGTTGTATGTAGCTAATAGTAATGTTCCATATTTGCCGGTTCTCCTACCTTTTCCAAAAAATGCTCCAATGACTACCAAGTCCAGACTATCTCCTAATTCATTTTGATATTCTCTTTTTAGTTTTAACCAATTACTTCCTCTAATGCCTGCTCGATATGTGGAGTCTAGATGTTTCAACATCAACCCTTCGCATCCTGAATTAATTGAATTTTCCAAAACTTCTAAAACTTGCTCTTCATTTTCTATAATTGACATTGGAATAAGTCTGGCAAAATCATCTTGTTTGATAATTTTCTCTAATAATTTTCTTCTTTCTTCATATTTCATTTCCATACAATTCTTTCCATCTGAAAATAATACATCAAAGAAATTAACTGTAATTGGATATTTTGCTACGGCTTCATCAATTTCATATTTTCTCCGTCTATGCATTAATTCTTGAAATGGTAAGAAATCTCCGGAATTCGAATTCATTGCAACTACTTCTGCCTCCAAAATTACATCATCTGAAATAATTAACTTTGAAATTTTTTCAACTATGTCTGGATAATATGATGTAATTATTTCTAAACTCCTAGAAAAAATCTCTATCTTGTCTTTTTGTTTATGAATCTGTGCTCGCTCTCCGTCTAATTTGTATTCTGCAGCAAATTTTTCCTGAAATTTTTCAACTGTTTCTTCCCCACTCTTAGTTCTGTCAGCTAACATTGGTCTAATTGGACTAAATAATTTAATTTCAAATTTTTCAATTTCTTCAACACCTCCGATAGAAATAACTTCTGCAACTTTTCCTAAATCGCTTGAAACATTGTATGCGTTTTCTATTATCTCTCTATTTTCTTTTTTTCCTGTAAATGCAATTGCTAATGCATCCATGACTGTATTTTCTGCAATACCTAGACGTAATGTGCCTAGTAAAATCTTTAAAATAAATTTTGATTCTTGAGGTGTTGCATCATTTAACATACTTGAAACGTACTTCATCTTCATTTCTTGTGATCCTTTTCCTTCTAGATTTGAGATTTTGAATAATGTTTCGTAAACCTTCTCCAACGTAATTATTTCTGATGCAAATGTTGTCTGAATTTTTTGCTGTAAAATATTTTCTGCAGTTTGTCCTAAATCTCCACCTTTGTTATAATCATCTTCAATTTTTTTTAATGGTATTCCTGCTGATTTTGACATTGCTTTCATCACAAGTTTTTCTGCTATCCCAAGTTCAACTCCTTCAAAATTAGGTCTTAATTTTCCTTGAATTAAGTAAATTGCTTTTGAAATCACATCTTGTGGAATATCCTGTAATAATTTTACAAGAATGTCTGTTAACTCAAGTCTCTTACTTGTTCCTTCCATCTTTTGAAATGCGTCCGAAATAATTGAAAATTTCATGTATTGTTTTAGATTTGTTCTTTTATTTGATTAACTTTTGTTCTAGATATATCTGAACATAACTTTTTTTCGATCCTTTTTAACATCTGATACTAATGCAAAATTGTTTAATGGATATGCCTCTTTGTATTGTTTCATAAAACTCCATGCCACATCGTGATTTCTAAATTCGGTTCGTAATCCCGGCAACATAGTTTCTTTTCCATCGATATCAAATGCTACTACTGAGTAGTGTTTTGGTCTGTTATGTGGTCGGGCTTTTAGAAACCATGCTATTGCAAATGCAAATGCTGCAACTATGATGAATCCTGCACCAATATCTTTGAAGACCGGTAAGAAAGTGTCTGGGATGGTCTGTCCAAATAATTGAACCACGATATGTGAAAATGTCAATATTGCGGCAACAGTCATTGCAATCTTTGTTACACTATGAGATAAGAATGAAAATTGAAATTCATACTTTGAAATCATGTGTGTGCTACGATAACAATTGATTTAATCTTTACCTAAAAAATATCTGATCTTTAGTCTGGATCTTCATAATTTTCTTTTCTTTCACTAGTGTCTGATTTTGAATCCATTGGGATCATTTTTTCTTTGAGTCCTGTCATCACATCTTTGTATCCTTCTGCATATTCTAATTCATCTGGGACAAGTGTTGCTGGATGGATGAATCCTTGACTTCTAATTGCAAGTGCTTTGATTGTTGCTTGTTCTCTTATGTAATCCCAATCTGGTGTTGAGAATCCGTCAAATGGACCTGTGAACTTTCCATCGTGCATACTAAAAACAAGTGATTCAACAATTGGAATACAAAAATTGATAGTTGCTGCAGAATTTAATTTTACAGGCATTAATGGCATGTTGTGACTTCCTCTTGTGTTTCCTGCTACATAATGTGGATTATTGAACACACTTCCTGCTTCTTCTGTAGCTGGGAACATTTTTTGTGTTCTTACAATACAAACTGGATCATCTTTACCAACATATGTCCCTGCAATATTGTGTAGTCTGTCTGTCGATGCATCCATAATTGGTTCCCCATCTTTTGTAGTAATTGATGAAATAACATATCTTCCTGGATACATCAGTGCAGCTTCTAACACTGGTTTATCTTCCCATAATGATAATTTTGCAATTGTAGCTTCTTCAACATCCATTATGTAAAAATCAACACCTTTTGCAAGTGATTTGTTTACAATCAATCCTGTGTTACTTAATGCGTCTACAAATAATCTATACATTGGATAGTTGAAACATCCCGGTTCTGTTTTATCTGCAGCAAAAACTGTAAATGCTTCATTTGCTCTTTCTTCAAATTCTAATTCTGCTACTCCTGGTCCCATTCCTTTTACATTTCCTGAAAAAGAATCTTTTAGCAAATCTTGACCTGCACCATACAGTCCCTCTTTTTTTGCAACTGCGGTTCCTGCAACAAACGAATCATAAGCTAATTTGTGAATTTTTTCATTATCCACTCCATGTGTATGACTCATGACAATGTGTACATCATCTCCACAATAACCAATATAATGATCAATTAGTAAATCCGATGAAGCGCTTACTGTATCTCTCACTGCTTGAATTAAATTATCACTAGGTCTGGTATGTCCCCCAATTCCTCCAACATCTGCTTTGATTACTGATACTGTAATTTTCATACTAACGATTTTTTCTTCTTTGATTTATACTATATGTTAAAATCACAAATTTCTTGTGATCTAAATATTTCAAAAAATGATAGCAAAAATTGGAAAAAATCAAAATGATTATAAAGCGGACTTGACAGGAATTTTCTATGGCAGACAAACCACACCTGAACATGATTATCACAGGACACATTGATAATGGTAAGTCCACAACAATGGGTCACTTTTTGATGGATCTTGGTGTAGTTGACCAAAGAACAATTGATGCTCATGCCGCTGAATCTGAGAAAACTGGAAAGGGTGATACCTTCAAGTATGCTTGGGTCATGGATAACATCAAAGACGAAAGAGAAAGAGGTATTACAATCGACCTTGCTTTCCAAAAATTCGATACCCCAAAATTCAATTATACATTAATCGACGCTCCTGGACATAGAGACTTTATCAAAAACATGATTACAGGTGCTTCAGAAGCAGACTGTGCAGTTCTTGTACTATCTGCAAAACCTGGTGAAACTGATACCGCAATTGCACCTGGTGGACAAGCACGTGAACACGCTTTCTTACTAAAGACACTTGGTGTAGGTCAAATTATCGTTGCAATTAACAAAATGGATGACAGTGACTTTTCTGAAGATGCTTACAAAGCAGCAGTAGAGAAAGGTAAAGGATTAATCAAATCATGTGGTTACAAACCAGATGAAGTACCATTCATTCCAGTTTCTGGATGGAAAGGCGATAACTTAGTTAAAAAATCTGAGAATATGGGTTGGTACTCCGGTAAAACTCTCTTAGAAGCATTTGACGATTTCGTTGCACCTGAAAAACCAACTGGTAAACCATTAAGACTTCCAATTCAAGATGTATATTCAATCACTGGTGTAGGAACCGTTCCTGTAGGACGTGTTGAAACTGGATTGATGAAACCAGGACAAAAAATCGTTGTAATGCCATCTGGTGCACAAGGTGAGATTAAATCTATTGAATCCCATCATGCAGAACTTCCAAGTGCAGAAGCAGGTGATAACATTGGTTTCAACTTGAGAGGAATTGAAAAGAAAGATATCAAACGTGGTGATGTATTGGGAACTCCAGACGCACCTCCAAACGTTGCAAAAGAATTCAAAGCACAAATTATAGTTATTCATCATCCAACTGCAATTGCACCAGGTTACACACCTGTCATGCATGCTCACACCGCACAAGTTGCAGCAACCATCACCGAGTTTCTAGGAAAGATTAACCCACAAACCGGTGCAATGGATGAAGAAAATCCAAAGTTCCTAAAAGTTGGTGATTCTGCTATTGTTAAAATCAGACCTGTAAGACCAACACCAATTGAAACATTTAGTGAGTTCCCTGAAATGGGTAGATTTGCATTAAGAGACATGGGTGCAACAATCGCTGCCGGTGTCGTAAAAGAAATTACAGAAGCACACACACCTTAGAGATAGAGTCATTATGGCTCAAAATGCTCGCATTAAATTAACTAGTACCAGTCTTTTGAAGCTTGGTGGTGTATGTGATGAAATTATGGGCATTGGTAAAAAAACTGGTGTTAAAGTAAAAGGTCCAACTCCACTTCCTGTCAAACGTCTCAATGTTGTAACTCGTAAATCTCCATGTGGAAGCGGAACTGAAACATACGAAAAATGGGAGATGAGAATGCATAGAAGAATTATTGATCTTAACGCAGATGATAAAGCAATCAGACAATTAATGCGTCTAAAAATTCCCGATGACGTCTACATTGAGTTATCTCTAAAATAACTTAGCCTTTTATTATGGAACTCGTGATTAGCAACTATGTCTGAAGAGAATTTAGAAGAATCATTTTCTGAAGAAAAATTTGATGTATTTTACAAATGCATGAGATGTGGACATGAAACAGCATTAGAAGAATTAGCAAGACTTCCTGAAATCAAGTGCATCTGTGGTTTCAGAGTATTTACAAAGAAAAGACCTGGTCTTGTTAGAAACGTAAAAGCAATCTAGATTCTGTCTTTTTTATAACTGTGCTTTCTTTGCAAATGTGTTCTCATATCTTCCATATTTGAGAAATTTTCTCCACATTCTTTACAGTCATATGGTAAATCTTTGTAGTGTGTAATTTGGAGATGTTGCATTAACTTTTCTTGATTCTTAAATTTTAGATCACATTTATCACATGGAAATTTCTCAAAAAATTTCATCTTAACTATTTTTTGCTTTTTGTTCATCCCAGCATCTTCTACATAACTGGCCTTTGACCTTCCATTCTGGTTTTGGATTATATCGAATGAATCCCATTTTTTTGTTACATAAAACACAAAATTCTTTTTTTGTTTTAAAATCTCCTTCTTTGTTATCAAAACATGTCTTACAAAGTAATCCTTTCATGTCCCATTGCCATCTTGGTTCCCACAAATCTGTAATCTTTTTTTGTGTACCGCATGTGGCGCATTTTGATTTAATGTTTGAATCGTATGATTCTTTCATCTTATCCATGTAACACTCACCACAAAGTGGTGATTCTACATACCATTCTTTTTTTGCCTTATGCTTGTGCTTTGTTTCCTTATTACAAACGGTACAAATTGATGGTTTTTTATCAAATAATCCCATAATGAATGATGAAATAGGGATCTAATAAATTATAAAATTAGAAAAAGAATTTTTTGATTTAGAGTTCTGATAGTAGTTTCTCTAAACCTTGACTAGAATTTAGCATGCCTTTCTTTTTGGCAATTTCTTCGATCTTTTTGAATTGCTCGTTAGTAAAGCAAACTGGCATTGAACGTTTATCCATATTCAGACCATTTGTCTTTTTGTTTTAAACCTTACTTTATTTTTTGAATTATGTTATATTATCTACATGTGAAATTATAATATGGCAAAAATGCGTCAGATCTTAATTATTGGAAATAATGATAATGGCTGTACTCCTGAGATTGAAAAAATTGCATATGATGCAGGAAAACATGTGGCAGAATCAAACTCTGTTTTGATCACTGGAGGTCTTGGCGGAGTAATGAAGGCTGCATCTCACGGTGCAAAAGATGGAGGAGGCTTAACAATTGGAATTATTCCTCAGGATGATTCATCATTAGCAAATGAATTCTGTGATATTGTAATTCCTTCTGGAATGGGATTATCTAGAGACTTTCTAAATGCATTATCTGCAGATGGTGTAATTGTAGTAGGTGGAGGTTCTGGAACCTTGTCTGAAATATGTGCTGCATACATGTACAAAAAACCAATTGCAACCATTAAAAATTCTGGTGGAATGGCCACCAAATACGCTGATCAATATTTAGATCATAGAGAAAATGTAAAAATCATTGGATTTGATTCCCCAAAAGATGCAGTTGATTATATCTTAGAACAAACTAAATCATAGATTCTAAAAGTGGGTCTGGTTTGTAAAATTCGCCATGCTCTTCTGCAAGTTTGTTTAACTCATCTACAATATTTTTGATACCAATTTCTTTTGCGGTTTCAAATAGTGGTTTTTTCAATCCCAATCCCAATTTACATGCTTTTTCAATTTCTTCAATATCGCTTGCACCATTTGTAATCAGCCAAGCTGCATTGTTTAAGATATTTGCAACCAGTTGTATTGGATTGCATTTCTCTGCTAATTCTTCAGATAATGATACTCTTTCATATTTGTCATCTGAATATTTGTAATAGCCTTCTCCTGATTTTTGACCTAATTTTTTCTCATCAAACATTTTTTCTATTGTCTTATGTGGATTGATTACTTTTTTATCTCGTAAATGCATCTCAACTGTTGCTTTATGGATAACATCCATTCCTGTAAAGTCTGCTAATTCAAAAATTCCCATTGGAAATCCTAGTTTGAATTTCACTGCAGAATCTATCTCTTCTAAAGTTGCATTTGTTCTATCTTGTAAATAACATGCTTCATGAACCATTGGTATGAATAATCTATTGATGATAAAACCTGGTACGTCTTTTCTACATAACACGGCTTGTTTGTTCACTGATTTTACAAACTCTTGTGTCATTTCTGTTATCTCTTGACCTGTTTTTTCACCTGGAATCACTTCAACTAATTTCATTAATTGTGGTGGATTGAAGAAATGAATTCCAATAAATTTCTCAGGTCTACTTGTTGTGTTTGCAATTTCTGTGATTGGTAATGTACTTGTATTTGATGCAAAGATGACTTCAGGTTTTGCAGCCTTGTCTAATTCAGCATAAACCTGTTTTTTCAGATCCATGATTTCTGGTACTACCTCTATTACCATTTCTGCATCTTTGACTGCTTCATTCAAATCTACAATTGGAGTGATTCT
>JAOLYB010000012.1 GCA_028343215.1 Candidatus Nitrosopelagicus sp. | reverse complement strand
TAGGTATTGAAGAAACTGTAGTGTTTGTGCTAAAACCTGAAGAGACTGCTCTTACTGCCATTACTACCGAAAATGACTCTTACAAGACAGGTGATACTATTCTGATTAATGGAACTGTTCCATCTGGAAATTCATCGGTAACAATTGATTTGAAAAACCCTGCTGGTGCATTGTCCAATGACCTGTCTTCTCTGAAAAACATTCCAGTTGTGAATAACTCATTTGAAACAACAATTCTTGCAAATGCAAACTCATTTTTCAATATGCCTGGAATGTACACATTATCTATAGAAAATTCTGAATCTGATGTTAAAGCATCCTTTGATTATTCATTGGTAATTACCGGCGGAACTGGAACCGCAAATATGCCTGGTACGACAGGACCTGACGATAATGTTGGAATTGGAGAAACTGTCACTGCAATAGTTTCTACATTTAATTTTGAAAGAGAACCATCAATACCATATCCAGCCGATGCAAATGTTATGAAGGTCCTGGATACTCTTGGTGCAAAGGATTCATCTGGTTTTAGTTATGGACCACTTGATTTCTACGATAATGGCAATTTTATTGCTATATCTGGCACCTGGGACAAAACAATTTCAAAATATGATTCCAATGGAAATTTGATTTCAAGTAAACCAATCACACTGGAGGGAGTGGATGAAAGAGAAATCATCTTTGTACTAGACTCGGGCAACAACATCAATGCATTTACCGAAGATGGAGGAATTTCCAAATTTGATCAGAATGGAAACCTGTTATCTAAAACTTCTTTCACATCGGAGATCACTAGAATAAATGCTTCAAATGACGAGTATTTCGTTATAGATTCACAGGATAATATTTTTGCATTTGCAACTGATTGGTGGTGGGATGATATTGAAAATACTTGGAAAGGTAGTGGTGAGCACTTTATTGTAAAAATATCAAGTAACGGTCAAATCGTTTCATCAACTTTACGTGATGGTGCAAATCGTCTTGCTGTTGATCCTTATGGTAATGTCTACGGCCAATCGTGGACAAAGCACCCTGAATATGACATAAACGGACGCGAGGTTCGCACCACTGAAAAAATTATCATAAACAAATTTGACAACAATCTAAACAAGATAGGAACTATAGAAAAAGAATTTCCAATAATTACTTCTTTAGATGACAACCATAGACCTGTAAAATTAATTGGTGTGGATGAATTTGGTCAGATATACTTTTCTGGACAGACATCAAACATAAACCAAATCTATGATGAAAAAATTGTTGACGGTGGATTGCAGACGGAGATCCAGATATTCAAACCTGTAAACAACTTTACAGATTTGGAATACGTTGGCTCAGTACAGAGATACATGCTGCCAGAAATGAGCCAGTTTTCGTATAGATATGATTACTACTGGTTAGGATCTGGAACCCCATTACACTTTAATTCATCAGGAAAAGTGTACATGAATGGTCATGGTGTTCATATTTTCAGTTCCCCTCCATCTGGCAATGAAATAATTATTCGAGATAATGCGTCTGATCCTAGTTGTGCTGAATGGGAATCCAATTGGCCTGGAAGAGATACGCCATACAGGGCATTCAATTGTATTGCACCATACAATGCACAGATAAAAATTGGTGAATCTGTGACATGGAAAAACGAAGATAATTCGTCCCATGCCATTACAAGTGGAACTCCTGAAAGTACAAATCCTGGCAGCGTATTTTCAAGTGGTACTTTAGGTCCTAATGGAACCTTCACTTTTACATTTAATTCTGAAGGTACATACGAATACTTTGACATGCTGAATCCTTGGGTAAAAGGAGTGGTAACGGTGGTAGGTGATAATTGATGAAAAAATCTATTCCATTATTTCTAGTCATGATTTTCTCATTAATGGTTTCTCCTGCATTTTCTGAATCAGGATTAGAATTACAAATTGACTCTGATTCGTATGAGATTGGCCAAATAGTAAAAATCACAGGTAACACTTCTGAAAAAAATATCTCACTTCAGATTAAAGATCCTAATGGAAAAACAATTCTTATTAGAACATTATCTGCTGACGATACTTTTTCTTTTGATTTCAAACTGCCTGATTATCTTAGTTTTGGTAAATATGAAATCATCACTAGTGTGACACTTGATGGTATCCCAACTATTGTAAATAAAGAATTTGAATTAATCCAAAAACAAGAAACAGATGTCAAATCAGGTGTTGTTGTTGAAAAACCATCTTCTTTACAAGATGAACTTCAGACGGATGACTCTCAAGGCGGTGGTTGTCTAATTGCAACTGCAGCATTTGGTTCTGAAATGGCACCACAAGTTCAATTCTTGAGAGAAATTAGAGATAACACAGTAATGAACACACAATCAGGTGTGACATTCATGACAGGATTCAATCAATTCTATTACTCATTTTCACCATATGTAGCAGACTATGAAAGAGAAAATCCAATTTTCAAAGAAGCAGTCAAAGTCACACTAACTCCATTACTAACATCACTAACACTACTCAACTATGTGGACATTGATACCGAAGAGGAAATGCTAGGTTATGGAATTGGAATTATTCTGCTAAACATTGGAATGTACTTTGTAGCACCAGCTGTTCTAATTGTTTCATTGAAGAAACGCCTTTTCCTATAATTTCAATTATATGAAAGTCAACAACGGTCCATGGTCTCTTTGAGGAATATATACTGGAATCTCGTTGAATAATTATTGATTAATGTCTTAGTTGTGGGTGCCGGAGGACGTGAACACGCATTGTCATGGAAATTATCTTCTTCTGATAAAATTGATCAAGTATATACTGCACCTGGAAATGGAGGTACTTCTCAAAACATTGAACTATCTGTTAATGATATTGAAGGGTTGGCTAAATTTGCTCACGAGAAAAATTGTTTTACTGTTGTTGGGCCCGAAGATCCACTTGCTGCAGGCATTGTGGATGCATTTATTGAAAAAGGACTTCCGGTATTTGGGCCAACCCAAAACGCTGCACAGTTAGAATCAAGTAAAATTTGGGCAAAAGAATTCATGAAGAGAAATTCTATACCTACCGCTGATTTTCAAATATTTGATGATGCACAAAGCGCAAAAGATTTTGTTAAATCATATGAAAAACCTGTTGTAATAAAAGCAGATGGTCTTGCTGCAGGAAAAGGTGTAATTGTTTGTCATAATAAAGATGAAGCAAATGATGCAATAGATACAATCTTGACAAAAAAATCATTTGGAGATGCAGGATCAAAAATAATTATTGAAGAAAGAATTGACGGCATAGAGGCATCTTACATTGCTCTATGTGATGGTAAAATAGGAATTCCTATGGCTACAAGTCAAGATCATAAAAGAATTTTTGATAATGACGAAGGTCCAAACACTGGAGGCATGGGTGCTTATTCTCCTACGCCTATAATTGATGAAAAACTTGCATCTGAAATCCAGGAAAAAATAATTAATAAAACAATTAATGCAATGCATCAAGAAGGAATTGATTTCAAAGGATTTCTTTATGCTGGAATAATGATAAAAGATGGCATACCGTATGTTCTTGAATACAATGTTCGAATGGGTGATCCTGAATGTCAGCCAATTCTAATGCGTCTTGATTCTGATTTGTATGATTATCTACGTGCTTCATCTGAAGGAAAATTAAACGAGTTACCTGAAATATCTTGGAAAAATGATTATTCTGTATGTGTCGTATTGGCATCTGATGGATATCCTAAATCATATCCTACAGGTGATGTGATTTCTGGATTTAATGATATTCCATCAAATTCATTTGTATTTCATGCTGGAACAAAAAAACAAGATGATAAAATAATTTCTAATGGTGGTCGTGTCTTAGGAGTTACCGCATTAGGTTCTACATTACAAAATGCAATTGATAATGCATATGATGCATGTAAAAAAATACAATGGAGTAACAAGTATCAAAGAAACGATATAGGAAAAAAAGGACTTTCTAGTTTATGATGTTTTTATAACATCTCTTTCTGTAATTATCCAATCCATTCTAATATCTTCATCTGTAACTGGAACTGACTTGACAATTTGTTTTGAATATGAAAGTGCAATCTTAATTGAATCGTTACCTTCAAGATATTTATCATAAAATCCTTGTCCATACCCAATTCTATTTCCTTCCCCATCCAATCCTACACACGGAACTAAAATTACATCATGTTTTTCTTGAATTGGTGCATTATCTTTTGGTTCTGGTATGTCAAATTCACCTTTATCTAATTTTGATAAATCATCAATTGTTCTAAATGACATGGTGTTACTTGATATTCTAGGCAACGAAACACTCTTCTTTTCGTCTAATAACTGAGTGATTAATTTGACAGTTTGTACCTCACTTCCTATTGAATAATAACAAGCAATGGATTTTGCTTCTGAGATTACTTTAGTTTTCATTAATTTTGATAAAATTTTCTCACTATGAATTTCCATCAAATCAAATGATGTTGAATCTCTTTTTTCTAAAAGATGCTTACGTAAAGCAGCTTTTTCAGGATTTAATGTCAATTCCCTTTGATATTGCAGCTGCTGTAACAGTATTTTTCAAAAGCATGGCAACCGTCATTGGTCCCACACCTCCTGGAACTGGTGATGCAAATGAAGTCTTTTCAATAATTTCTGAATAATCTGCATCCCCTGATAATTTTCCTTCGTGTCTGGTAGTTGCAACATCAATTACTACTGCACCATCTTTTATCATATCTGGTGTAAGCTTGAAAATTTCTCTATTGCCGACTCCTGTTATTATTATATCTGAATCTAAACAAATTTTCTTTAGATCTTTAGTTTTTGAATGACATGTAGTTACAGTTGCATTATTTTGCAATAATAGATGATACAGTGGTTTTCCTACCAAATTACTTCTATTGATTACTACTACATTTTTTCCTTCTAGTTCAATATTGTAATATTTACACATCTCAATTATACCTGAAGGTGTACATGCAACTAACATTGCTTTTCCAATTGATAAGAGTCCAACATTTGGTGGTGTTAAACCGTCAACATCTTTTTCAGGTAAAATTTGTGTTGTTGTATTAAACTCGCTAAGATGTGATGGAAGTGGTAGTTGTACTAAAATGCCATGAACTGTTTCATCCTCATTTAATTTTTCAATTAATTGATTCAATTCTTCTTGTGTGATGTCAGATGATGGTGTATGATCCTTTGTTAATATTCCAACTTCCTCACATGCTTTGTGTTTATTTCTTACATAAGTTGCAGAAGCTGTATTTTCGCCTACAAGTACCGTTGCAAGACATGGTGAAACTCCTTTTGATTTTAAATCATTTACAATTTCTGTAACTTTTATTTTGATGCTCTTTGCAACCTCAATTCCGTCAATTTTAACTCCTGTCAATGTTGCTAAATTCACAAAGCGAGTAATAAATCCTTGATTATAAAATCACAGAAAAGAAATTATTGGGTAAACAAAACGTAATGGTATGTTCGTTGCAATTGTTGATATTGTTCTTAAAGATGAGAAAAAAGATGAATTTAAGACCTGGATCACCGAATCAAATAAGGCTCTATCAAAGTTTGATGGTTTTGTCTCAAGAAGATTACTTGAAGCACAAGATGGCGGAAACAGAATTATGGTTGAATTCAATGATATGGAGTCTTTTAAAAAAATGCATTCAAGTCCAGAGCATGGAAAATTTGCTGGTGAAATAGGACAATTTATGGCTCAACCTCCACAGCGTAATTTCTTCCAAGTAGTTGCTGAATAAAATGAAATTTGAGTATAACACCGCTGAATACATTAAAAAAATAAACAGTGGAAATTCATATTTCAATACATTTCTTGATAAAAATACTCTTGCTGCAGGAATCTTAGTTTTGAAACCTGGTGAAGAAGATACTCAACTTCCACATGAATCTGATGAAATGTATTATGTTTTAGATGGTGATGGATTTCTCAAAATAAACAATAAAAAATATGAATTAAAACAAGGAAAAGCATTCTTCGTACCAAGAGATACTGAACATTATTTTTTTGGAAATAAGAAAAAATTAACTGTATTGTATTTTTTTGGTGGTCCAGATTCTTAACTTGAAATTCTAACTCTTCTTCCTTTGATTGATAGTTTCTTTTTTGCAAAAAGTTCTACTGCTTTTGGATAAATTTCATGTTCTTTTATAAGAATTTTCTTTGTCAATGTCTTTTCCGTATCTTTATTTCCAATCTCGACAATTCCCTGTATAATTATTGGACCTGTATCAACACCTTCATCTACAAAATGTACTGTACATCCTGAATATTTTGCACCAAACTCCATTGCTTGTTTTTGTGCATCTAATCCTGGAAATGCAGGAAGGAGTGCAGGATGGATGTTTAAAATTTTATTTTTATATTCTTTAATGAAGTGTGGACTAATAATTCTCATAAACCCAGCTAAGCAAACTAATCCATTTGTAGGTGTTACATTATATTTTCTTAATGTTGAAATAATTTCTTCATCAAATTGTAATCTCCTTCCTTTGTATTTAGAACTGTCAATTACTGCTGTTTGAACTCCCATCTTCTTTGCAATTGCTAATCCTTTTGCATTTGATTTGTTTGAAATAACTATTGCTGGGTTTATTGGAATTTTTTGCTTTTTAATTGCTTTAAGAATTGATTCCATATTACTGCCTCTTCCTGAAATCAAAATTCCTAGATTTTTCAATACCTGATTTTATCCATGGAATAAATTAAACGCTGTGTTAGTTAACATTCGATCAAACTTGCAATTTATAATCAAAAAGGTATGATGTGATATAATGAGAAATGTCAGACTAACAAAAAATGGAATTGAGTGTCCTAACTCAAACTCAACTGTATATCTAGATCCCAAAAAAATCAAAAATGAAGGGATACATTTCGTGTCACACGCTCACATAGACCATCTTCCAAACGGTGGTGATGGGACTATTCTTTCATCCATTGAAACTAATAAAATTGCTGAATTACGAGGATTCACGCTCAAAAATTCTATTGACGCCCTTGATAATTTTACCCTTGTAGATAGCGGTCATATTTTTGGTTCAAAGGGATTACTTTTCGATGATATATTTTACACTGGAGATATTTCAACCCGTGACCGTGGGTTTCTAAAAGGTGCAAAAGTTCCAAAATGTAAAACTTTAATCACTGAATGTACTTTTGGTTTACCTGAATTTGTTTTACCTTCTGTAACTGAAATTGTTAAACAAGTAAATGAAATAATTGCTAACTTGTATTCGAAAGGAAAACCTGTTATTCTTTTAGGATATGAATTAGGAAAGGCACAAACACTTTCTCAGTTATTCGGTGACTGGGACCCAATTTACTATCATGATTCTGTAAAAAAAATGAATGATTTACATCGTTTAATGGGTGTTCCACTAAAAGATTCTATAGGTCATACTCAAGCTGAATCAGAAGGATTGTTAAATAAAAAACCCTGGGTTATGGTCGCTCCAATGATGAGTGCAAAAAATAATTTTATTAAAGACATGAAGTCAAAGTATGATGCAATAACGATTGGTTTTAGTGGATGGGCGAATTCTAAAAAATTTGGTTTTTCAAGAGGAACTGATTATTCTATTCCATTAAGTGATCATTGTGATTATAATGAATTAATTGAACTTGTGAAAAAATCTGGTGCTGAAAAAATTTACACTATACATGGATTTGTTGATGAATTTGCTATAGATTTAAACAAACTTGGATTTTCTGCACAACCTTTACGTGAATCATCTCTAGATAATTTTTGTTAGCCGAACTTTCTTAAACTTCTATTATATGCAACACCAAACCTATGTGTCTCATCTCTTGCATGTTGCAAAATTTTTATCGAATCTTTACTTTTTGGTATGACTATAGATCTTGTTTTCTTTGGACGAAAAATCTCTTCATTTTCTTTTGCAAGTGATATGCATGGAATTTCTACATCTACCTCCTTTAGAGCTGACATTGCAGCACTTAACTGACCTTTTCCTCCGTCTATTAAAATTAAATCTGGAAATTCACTCTTTTCTTTTTTCAATCGCGAGTACCTTCGTCCTACAATTTCGTTAATCATTGCAAAATCATCTCTACCTGTAATTGTTTTAATTTTGAATTTTCTATATCCTGATTTATCTGGTTTTGCATCCACAAATCTTGCCATGGAACCAACCGCGTATTCATCCCCGTGATTAGATATGTCAAAGCATTCTATTATGCGTGGAATTGTAGGTAGTTTGAGAATTTCTCTTAATTCTACTAATCCTGGGTCTGCATTTTTATTTTGTATTAGTTCAATATTTCGAAGTATCAATTCTATCATTTCTTTCCGTTTTCCTTTATTTCCAAGTATAATTTTTACCGGAAATCCAGCTCTATCTGTTAGTGCTTTTGTAAGTGATTCTTTTTCATTAATTTCTTCACTTGTAACAATCGTTTTTGGAATTTGATGTGTTGTATAATATTGGTATAAGAAATTTGTAAAATTATTATCTCCGATTAAATCAAATGAAAATTTTTCACTGTCTCTAATCACTCCATGTGTTTGTCTGAATGTCATTACAATTGCGTCTTGTTTTCCAAATTTTATACCAAAATATTCTTCATCTGATTTCTTTGCATCTTCCATCTTCTTTCCTGAATCAATACTACCTAGTCTCTGAAGTGTATCTCTAATTTCTATAGCTCTCTCAAATTGTTCTGAACTTGATGCATCTTCCATTTGTTTTTGTAATTTTTTAGTAAATTCTTTCATTTGTTGTTTACTTTTTAAAATTGATTCTAAATCTGAAATATTTCCATCATATTCTTTTGCTGCTGATTTAAATTCACATGGACCATCACAGTTACCTATGTGATACTCTAAACATACTTTTTTTGGTAATGTTTTACAAATTCTCACTTTGAATGATTTACGTAAAGATCCTATAGTTAGTAATTTTGAACTTCCTTTAGTAAATGGACCAAAAATTTTTCCTTTTCCTAAAAAATCTCCATTACGTGTACGTCTAGCAACTAATAATCTTGGAAATTTCTCATTTGTAATTCGAAGATATGTATACCTTTGTTGATCTTTTAATTCAATATTATATGTTGGTCTATACCTCTTAATCATATTAGATTCAAGCAAAAATGCTTCACTTTCATTATCTGTTAACACAAATTCAATATCTGCAATTTTTGAAACTAATTTTTGTGTTTTATAATTTTGATTTTTTAAAAAATATGATTTAACCCGATTCTTCAAGTTTTTTGCTTTTCCGATATAGATTATCTCACCTTTAGAATCTTTCATCAAATAAATTCCTGGTTCTTTAGGTATGGTAATTTTTGATATATCAAATATCATTTCTTTATCACTTTTTTGAGATACTTTCCAGTATAACTTTTTGAAAATTTAGATACCTCCTTTGGCGTGCCTGTTATCACGACATTTCCTCCTTCATCGCCTCCTTCAGGACCTAAATCTATTATCCAATCTGAATTTTTTATAACATCCATGTTATGCTCAATTACAATTACTGTATTTCCTACGTTCACCAATCTATTCAAAACATCTAGTAATTTCTGAACATCTGCAAAATGTAATCCTGTAGTTGGTTCATCTAGTATGTAGAGTGTTTTTCCGGTTCCTCTTTTTGATAATTCTGATGCAAGCTTTACTCGTTGTGCCTCTCCTCCTGATAATGTGGTTGATGATTGTCCAAGTTTTATGTATCCTAATCCCACATCTACAACTGTTTCTAATTTTTTCTTGATTGTTGGTATATTTTTGAAAAATTCTAACGCTTCTTCCACAGTCATTTGTAAAATATCTGCAATATTCTTTCCCTTGTACATAACCCCTAAAGTTTCAGAATTGTATCTTTTTCCATTACATTCATCACATTTCACATAAACATCTGACAAAAACTGCATTTCAATTTTTTTTACTCCATCTCCTTCACATGCAAAGCATCGTCCTACTGCAACATTAAATGAAAACTGACCTGGTGTGTATCCTCGTTCTTTTGATAATGCTGTGTTTGAAAATAATTCTCTGATTGGAGTAAATGCTCCAATGTATGTTGCAGGATTTGATCTAGGTGTCCTTCCAATTGGAGATTGATCAATTGAAATTATCTTGTCGATGTTTTCTACGCCTGCTACATCTTTATGTTTTCCTGGCAGTCCTGAGGTTTTATAGAAATAAGATGAAAGTGTTTTAAGAAGTATGTCGTTGATTAGTGTAGATTTCCCGGAACCTGAAACTCCTGTAACTGAAATTAAATATCCTAATGGAAATTCTACATCTATATTTTTTAGATTATTTTCTTGTGCTCCTTTAACTACAATCTTTCCTTTTTGTTCTCTAATTTTTTCATCAATTTTGATCAAATCATGATCTTTTAGATAATCTCCTGTTACTGATTTATGATTATTGAGAATTTGTTTTAATGTTCCTTCAAAGACTACACTTCCACCATGTACTCCTGCACCTGGTCCTAAATCTACAATCCAATCTGAATTTCTGATAATCTCTTCATCATGTTCTACTACTATGACTGTATTTCCTAAATCTCTTAATTTTGATAATGTTTTGATCAATCTTGCATTATCTCTTTGATGCAAACCTATGGTTGGTTCATCTAGTACATACAGAACACCTGTTAAATTAGAGCCAATTTGTGTTGCAAGTCTAATTCTTTGAGATTCACCTCCTGAAAGAGTAGCACTAGATCTATTCAAGGAGAGATAGTTTAGACCAACATTTCTTAAAAATTCAAGCCTCTCTTTGATTTCTTTTAAAATATCTCTTGCAATGAATTGCTCTGTTTCGTTTAATTCTAATTTATTAAAAAATTCATACGACGAATCTATTGAAAGATCACAAACCTCCATGATGTTTTTTGAGTTAACTTTTACCGCAAGCGCTTCTGGTTTTAGCTTTTTTCCGTGACATGTCAAACATGGCGTGTCTCTCATGAATTGTTTTAGCCATTCTCTTTTTGCTTCTGAATCTGTTTCCATAAATTTACGTTGGAGATTATTCAAAACTCCTTCAAATGCATCTGTATATTCCCAAAATGAATCGCTGTTTTTAGATTCATATGAAAATTTCATTAAATCTTCTGAACCGTGTAATATTATTTTGATCTGTTTTGATTTTATTTGATTTATTGGCGTCATCAGATTGAATCCATACTTCTTACCTACTGCACGTAGTTCTTGACGTCTAAATGATGAAAATCTGCCACTCCATGGAACAATTGCTCCATCTAGAATTGATTTTGTTTTATCAGGTATTACTAAATCTGCATCAAATTCCATCTTAACGCCTAGTCCATTACATTGATTACACATTCCGAATGGTGAATTAAAGGAAAATGTACGTGGCTCTAACTCTCCAACTGTAATTCCACAATGGGGACATGCATTATTTTGTGAAAAAATCTTTTCATCTTTTTCTGATGCTACTAGAACTGAACCTTTTGCAGCTTTCAATGCTGTTTGAATTGCCTCAAAGATTCTACTCTTGTCTGATTTTGAGGCTACAATTCTATCTACGATGATCTCTATATTATGCCATTTTTGCCTATCCAGTTTTGGAAATTCATCTTCAAGTACTATTGTTTCTCCATTTACTCTCGCTCTTGAATATCCATCCTTTTTCATTTGTTCAAATAATTTTTCATACGTTCCTTTTTTTCTTTGAACTAACGGTGCTAATACGAGAATTTTCTTTTGTCCAAAATCTTTTATGACTGAGTCTGTAATTGATTCAATTGATTGTGATGATATTCTCCTTCCACAATTTGTACAATGGGGAATTCCAATTCTAGCAAATAATAATCTCAAATAATCATAAATTTCTGTTGTTGTTCCAACTGTGGAACGTGGATTTTTACTAGTTGTTTTTTGCTGAATGGATATTGCAGGAGATAGACCGTCTATTGAATCGACATCTGGTTTATCCATCATTTCTAAGAATTGTCTTGCGTATGATGATAGTGATTCTACATAACGTCTCTGTCCTTCAGCATAAATTGTATCAAATGCAAGTGTTGATTTCCCTGAACCTGATAGTCCGCTAATCACAATAATTTTGTTTTTTGGTATATTCACGTTAATATTTTTTAAATTATGGTGACGTGCACCTTTAACTCTTAATTCATTCTGATTCATCTTTTTGTAACTCCTTTTCAATTCTTTTTATTTTATCTCTACATCTTATTGCATTTTCAAAGTCTAGATCTTCAGCAAATACTTTCATCTGTGTTTCAACTTCAATTTTTTGTTTACCTAAATCTGTTTTTGATTTATTTTTTATTTCATCTAATTCTATTTCTTGCTCTGGTATTGATTTGATAATTGTTTTAGGTATTATCTCATGTGTCTCATTATACTTTATCTGTTTTTGACGTCTTCGCTCTGTTTCAGAAATTGCTGATTTCATTGATCTGGTTACATTGTCTGCATACATGATCACCTTTCCTTCCACATTTCTTGCGGCTCTTCCACAGGTTTGAATCAGACTCGTATCATTTCGTAAAAATCCTTCCTTATCTGCATCCAATATGGCTACAAGTGAAACCTCTGGAATATCTAGTCCTTCTCGTAGTAAGTTTATGCCTACTAGAACATCAAATTCACCTAATCTCAATTGTCTGATTAACTCTGTTCTTTGTAGCCCTTCAATTTCAGAATGAAGATATCTCACTCTTACTTCTTTTTTAGACAAATATTCTGCTAAATCTTCTGCCATTCTCTTAGTTAGTGTAGTTACTAATGTTCGCTCATTTTTTTTTGCTCTAATTGAGACTTCTTTAATTAAATCATCCATCTGACCTTGTGATTTTCTAATTTCAACATTCGGTTCAATTAATCCTGTAGGTCTTACCAATTGTTCTACGATCTGTTTTGATCTTTTCTTTTCATAATCTCCTGGCGTTGCTGACACAAAAATTACATCTTTGAGTTTCTTTTCAAACTCTTCAAATTTCAATGGTCTGTTATCAAACGCACTTGGTAATCTAAATCCATAATCTATCAATGATTTTTTTCTAGAAAAATCACCTTTGTACATACCATGTAATTGTGGAAGTGTAACATGAGATTCATCAATTACTAGTAAGAATTCTTTTCCAAAAAAGTCTAATAGACAAAATGCGGGTTCACCTGGGTTCCTTCCATCAAAATGTCTAGAGTAATTTTCAATACCTGAACAGTATCCTAACTCCTCAATCATTTCTAAATCATATTTTGTGCGCATTTCCAACCTTTGTTTTTCTAATTCTGGTAAGGTGCTTAGCGTTTTTTTTAATTCACTTTTAATTGATTTTACGGCCTTATCTCGAATATCTTTTGCGATTAGATAATGCTTTGCTGGAAAAATTTTGAATGCCTCTACATCTTTTTTTACATCTAATGACACATTATCTAAAATTGATATCTTTTCAATTTCATCTCCAAACAATGAAATACGTATTACATCTTGTGAGTATGCTGGTATGACATCTAGAGTGTCACCTTTAACTCTAAAGTTTCCAGGTATTAACTCTACATCATTTCTTTCATATCTGGCATTGATTAATTTTTTAATTATTTCTGTTCGTGATATCTTTTCATTTTTCTTTAATGTAATTGCCATGTCTTCCCATTCTTTTGGTGAACCAAGTGAATAGATGCATGATACTGTTGAAACTATGATTGTTGGTTCTCCTGAAAGAAGCATTGCAGTAGCTTCTAGTCTTAATTTTTCAATTTTTTCATTAATCTGTGTATCTTTTTCAATGTATGTGTCTGTTTGAGGTAGATAACTTTCAGGTTGATAATAATCATAATAGCTCACAAAGTATCCAACATTATTTTTTGGGAAAAATTGTTTTAATTCCGAATAAAGTTGGGCTGCCAATGTTTTGTTGTGTGATATGATTAATGCATTTTTTCCAGTATTTGCTATTACATTCGCAACTGTGAATGTTTTACCACTACCTGTCACTCCTAATAATGTCTGATTCATTTTGGTCTTGGAGCCTTTCACAAGGTCATCTATTGCTTGTGGTTGATCTCCTGTTGGTAAAAACTCTGAATTTATCTCAAATTTCTGCATACTTACTATGATTCTTAAGAAAATATATGCTAACTATTGAAATTCAGCAAACTGCTTCTCTAATTGTCTGTCCTTCGAAGTTTCTATCAAACCATTCCTTGTAACTTGGCTCATTATCGTATCTGTCTAGATAATGCTGCAAGTCTTTTTCAGGATCTGGGAATCCTGGAATTATAGTTTCTTTATCGCCTAATTGTGGTACTAAGACTTCTCTAATTGTCTGTCCTTCGAAGTTTCTATCAAACCATTCCTTGTAACTTGGCTCATTATCGTATCTATCTTGATAATATTTCAAATCTTTTCCTGGCGCTGGGAAATTAGGAACTTTTGTGGTTGACACAAGTATTGTTTCATCTTGACATGTTATTCTTTCTTCAATATCCGGTTGTGTTGAAAATAACTCTGAACTACTTCCCATGTATGCGGCTCCACCACCAATAATTATCACTGCAATTATTCCTATTATTATCCCTACAATTTTTCCTTTACCTGACTTTTTTGTAATTGTATTATCTGCTTCTACATGTTTGATGAATTTTTCCTCAATTGTTGGCTCTCTTGATGCTAATTCTTCTTTTTGTGGTTCCGGTTTTTTTGTTTCTGTACGTGGCTTAATGTATGGATTTTCTGATGTCGCTTTAACTTCTGTAATTTTAAATGATGACTCTGTTGTTTTTCTAATTCTTGGGAAATTAGTTTTTTGTCTATCTGAAGGTTTCATCTTGCTTGTCATCTGTCTATGTCTTGGTGTTAGATATTGCTCAACTAACGCATCTACATATTTTCTATCTTGCATAGAAATCATGCTTCTTTTTTGAAATGATTCAATAATCTGTTTCAATCTGTCTGGATTACCTTTGCCTATTTCCAATAGTCTTAATGCATCATCTATGGTCGAATCTGACATGTACTATCTTCTGTATTGAAATGTTTATAAAAATTAAGACAAACTTACCATTCTACATCTTCTTTCATGACCAGTTTATCATTCTCCATGACAAATCCCATTATTTTCACTGTCTCTTTTGCGGTTTTGGAATTTTTATCTAGTATTTTTGTGGCCAATTCTATTTTTTCTTCTTTACTCATATTTTGCCCAATCTTGTATTTTCCCTTCATTTCTTTTGGTGTTACTTTGATTACAGCTGTAGCATCTAATACGTCCATATCCTCTCTCATTGGGGTGTATCGTCCTTCTGGCTGATATTTTTTCATCAATCCGTTTAAAGCTAAAACTTTTTCTTCTTTGTCTTCCACCAAAATTGCTTCTCCTTTCATCACCACGCTAATGTATAATGTATCTGCAAGAGATGCATCATCTGGATCCGAAAAATATGATGGTAAAAACTCTAAATTTCTATCTATTTCAAAACCTACTTTAGAATTCCGTTTGATATTTTCTATTTTTTCTCCTCTGATATGTGAGTGCATGTAAACTGAATTATCTAAAAAAACAAAATTCATTGGAATTATTTGTGGAAATCCTTCTTTGTCAATACTTGAAATTCTACCTGTACTTTCTTCACTCAAAAATTTAATAATTCTATCTTTAGATTTTATGATTAATTTTCCTACTAATTGCATACGCTTAGAAATTTCTTGCTAGTTAAATTATTTTTCTTGATCTTTGAAATATGGAATTACTTTACTTGCAAATTGATCAATGGAACCAAAGTAATTTGAGCCCCAGAATCTTATAACAAAATGATTTACACCTGCTTGAAGGAATTTCTCAAATACCTCAATCACATCGTCTGGTGTACCCACTCCTACTGAAGATCTTGCAATTTTATCTGGAATTGTTGTTGCAGCTTCTCTCATCTTTACAATCCAATCTTGGTTTGACATTGAATATTCTGTAAAGTATTTTTTGAAATCAAATCCTTCTACGTCTTTTAATCCGTGAACTCTGAGAACTTCTGGTTTAAACAAACTAACTTTGATTGCTTCTTTCATTTTCGCCCATGACGTTTCTGCATCATCTGAGAAATACACGTCGATATCTAATGCCATCTGGAAATCTTGTTTATCTTCTTCAGTTCTCTCATTTTCATTCATTGAATTAACAATTTGATCTTTATGATCTTCGAATAATTCTGGTGTATATCCAATTGGTAACCACCCGTCTCCATATTTGCCTGTCATTTTTAGTGTACGTGGTCCACCAGATGCCATGTAAATTGGAACATGTGGCTGTCGTACTGATTTTGCTTGTAGACATGCTTCTGTTAATTGATAATATTTTCCTTCCCAAGTTTTTCTATTGTCTGGGTCTGAATCGTATAATTGCTTGATAACTTGTAGTTGCTCTTCAAATTTTGATACTGGTTTATCAAATGGGATGTTAAATTCTTTAAGATTTTGTGCTTCTCCTGCACCAATCCCTAATGTTCCTCTTCCTTTTGACAGTCTGTCTAATGTAATTGATGCTAGGGCGATGTTTGATGGATGTCTTCGTAGTGCATCTGTGACGCATGTTCCTAGTTCTACATTATTTGTTACTGCTGCAATTCCTGCAAGCATAACCCATGGGTCATTGACAATTGCATTACTCCATTGTGGAACATTTGAGTGGTCCATGTACCAAATTGAATGATAACCTGTTTTGTCTGCTAAACTACATGCTGTTAAAATTTGATCTTCAGTTAATCCTAGTCTTGCTACGTTTAATCCATTTTGAATTCCGAATTTGAGCATTTTACCTGAAAATACTCGATAACGGGTGTTAATAAAGCATGGCGGTTTGTGTTGCCACTAGTAAATAAAAATATAAAAAAGAAATAATGTTTTAGAGATTTCCAGCTTTAATGTCGTTAAGACATTTCACGACGTCTTCTTTTGAAATTGGAATTGGATTTGGATCTAAATGACCTTTGTCTGTCATTACTACATCTGCCGCTTGATCAACATCTGCTTTTAGTTCTAATTTATCAAATCCCATCTTCTCGATAATTTCTTTGAATCTGTCATAAAATATCGACTTGTTATGTTTGTGGGCAACTGTGGTACATGATGACAATGAGTAGCCATGTGGTACGCCTTCATTTGAAAAGACATATGATAATGCATGTCCTAATGTGGTTGAACAGTTTCCGAAACCCATTCCTGATAACATGGATCCGTATGGATAATTCTCTGGTTTATCATTCATGATTGCATCATACAATACATCAAATGCTTGTTTACACAATGTTTTGGTAAGATCATTTCCAAGTTTACTATCATAACCTTCCGTTGCTTGTGCACATGCATCACACACTGAACTTTTGATAACTTGCTCTGGTGTTCCGTTCATAAAGTATGAATCAATCACTGCTCTATCTGCAAGGAATCTATCCTCTCGTAGCAGTTTCTTTTTTCCATCAAACTTTAGAACACAATATGTTGTCATTTCTGCTCCTGTTCCAAATGTTGTAGGAATTAGAATTTTTTCTACACCCATTTCTGAAGCAGCATATTTTACAACGTCCATTGAACTTCCTCCTCCTAATCCAATCATTGCACTAATGTTTTTGGATTTGTATTCGTCAATTACTTCTTTAACCATTTCAATTGATGGTTCTGGTTGAACTTTGTCATACAAGATGTAATCTTGTATACCCATTTTACCTAACCATTTGTCAGATAATTCTGGAGGTACTGTTGTAACTACTAAAGCATTTTTTGGATATTCAGCTTGTGATAATGCATCTTCCCCAAATTGAATTACTTTGGGAATTCTTACTGTATCCATATTTGATATGAAATACTATTCTTACTTATACCTTCCAATATCAAAAACTTAAGTTATTTTCATTTTAATCATAATTAGTTGATCAAAAATCCTTCAAAACTACCTCTCAATCATAATTCTCGTGACATTCTAAAAATACTGAATGAAGGTATGATTGAATCAATTCCTTCCACACATCTAAAAAAACACATATTAAAAAATAAAATAAAACTACCATCATCTCAAATAGATCTTCAAAAATTTAATCGTGTATTTCTAATTGCGATTGGTAAATCTGCAGGTGTTATGACCGAATATGTTTCGAAAAAAATCAATTTTGAAAGTGGAATAGTTGTTGTACCAAAAGGGGTTGCACCAAAAATAGATACTTCTACTTTTGAAGTAATTACCTCTGGGCATCCTCTCCCAAATCACAACAGTCTAAAATCTGGAAAAGCCTTAATCAAATTTTTGAATAACACAACAAAACAAGATTTTGTATTATTTCTTATTTCGGGAGGTGGGTCTGCATTATGTGTATTGCCTAATTCAATCTCTTTACAAGATAAAATACTTGTAAATCATGAATTAATCCGATCAGGTGCTAACATTAATGAAATTACATGCATTCGTAAGCATTTATCACTAATCAAGGGTGGACGTTTAATCCAAAAAATGAATTGTAATGGAATATCATTTCTTGTTTCTGATGTAATTGGAGATGATGTTGGTTCCATTGCCTCTGGGCTTACTTCGTATGATAAATCCACTTTTTCAGATGCGCTTAGAATTGTGAAAAAATTCTCTCTTGAACATAAGATTCCAAAATCTGCATTATCTGTTCTAAAATCTGGTTCTAACGGACAAATACCTGAAACTCCAAAAAAACCTAGCATTAAAAATATTATACTCTTAAACAATTCTATTTGTCTTGAAAAAATGAAATCTAAATCTAAAAAATTAGGTTACAACACAACTGTAATATCGAATATTAATAATCATATAGAAAATACTACAAAACATATTGTAGATGTGGTGATTAAGTCTAGAAATAATTGCATAGTTTTTGGTGGAGAGCCAACTGTTAATGTAACTGGAAATGGAAAAGGTGGACGTAATCAAGAACTTGTATTACGTTTGTATGAAAAATTAAAATCTAACAAATACAACTTCACAATTGCATCAATTGGAACTGATGGAATTGATGGAAATACAAAATTTGCCGGTTCAATATTTTCTACTGAATACAAATATGACGGTAAACCATATTTAAAAAATAATGACTCTTCATCATTTTTTAAAAAATTTGGAGGTTTAATTGAAACTGGAGTCACTCAAAATAATGTAAATGACATTGGTGTAATTATTAGACATACCCTTTAGAATCTCTTCCTGCAGTATCCTCTTTTGTAAAAAGATGCCTAGTTGCAATATTTTTTCTAGATTCTATAAATTGATAATTTATCTTTAATTTTCTCAAATTTGTTAATTGATTTATGAAGTAGACTTTATCATTAATTATTTCATTATTGCTCTTCTCTTCTTTAGTCATAATCCCAAACATTATTTCTGAATCACACATTACATTAACTACATCACTATCTTTGATGATGTTTACTCCTAAACCCCAGTAAATCCCCACATGAAGTGCAACGAATTTGGATTCTTCATTATTTGTTATGTTTAATTTTCCTCCAGACCTAAACGCTGGTGGATGTTTCCTTATTTGTTCTGCAATATTATTTTCTGTTTTTATTGACCATGAATACTCTTTGGTATTACCATCAAAGAAAATTTCATGTTCCATAAGTCAACCAAAAAGGTGTTTTTTGTCTATTTAATTTGTATTCTGGTCTTAATGATCCACATTGAAATTAATTTTCATGATGAAGTCACATAATTTCTTCAGAAAGATGGTTGATGAATTAGTAGAATTCTCAGCACATGATCCTGAATTGGCTGACGGAATAAAATGGCTAGATAGTCAGGCTCAAAAAAAGGGTATCACATTTTATGATATGGTTTTTGAAGTATTATACAGCCACGATGTAAATTCAAAAGCTCAAAACTGGCTGAAAACAAGAAATTAATTATTTTCGATCTTCTATTGGTATGTAATTACATCCTTGCGGACCTTCGTATTTTCCAACGTATGTTGCTTTAGGTCTGTATAACATTGGTTTTGGTGCAGCTTCTGCAAATTTTTCCTCAATTACATGTGCAGTCCATCCCGAAACTCGTGATATTGCAAAAATTGGTGTATTCAAATCCATTGGAATATCTAGCATATAGTAAACTGATGCACTGTAAAGATCAACATTTGGAAAAATATCTCTTTCTTTTCTATTTTTCATTATTTCTGCAGTAGTTTCTTCTACCTTTTTTGTAATCTCAAACCATGGTAATCCTGTTTTTTCAGATAATTTTTTAGATAATTCTTTTAGAACCATTGAACGAGGATCTACTGTTTTGTAAACTGCATGCCCCATACCCATGATTCTATCTCCATTTTCAATTTTAGATTTAACCCATAATTCTGCATTATTTTCATCTTTGATATCTAGTAACATCTTCATAACTTCATAATTTGCTCCTCCATGTAATTCTCCACTTAATGCACCAACTGCTGCACTAACTGCAGAATACATATGTGCACGAGTTGATGCAACCTCTCTTGCAGCAAAAGTAGATGCGTTAAACGTATGATCTGCATGTAGAATTAAACAGACATCAAACACTCGTTCCATTTCTTTATCTGGTTTGTTTCCTGTTAACATGTATAGGAAGTTTGAAGCATGACTCAATTCTGTATCTGGCTGAATTGGTTCTTTGTCATTTCTGACTCTTTCCCAACTTGAAATAATGGTTGGGACTTTGGCAATTAGATTAATTGCTCTTTGCTGACTGATTTCTTTTTCAGTTCCTTGCTCATCATAATAGCCTGCCAATGCTGCAACAAATGCTTGTAATACATCCATGGGATGAGCATTTTTTCTCCAGTTTCTCATATTTTTTTGCATTTGCTCAGGAATTGCCCTTGCTTTTTTTAGCTTTGATGTAAACTCCTCAAATTCCATCTTATTTGGTAAATGATCATGTAAAAGTAAAAAACAACATTCCTCAAAATTTGAATTTTTTGTTAAATCTAAAACATCAAATCCTCGATAAATG
Organism: Candidatus Nitrosopelagicus sp.; assembly: GCA_028343215.1. Classification (GTDB taxonomy): domain Archaea; phylum Thermoproteota; class Nitrososphaeria; order Nitrososphaerales; family Nitrosopumilaceae; genus Nitrosopelagicus. Next base: position 10,298 of record JAOLYB010000012.1, on the reverse strand, counting down.
AGCTTACCCTTTTCGCCATCAATTAGAGAGATTTTTGTATCTGCAATTGGAATATTTCGTAATCCAATATTTTTAGTTTCCATACATTCCTCGTAATTTTTCGACTTTTAAATTTTCAAGCGAATTATGTCATATCTGAGAATTCTCAGTCAATACTTTTCGATGTAGTAAGTCTAAAGAATCAAAGCTTGAGCATATTAGATCATATTTCATTAATTTACATGTCTACCTTATCTGAGCGTGAAATGAGACAACGAATTGATGAAGAAATTCTTAATGCAACACCTGAATTTTTACAAATAATTCAAAAATTTGATCAAGAAAACCAATTGAATTATTCTACAATTTATGAGATTTATTCTACAATCATTAATTCAGAAAAAACCATATCTGCAAAATCAAAACAAAAATAATCATTTTTGGTTTAAATGTGGGTTCATCTAATTTTCAACATTAATGGTAGCTAAAATTAAAAAATCAAAAATTGTATGTGTCTCTCACAGAGAGGATGCAGATGGTATAAGCTCTGCAGCGTTAATTAAACAAGCATTTGGTGGAGAAACAATTCTTGTGGATTATCCTGGAATGATGGATAGTATGGAGCCTCTAAGAACTGATCAAAAATTAAAAGAATTGTATATCTGTGATGTTGGATTAAATAAAAAAAATGAATCTGATTTTGTTGAACTTTTAACACAATTAAGAAAGCGAAGTGTAAAAGTTGCATATATTGATCATCATGATCTTGATAAAAAAATTATAAAGCAATTAGAAAAAATTAAAGTTAAAGTTGTTCATGATACAAACGAATGTGCATCTGTTCAAGTTTACAATACATACAAAAATAAATTAAAAGATCATGCTGCATTCATTGCTGCTTGTGCTGCAATAACTGATTATATGGAAGATAGACCACTTGGTTCTAAATTATTACAAATATTTGATAGACAATTTGCATTAATCAGTGCAACCGTAATGACCTACAATATTGTCGGACATCAAAAAGAACCTGATTATTTGTTGTATTTGGTAGATGAACTAAGTGAATCAAAATATCCACACGAAATTCCAAACTCTTACGAATTTGCACAATTACAAGTTGATAAACTCGCTCAAATATTTTCAAAGGTGAAAAAAAATATGAAAGTAAAAAAGAATTTAGGTTATATGGAAATCACTGATTCTGGTGCAAGTGGCGCTGTAAATTTTGTACTCGGTTTATCTGGAAAAGATGTTGGTATTGCATACAAAGAACGTATTGATTATGGTGTGTATGCTGTATCTGTTAGAGGTTCAAAACAATGCAAAATACATCTTGGAAAACTAGTTAACAAAATAACTGCTGAAATTGGTGGTTCTGGTGGTGGTCATGACAAAGCATGTGGTGCATCAATTCCAAAAGCAAAAATATCAAAATTCATCAACGCGATAAATTCTGCATTGGAAAAATAGATTGTCAACTGAATCATTACGTAAAGATCATAAATTAATTGAAAAAGTATTACAGGCACTATCTGCTACAATCAAACTCCTAAAAGATGGAAAACAAATTCCTGACCAAATTTTACTTCCAACACTTGATTTCACTCAAAACTTCACTGACGTTTGCCATCATGGTAAAGAGGAGGAGGCATTATTTCCTGCCCTTGAAAAATCTGGAATGCCTACATCCATGGGCCCGATACATATGATGCTAATTGAACATAAAAGAACTAAAGAAATTGCAGAACACATTGCTTTGGCATCAAAAAAGTATCTTGAAACTGGTGATTCTGGTTATTTGATAGAAACCTTGGAACTTTATGTTCAACATGTAACTGAACATTTGTGGAAAGAAAATAATCGATTATTTATGATGGCTGATACAAGACTAAACTCTACTTCAAATGAAATTGATAAGAATTTGGATGATGTAGAAGAAAAAAAACTCCATGAATTAGGGAAAACTCGTTCACACTATGAATCTCTTGTAGATGAATTAGAAAAAAATGTCTCCGAAATTAATTAGAAAATTCTACAATCATATCGATTTCTACTGTAGAATTTAATGGAAGGCTTGCAACTCCGACTGCAATTCTTGAATGTTTTGCCATATCTCCAAAAACTTCAACTAGCAAATCTGATGCTGCATTGATTACTTTTGGTTGTTCTGTAAAATTGGGATTAGAATTCACAAATCCTGAAATTCTAACAAATTTTGTAATTTTATCAAGTGAGCCAAGATTTGCTTTTAATTGCGCCAGACCATTAATTATACAAATTTTGGCAGCATCTCTTGCCGAATCAACTGATTGGTTTTCAGGCACCTTTCCTTCAAAAACTACTTTTCCCTCTTTCATTGGAATCTGTCCTGAAACAAAAGCTAGATTTCCTGTAGTGACCACTGGAATGTAAGATCCTGCTGGATTAGGAGGTGTTGGAATCTCGATACCTAATTTTTTTAGTTTCTCCTCAATCATGAACACTCGTTGAAATTTGCATATTTAGTCCTATGTGGAATTATTCTAGTCGTCAACATTAATTTCAGTTGAATTAATTTCACTAAAATTTCGATAGCAGTTTACTCTAGCTAATACCTAGTCAAATCCTGATTGAATTCATCAGTGATATAGAATGAGTATGGCACCCCAAGAATTAGAAAAAAGCGCTAGTAAATATGCGGCAGCTGCAATAAGAGCTGATTCGCAAGGTGCTGCTGGAATGGCTATAACTGACTATCAAAACGCATCTGATACTTTATTGAAATTAATACGACTTTATCCTACGAGTAGTCTAAACAAAATCTACAAGCAAAGTTACCAAAAATATCAAGAACGTATTCAAGCATTACGTGATACAAATGGTACAGATATTCCACCCGTAGTAGATCCTAATGCATCTCCTGAGGAACAAAAAAAGGCTCTTGCTAGGGCTCAACCTCATAAAGATGATGGTAATGATCTTGAAGATTTAGTTATGAGAGAGAAACCTGATGTAAAATGGTCTGAGGTAATTGGATTAGATGATGCAAAAGGTGCCTTACGTGAATCAATTGTGTATCCTAGTAAACGACCTGACTTATTTCCATTAGGTTGGCCACGAGGAATGTTATTGTATGGTCCTCCCGGCACTGGAAAAACAATGCTTGCAGCCGCAACCGCAAATGAATTAGATGGTTATTTCATAAATGTTGATGCTGCATCAATGATGAGTAAATGGCTTGGTGAAGCAGAAAAAAATGTATCAAAATTATTCAATATGGCAAGAAAGTATAATGAAAAAGAAGGTAAACCTGTAATCTTATTTATCGATGAAGTTGATTCTCTTCTTGGAGATCGAAGTAGCGAGGTCGGTGGTGAAATTAGAGCAAAAAACCAATTCCTTTCTGAATTAGATGGTGTTAATGGGAAAGGTAAGGAAACTATGATGTATGTAATTGGCGCAACTAACAAACCATGGAGTTTAGATGAACCATTTCTAAGACGATTCCAAAAACGTATCTATGTATCTCTTCCGGCAATGGATGCACGAAATAAATTATTTGAACAATACACTGCTCCTCTAAAAAAATCTACTAGAATTAATTCATCTAGTCTTGCAAAACAATTTGATGGATATAGTGCAAGTGACATCAAAGATGTATGTCAAAGCGCACAATTATTAGTCGTAAATGAATTATTCCGATCTTCTGATTACCATGAACCTGTTGAAGGTGAAGTTCCACAGGATCCTCGTGAGTTAACAATGGCTGATTTCAAAGATATCAAAGCAAGAAGAAAGCCAAGTGTTTCTACAGAAAATATTCGCGCATATCATAAGTGGAGCGAATCTTTCGGAGCACTCTGATCGGTTTTTACATCGATCACTAAAGAAGCTTTTAAATCCTGATTCAAAGAGACTTGTAGAGGGTCACAATAACTACAAAGAAATCCAAGCATGCAAACAAGTTTGGGAAGCTGATCCTTTCTGATGGAACCGTTCTAGATGGAATGGGTTTTGGTTATTCTACTACTGTTTTCGGTGAAATTGTATTCAATACAGGTATGGTGGGCTATACTGAGGCCCTAACTGATCCCTCATACAATGGCCAAATTCTTACGTTAACATATCCTCTTGTTGGAAATTATGGTGTTCCAGATTCAGCCGAGGTTGATGAGGATGGAATTTCTAAATTCTTTGAATCTGACATGATGCAAATTCGAGGTCTAGTAGTTCACGAGCTATCTCAAACTGCAAGTCATTGGAATCTCAAAATAACTTTAGATGAATGGATGTATAATGAAAAAGTTCCTGGCATATCTGGAATTGATACTAGGGCAATCACAAAGAAACTTACAAGCAGTGGTGTAATGATGGCTGCTTTAGTCGTATCTGATACCGAAATTAATGTCGAAGAAGTTAAAAAAGAGCTTGCAAATATTACGACCTACACTTCTGAAAAATTCATGGACACTGTATCAACCAAAGAGGAAAAAGTATACGGTGATGATAATCAATCTGTAGTAGTTATTGATACTGGAGCAAAAAATGCAATTGTTAGAAATGTTCGAGAATTAGGATACAAAGCAATAGTTGTTCCTTGGGATACACCTTTTGATCAAGTGATGTCGCACAAACCAAAAGGAGTTGTTTTGAGTAGTGGTCCTGGTGATCCACAAAATTGTCCTGAAACTATTGATACCGCAAAAAAATTAATCGAAAATAATGTTCCTACATTAGGTATTTGTTTGGGTGCACAAATAATTGGTATTGCAGGAAATACTGAAACTTACAAATTAAAGTATGGACATCGTGGACAAAACAAACCTTGTATAAATTTAGAAACAAATCAAGTTTATGTCACTAGCCAAAATCATGGTTATGGAATAAAACCTGAATCTTTAGAAAAATCTGATTTCAAATTATGGTTTTCAAATGCTGATGACAAAACAGTTGAGGGCATAAAACATAAAACTAAAAATTGCATTGCTGTACAATTCCATCCTGAAGCTGCACCTGGTCCTTTTGATTGTAAGTATGTTTTTGACGAATTAAAAAAATTAATGGAGAAATAAAAAATGCCAAAAAATGAATCCCTAAAGAAAATTCTTGTACTTGGAAGTGGTGCAATAAAAATTGGTGAAGCAGGAGAATTTGATTATTCGGGAAGTCAATGTCTGAAAGCAATACATGAAGATGGAATCAAAAGTGTACTCATTAATCCAAATATTGCTACAATTCAAACGGATACACGATTTGCAGATCAAGTTTACCTTTTACCTGTAACTCCCGATTATGTGGAATCTATTATTGAAAAAGAAAGACCAGATGGTGTTATGTTGGCGTATGGTGGTCAAACCGCATTAAATTGTGGTGTAAAGTTAGAGGATGCGGGAATTCTTAAAAAATATGATGTTAAGGTACTTGGAACTCAAGTAGAAGGAATCAAAAATACGGAAGATAGGCAGCTTTTCAAAGATTCAATGAAAGAAGCAGGTGTTCCTGTGCTGAAAAGTAGAACTGTAACAAATTTTGAGGATGCAAAAAATACTGCTGAAGAGTTATCATATCCTGTAATAGTTCGAGTTGCATACACTCTTGGTGGTCGAGGTGGCGGAATCGCTCATAATGAAATTGAACTGCACGAAATTGTAGAACGTGGAATTAAGGCAAGTCTTGTAGGTCAAGTTTTGGTTGAAGAATACATTGGACATTGGAAGCAAATTGAGTATGAGGTTATGCAAGACTATGATGGAAATAATGTAATTGTTTGTAACATGGAAAATGTCCTTTCTATGAAAGTTCATACTGGTGACAATATTGTAGTTGCCCCCTCTCAGACAATTAACAATAATGAATATCATATGTTACGTACCGCAGCATTACGTGCTACAAAGCATGTTGGAATTGTCGGTGAATGTAATATTCAGTATGCATTGGATGCTGACTCTGATAGATATGTTGCAATTGAGATTAATCCTCGCCTTTCACGTTCATCAGCTCTTGCTAGTAAGGCAACTGGTTATCCCCTGGCATACATGTCTGCAAAGATTGGATTAGGATATAATTTATCTGAACTAGTAAATAGAATTACAAAAAGCACAACTGCATGCTTTGAGCCATCACTTGATTATATTGTTTGTAAACATCCTAGATGGGATTTCTCAAAATTTGAACTTGCTAATCGTAAATTAGGCGTAACGATGAAATCTGTTGGTGAAGTAATGGCTGTTGGAAGAACCTTTGAAGAATCTTTACAAAAAGCAATTCGAATGCTTGACATAGGAAATGATGGATTAGTTTTAAATCGTTCAAATGGTGAAAAGATTTCCGAAGAAGAACTTGAATACAAACTTTCACACCATGATGATCAAATACTGTATAATGTAGCAATCGCATTAAAGATGGGAATAACTGTTGACAGAATATATGAGTTATCTGCAATTGATCCTTGGTTTATTGAAAAAATTCAAAATATTGTAAACACTGAATCAAAACTCAAAGAATCTGAACTAGATGAATCTGTAATAAGAGAATCAAAAAAGATGGGATTTTCTGATAATCAAATTGCACGTGTAAAAGAAAAAACTCCCGATGAGATACGTGAAATTCGAAAAAACTTTGGAATTATTCCTGCTGTAAAACAAATTGACACTCTGGCTGCTGAATGGCCTGCAGTAACAAATTATCTTTATCTAACTTATGGTGGAAATTCTAATGACATTAAAGTCGCTCCAGATGAAAAAGGAATAGTTGTGGTCGGTGCAGGTCCATATAGAATTGGAAGTAGCGTTGAATTTGATTGGGGAACTGTGAATATGGTGTGGGGTCTTCAAGAAAATGGCGAAAAAAATGTCTCTGTTGTAAATTGTAATCCTGAAACTGTATCTACTGATTATGATATTTGCACACGATTGTACTTTGAAGAACTAACTCAAGAGAGGCTACTTGATATTACTGAATTTGAAAATCCTAAAGGAGTAATCACTTGCGTTGGGGGGCAAACTGCAAATAATTTGACTCCTGGTCTTGCACAACGCGGAATCAATATCATGGGTACAAGTGCAATTGATGTTGACAGAGCTGAAGACCGTTCAAAGTTTAGTGCAGAATTGGATAAACTTCACATTCAGCAGCCAAAATGGCAAGCATTTTCAAATCTAATTGAAGCTCGAACCTTTGCACAAGATGTAGGTTTTCCTGTAATTGTTAGACCTTCATATGTTTTGTCTGGTGCAGCAATGAAAGTTGTGTGGTCTCAAGATGAGCTTAAAACTTATGTCAAAGAGGCAACTGATGTTTCTCCAGATCATCCTGTTGTAATATCAAAATTCATGTTAGATTCTCTTGAAGTAGATGTTGATGGAATTAGTAATGGGAAACAGGTAGTTATCGGTGCAATAGTAGAACATATTGATTCTGCTGGAGTTCATTCTGGAGATGCAATGATGTGCATTCCACCATGGCGTCTTAATAATAAAATAATTGAAACCATTAATGATTACACAAAAAAAATTGCATTAACATTTAATATTAAAGGCCCATTCAATTTACAATTTCTTATTAACAATGATCATGTCTATGTAATTGAGCTTAACATACGTGCATCTCGTTCAATGCCTTTTGTATCGAAATTAGTAAAAACTAATCTTATTGCACTTGCTTCTAAAGCAATTTTAGATAAACCACTGCCACATGTACCTGAAAATAAATGGCAAAAAATTCATAATTATGGAATTAAAGTTCCACAATTTTCATTTATGCAATTAGATGGTGCAGATATTGCACTGGGTGTAGAGATGCAATCTACAGGTGAAGCTGCATGTTTTGGAAATAGTTTCTATGATGCATTATCAAAAGGTCTGACATCTGTTGGTTACAATTTGCCTGATAAAGGAACTGCTTTAGTTACTGCCGGAGGTTCACAAAATAAAGAAAAACTATTGCCTTCAATTGCTAAACTTAAGCAACTGGGATTCAAGATATTGGCAACAGAACATACTGCTGAATTTTTTGAAGAAAAAGTTGGAGATATTGAAATTGTACACAAAATTTCCGAACCAGAACGTAAACCAAATATTTCTGATCTACTTTATGAGAAAAAAATTGATTTCATCATAAATATCCCAAGCACTTTATCTTTGGAAAAATATGTTGGAATGCTTGATGACGAATATCAAATTAGAAGAAAAGCGCTTGAGTTGGGAATTCCAGTACTTACTACAATTGAGTTGGCTGATTCTTTTGTGAAAACGTTGGAATGGTTACAAAATAATGAAACTACAAAAGATCCTATTGAACCATACGACGTTCTTGAATAATATTCTAAAAAATCACTCACAAAACCTGATTGATTATTGACTCATTTCCGATTATTGTGCCATCTAATGTCAAAATTTTTGCCATTGTGGAATCTTTAATTTTTTCAACTATTGGGGAGATTGATTTTTTATAGTATTTTTTTTCAGTTGCGTAAAAGTATGGATTGAATGAAGGAACTATTGTAATGTTAAGTTCACCTCTTGTGGATGGGAAAATTTTTGATTTATCGGTTTTGATTGAAATCCAAATTCTTTCTCCATTAAGCAATGAATTCTTATCAAAATAAACCGGATGAATATGTCCCATGATTATATTATTCACACTTGAATAATTTTTTGATGGCATTGTATGACCATGTGTCAACAAAGCATCGTCAATAATCATTCCTTTCGAACCAATTAATGTAACATCACTTGGAATTAATTTATCAATATTTGAATCATGATTTCCTGGAATCACAATTACTTCTAATGAACTTTTTATCTCTTCAAAAAAATATGGAACATCTTTCCATTCTGAATTTGTTATAGATTGGATACTTGATTTTACATCTCCTAGCAGAATTAATGTATCTGGATTTTCTTTTTTAATGATTTTTGTAACATTTGAAATAATTTCATTTATTGATGAATTCTTTCTAACCGTATTTTTATTTGATGAAAATTTATGTTCAAATCCAATATGGAGATCAGATATAACTAGATTTTTCCTCTTCTCTTCTACAATCAATGCTGGTTTGGAATCAATTATTCTCGTAGTTACCATCAAGATTATACGCTTGTCTTAGATTAATTCCTTATGTCTACAAAACAAGAACGAATAGACTCGATAGTTGATGAAAGACGAGTAAAACTACATATGTTTAATCCAAGCAAAAGAGAAATTTGGACCGTTGTTGGTAAAGCTAAAGAACATTGGATTGATCCTATTTCAAAATTTTGTTCTTGTTCTGGTTATTATTTTGGAATGATAAAAAATAAGAATCCTTGTTACCATTTAGAATCAATCTTTAAAGCAAAAAAAGAAAATAAATTTGAAATTATCGAATTCATGGATGATGAATACGAATCATTCATTTCTGGAATTGTTAGCGATTTGTAATTTATTCTAGTTTAATTTCAAAAAGATCATCTTTTGAAACACCTTTCCAGACACCAATCATTCCTTCAGGTTCACATTCTTCGACTGCTGTGATTTGTTGAATTTTGACATGGTCTGGGTTTGGAGGCATCCAAAGCATTGCCATATAGTCACCGACTTCTCCTGCTTGTTTTGGGTCTGCCATTACTACGTTTTCTTTTTGAAAACCATTACTTGCTAATGCATTCATTGCTTTTTCATTTAGGTCCATTCTTCCATGAAGAAAGAGATAGACCTTTTTGCTGGAATCTACATCTGCCATACTCTGACTCAGTAAATTACGCAAATAAATCTAGATCGGATAAAAGCATTAGATATTTAAAATACCTAAAAAAATGGCTGATATGACATCAGCAGATAAATTTGGTGTGATTTTCTCAATAGCCTTTGCAGCTGCAATGATTGCCATAATGGGTGGTTTATTGCAAGCTGATACAACACCTGTAACACCAAGTATGGCTGCTCCAACTCAAACATATTCTCCACCGCCAACTCCGGCAGCAGCACCTGTGCAAACACCTACACCTCAAGCCGCACCACAAACATCATCAAGTGATAATTTGAAGTACACAATTCGTGGCGGTATAGTTGAATCTATTGATAAAGATGAGCATCATAACGCAGTAAAAGTTATGATGGATTCAAGATTAGATGGTCAAATTTCAATTACAGTAAACAATGATTCAGTAACTCCATTTGATGATGGAACATACTTTGTAACAATTGACGGTGAAGAAGTTGAATTCACTCAAGTAGGAAAACGATTAACAATTAACTTTATGGCAAATTCACAAAAAATTATGATTTATGGGGAAGGTTACAAATCTGGCGGACATGATATGAATTCTATGGGTCATTCTGATGATTCAAAAGAACAT
>JAOLYB010000011.1 GCA_028343215.1 Candidatus Nitrosopelagicus sp. | reverse complement strand
CCTGAAATGAAGATTACAGTAATACCTGGAATTGTTTCAATGTTCACCTTTGCATCTAAAATCGGAATAAGTATAGCTGAAGGGGCAGAAAAAGTTTCAATTATTCCATCCTGTTATGATTTAAGTTCAGTTAAAGAAATTGCAAAAAATTCTGAGGTATTGGTATTTCTTAAAGACGGTAGATATTTTGATCAAGTAATTGAACTAGTTAGAGAGTCTGGATTTCCAGAGGATTCTATATTTGCAATTGGTCAAGATTTAGGTACAGACAAAGAAATTATTAGAAAATTAAGACTAGGTGATGTAAATGATGATACTTTAACTACAAAATACTTTTCAATTTTGGTGATAAAACGTGTCTAAGGTATATTTTGTTGGTTGCGGTCCTGGTGACCCCGATTTAATCACTATAAAGGCAAAAAAATTGGTTCAAAAGGCAGATGTAATCGTTTACTCAGGTTCATTGATTCCTCCTGAGATTCTAAAATTTAATAAAAAAGGCAAAAAATATGATGCAGCAAAACTTGTTCGTGAAGAAATATTTGATTTACTTTTAAAAAATTCAAAAAAAGGAAAAACCGTAGTTAGATTACATGATGGTGACCCTGCAATTTATGGTGCAATTAGAGAACAGATTGATAATCTAGAAAAAAAAGATGTAGAATCAATTGTCGTACCTGGTGTTACATCATTTTTGGCATCTGCAGCAGCACTTGGAACACAATTAACTCTACCTGGAATTACACAAACAATGATTGTTACACGTGCAGAATCAAGAACTAAAGTTCCTAAACGTGAAAAAATTTCTGAACTTGCAAAACATCAGGCAACTTTAATTTTTTATCTTAGTGTTCATTTACTAAATAAAATATCAAAAGAAGCAATTGAAGGTGGATACAAAAAAACTACTCCAGTTGCTGTAGTTTACAAAGCAAGTAGAAAAGATCAAAAAATTATTCTTGGTACACTTACAGATATCGCAAAAAAAGTAAGAGATGAAAAAATCAAAATGACTGCAATTGTAATAATTGGTGATGTAATAAAACCAAAATCTTATGAATATTCTAAATTATATGATAAAACCTTCTCACATGGTTTCAGAAAAGCAAAGAAAACTAAGAAAAAAGATTAACTTTATTGGAAATTCCCATACTTTTGAGGTTTCTTTGTAATGCTTTTGGACTTTTTGTTGTATAAATTGACAAAGAATTTCTTGTAGATCTTGGTAGTTTTAATTTAGAAATTTTTATTGCTACATCATCGGCTGGATCTAAAAACTCTACTTTTTTAAAATATTTCTTCATAAATGGTAAAAGAAATGGAAGATGTGTACTTGAAAGTGTTGCAAATTTTATTTTATTTTCTTTAAATTCATTTTTTAGTACCTTTAGTATAGTTTTAACACAATTTTTTTCATCGGTTAAAAATTTTCCACTCTCGACTAATTCAACTAATTCTGAACAATTTATTTTCCATACATCTTTCAAATCATTAAATTCTGATATGTAACTATCCAATTCTTTACTTTTTGTAACAATCTCTGTTGCAAGTACTGCAATGTTACCTGGTTTCTGAATTTTTTCAAGTGGAGGTAAAACTGTAATTATATTTTTTGGTAATTTTTCTTTAAAAAGTAATGATGGTGTATTTGATGCAAGTACTATTACATCCGGATCAAATCTTTCTGAAATTTTTTTAATTGTTTCTGAAATTATTTTGTATAATTGCGATTTTGTTTTCTTTCCATATGGAAAGTTTTTTTTATCTGCCAGATAGATGATATCTGATTTTGTCTTTTTTTGAATTGCCTTAATTATTGATAAAGAACCTAATCCTGAGTCAAAAACTACAATTTTCATCTTCATTCATGTATGATTGGTTAGCTAAATTTAGTCTAGTGTTGATCTTATTCCACACTTCTAATTAAGAGCATTTTTTTCGAGACTACACATGCCATCATTCCATAAAGCATGGGCACGTCAAGAAACAGCAGGTATGACTGACAAGTTTCGTGATACCTTGAAACCTCAAGGAGCATTGAAACCAAGAATTCAGAATGCTGTTAACAAATTACAGACACAAACTTCTAAGATGGACACTATGTTGGGAAAACTCGAACAACGAGATCAACAATTATTCCAACGTGTAGTCACAGCAGTTCAAAATCATGATAAAAGTGCAAGCACTGTTTTATCAAACGAACTAGCAGAAGTTAGAAAAGTAAAAAAAATGCTTGGCGGTGCAAGAATGTCCTTGGAACAAGTTCAATTAAGACTTTCAACAATTCATGACCTCGGTGATGCAATGGTTGCAATTGGACCTGCAATGGGTACAATGAAGAGCCTACAATCATCATTAGGTAAATTCATGCCAGAAGCAGATTCAGAATTGAACGCAATGACCCAGACATTAAACGGACTTATGGTCGACTCGATCTCCGGTGATTCATTTAACATGGAATCAGATGCATCTAGTGAAGAAACAAATAAAATTCTTCAAGAGGCATCCGCAGTTGCAGAGCAACAAATCGGTGACAAGTTTCCATCAGTACCTTCAATGGAGCTTCCAACTCAAGAATACAAACAAACAACATCAACTTCAAGTTTTGAGTAGTTAGCCTTCTTCTTTTATTTTCTACCTATGTAACTAATGCACATTGTGATGAATTGCATCATCTCACTACTTCCCATTTTTGAGCTACCCTCTGTTCTGTTTACAAAAACTGTTGGAACTTCTAATCCTTTCATTCCTAGTTGTTTTAGTTGATGTAAAACCTCAATTTGAAATGCAAACCCATCTGAACGAATTTTATTAAAATCAACTTTTTCAAGTGTTTTTTTCTTAAACATTCTAAATCCACTAGTTGAATCCTTGATCTCTATTTTTGCACAAATCCTGGCAATTGCACCTGCAATAGAATGTGTTGCTTTTCTTCCAATTCCCCATCCTATGACATCTGAACCTTCCACATGTCTACTTGCAATTAAAAAATCAAAGTTTTTTATTTTTTCAAGCATATTTGGAATTTCACTAGGTTGGTGCGAATGATCTGCATCCATCTGAAGAATCAATTCTGAATCAAGTTTTTCCAAAACATGACTAAATCCTTCTTTGTATGCTGCTCCTAGTCCCATCTTTTTCGGTCTCTGAATTACCGTAATTTTTTCATATTTTGCACCTAATTCTCTTGCAATATCTGCGGTTCCGTCTGGAGAGGAATCGTCAATAATTAAAATATCTAATCTTTCAACTAACTGCTTTATTTTTTCAAATAATTCATTGATTAAACTTGGAATAGTTTCTGCTTCATTATACGTTGGAATTACAATTGCTAATTTCATAAAATTTCACCATTATCTTAGAAGAAATATCTTATGGATATGCTGTCTCTTTTGCAAGAATTGACTCTAATTCTGAAATATTAACACGATTTTGAGCCATATCGTCTCTTCTGCGAATGGTTACTGTGTTGTCCTCTTTTGTTTGATGGTCTACTGTTATTGCAAATGGTGCACCAATCTCATCTAATCTTCTATATCTTCGTCCAATTGCACCTGAATGATCTAAAAAGGAATCAAATTTTGTTCTAATAAGACGATAAATCTCATCTGTTTTTTCTAAGAGCCCATCTTTTTTCACTAATGATAAAACTCCCACATGTGTTGGGGCTAAATATGGTTTAATTGATAAAACCATTCTTTCATTTTCTTTATCCTCTCTTAGTGAATGTTCTAAAATTGTGTAAAGACTTCTGTCAATACCCATTGAAATTTCAAATACATGTGGTAAAACTTTCTCATCATTATCCATGACCTCAAATTTTTCTTTACTCTTCTTTGCATGACTTGATAAATCATAATCTGATCTGTAGTTACATGCTACCAACTCTAGCCATCCAATTGTTGTATTCACTTCAAAGTCAAATGCAACATCTGCGTAGAATGCTTTTTCTTTTTCTCCAAGCTTTCTGAATCTACTTTTTCCCATATCAATTCCAGTCTTTTCATAAAATTCTGTTAATAATCCAAGATAGTATGCAACAAACTTGTTTGGGATTACTCCTTTCTCTACTGCTTCTTTACATGTCATTACCTGAATTTCATCTGAAATTTGAATTCGTAATGTGGTATTTTCAATTTCTGAGAATTTTTCCAAATCGTTTAGTTTACCTGGATTACAAAAAACCTCAATTTCTGCTTGATAAAACTCTCTTAATCTCAAAAGACTTTGTCTTGGAGCGATCTCATTTCTGAAACTTTTTCCTACTTGAGCTATTCCTAATGGAAGTTTTCCACGCATTGTTTTGAATAATCTTGGAAAATCAACAAATATTGATTGACATGTCTCAGGTCTGAGATATGCTTCAACATCTTCAGGACCGATTCCAACTCTAAACATCATGTTGAATTTTTTTGCAGAGTCGAATTCACCTTTACATTTTGTACAAACAATATTTTTTTCTTGAATCATTTTATCAAAATCTTCTAAATCTGCACTTTCAGGAATCTCGACATTAGCAATTTCTGAAATTAATTTATCAGCTCTAAATGTCAATCCACATTTTTTACATTTTATTATTGGATCTGCAAAATTACCGAGATGACCTGATGCCTCAAAAACTGATTTTGACATTATCTGTGAGCCATCAATCTCAAGCATTCTATCTCTTCTTACTAGTTCTCTTCTCCATAATTCCAGAAATTTATTTTTTACACTAACGCCTGTCGGCCCATATTCCCAAAAACCTGCTTGGGCATCTCCATAAACCTCGCAACTTGGAAAATAAAATGCTCTTTCAAGTGCAAGTTTCATCACGCTTTCGTAATTCATACTAAAACTCTAAAACAATCATGGAATAAATGCGTAATTACTCATGCAAGTGACTTTGCCTTTCTAATATTCTCAAACTCATCTCTCGTATCATCAATTGGTGTTTCTAAAACGATTGGAATTTTATTTTTATTCATAATTTTAACTACCTCTCCTAATCCTTCGCTTCCAATCTCTCCTAATCCAATATGATTATGCCTATCCAAATTCGAATTTAATTCTCCTTTTGAATCATTTAGATGTAAAATTTTCAAGTTTTTTAATCCAACCATATCATCAAACTCTTTCATTGTTTTTTTGACGGCAGCTTTAGTCCTCAAATCGTATCCTGCAACAAATGCATGACATGTATCTAGACAAACTCCAAATTTTTTTGCTGGTTTACACTTTGCAAAAATTTCAGCAAGCTGTTTAAAATCAGAACCAACAGAATTTTTTTGTCCAGCAGTATTTTCAAGTAAAATCATAACATCTGCCTTTGTTTTTGCAACCTCGTTTAATGCATTAGTGAGTCTCTTAATTCCGTTTTCTTCTCCTGAACCTTTGTGACTTCCTAGATGTGTAACAAGATATGGGATTCCTAACTTGTCACATCTTTTGACTTCTTCAATCATTGATTTTATTGACTTTTCATACCCTTCATCTTCAGGTGTAGAAAGATTTGGTAAATATGGCATATGTGCACATGTTGCCATTCTGTCAATATCTGAAGCTTCGAGTTTTTGTTTATACTTCTCCGCTTCTTCTAAATCCAAATCTTTTGCAAACCAGCTTCTTGGACTTCTAGTAAAAACTTGAAATGCTGAGCATTCTCTTTCAATTGCATTATCTACCCAACTCTCTAAAGAACCAGATTTGGATATATGCGCACCAATCTGCATACATTTTCTAAAATTTATTACAATTTAAACTAGAGATCTAATGAAAATAGCAATTTTATGATTGCAATTTTTAAACTAAGTTGGTACACTATTGTTATGGTTAATCTTGGAAACGATGAAATTGTAAAGTATCCTTTTCTAACCGAAGCTGGAAAATATCTAAATGATCTGGGATTCTCATTAGAGCAATTTGGAAGCGATCCCGATCTAAAAAAAATTGTTGATAATGCTTTTGAAAGAATTATCACCTCATCAGAAGGAAGAATCTTCAAATCTGATCCATCGTCTAATAATTCTGCATTACCTTTAGAGATATTCTCATTTTTGATTGCTGTAATCTTACTAAAGCTATCTGGAATGAATACCTTAATCAGAAGATTTTCACTAGCAGAAGCTCGTCGTGCAGAAAAATTTCTTGAAAAAGATTTAATGAATCATAAAGATATTACAAAAGCAAAACTTTCACTTCAAATACTTCAAGAATTATTTTCTGTGACTGTAGAAAAAATAGATGAAGAATTTACAATTTTAGTGAGTGATTATCTAAAACACTCTATTAATTTTCATGAGCGCGAATGGAAATTAATTAATCGTAAGGTCACAAATGGAAAGGTTCACCTCACACCACATGAAACCGTAAGATTAGTTAGAAAAGAGCTTGACAGGCATATCTATACAAAAATCAATTCATCATCAACTCCTGAAATGATAATTGGATTTGAGACCTATGTTGATAAACTAAAACAACTTGCAAAAAAATTCGAAGTAAAAACAGTAGAGTCAAAGGAATTTCCTCCATGCATAAAGCATGCAATAGAAGTTTTAGAAAAAGGAGAAAACTTACCGCATTCAGGAAGATTCCTACTTGCAACTTTTCTCTTAAACAAGGGGCAGACTGTTGAACAAATTGCACCTTTATTCAAAAACGCACCCGACTATAATCCAAAAGTTACAATTTATCAACTGAATCAACTTTCTGGTATATCTGGCACTACCGAATACAAATCCCCATCTTGTGAAAAGGTAAAGAGTCAAAATCTTTGCTTTCCTGTTCCTGCATGTGATACAATAATCAATCCTCTTCAATTCGGGAGAAAAAGAGTATGAATGGAAAAGATGTTACATTTTTAGAAGATACATTCAAAAAATTTTATTTTGAACATTTTGATCTTTTACACGTGCCTGATGATCCTAATCAAAGAGAATTTGGTTACCAAAAATTTAACGGAGGAATGAATAGACACCTTTCATTAAAATCCGATAAAGAATTACACTTACTTTTAATGCAAAACAAACCTTCTGATGTTTATTGTTCTAATGCACGATACATGTTCCCAAATTTACCAATGTCTGAAAAAGATTGGCAAAATGCAGAGCTAATTTTTGATATTGACGCAAAAGATCTAAGAAAAGAACACCCCAAAAATAACACACTAATCAAATGCTCTGAGTGTAATGAAATTTCTGAACTTGGTGAATCATGTCCTAAATGTAATTCTACAAAACTTTCGTTTACCACACTGACTTGTGATGACTGTATAAAATCAACAAAAGATGAGGTCTTAAAATTAAACAAAATTCTCATAGATGATTTAGGAATTAATGAAGAAAATATCAAAATCTTTTTTTCTGGAAACGAAGGATTTCATATTTATGTTCATAAATCAGAATACGAGAGTGTTGGCTCTAGAGAACGAGCGGAACTTTCTGATTACATAATGTTCCGTGGGGGTATTCCTGAAACGTTTGGATTCAAAAAATTTAACACAAACAAATCATCTCTTCCAAAATTTGATGATGTTGGATGGAATGGAAGACTTGCAAAGCATTTGTACGGAACAAAATCAAACCGCTCAAAAATTTCCCAAGAAATACTCTCTGGTGGTTATGCATTATTTCAAAAAAAGTTAGAAGATTTTAGAGATTCAATTGGAATAAAAATTGACCCAAATGTTACACAAGACATTCACAGAATTTTTAGATTACCTGGTTCCATTAACAGTAAGAGTGGTCTTACGAAAATTTTCGTAGAGGATCTGAAAAAATTTGATCCATACATTGATGCATGCTTTATTGATGATGAAGAAATCGAAGTTGCAGCAAATTGTCCGATCGAGTTTTCATTAAAGAAGAAAAAATTTGGACCATTTAACAACGAACAAGTATCTGTACCAAAGTTTGCAGCAGTCTATATGATGTGTAAAGGCGTAGCATCAAGCGTGTAATCTAAGATTTTTTTGTATTTCTACCAATAAGGTATTAATTTAATGAAAATCGAGTTTATTCAACTTGTACAGCGCCAAAAATGAAGACAGTAGTCAACCACCACCAGATGCTGGCAAATTTATCAAAATTGGTATTATTACATTAATCGGAATTATAATTTTTGCATTGGCTGGAAATCAAGCCGTAGTTTTGTCAATGAATGTGACAGAATTTGCTGATGTATTTACAAAACCACTAATGTTTGCATTGATAGGTGGAGTTACTCTTGCAAGTATAGCATTACTTCGAGTTAACGTAGTTGGCAGATCATCAATTTTCTGGTTTGCTATAACTAGCGTAATCAACATGATGAACCGTGGTCCACAAGATCAAGTTCAACAAACTGTACCAAACTTTTCTGAATTCAAATTATCTGGTGTACAATTTGCAATATGGCAAGTTACAAAAATTCTCCTCTTTGGTGCATTCTTTGCAAATCTCATGTTTGGATTTGGTTTACTCTATATGCTAGAAGGAAATGATTTAGGCGTTGAAAATATTACAACACTATTCTCACTTCCATTTGTAACTCCACCAAATGATCCAATGTTTGCAATGGATAACGTAACACCAATGATTCCTTCACTTCTCATTATAATTCCACCAATCATTGGAGCGATTGGACTTCGTTTAATCCTCTTTGTAGGAATCCATTACATAATCAAAGTTGTTACACTCTACCTACATGATACGAAAGAAGGAAAACCAAGATATCTTAACTACATGGCCACAATTGAGGCCATAATTGGAATAGGAATAGTCTGGGCTGCCTTTAACATGTTCTTTACAGATACTATTGATTATAACACTAGATATGCAATAGGTGGAACTTTTGTTGTAGGATTTGCGTTAATTGCATTTTCAATCTTTGATAGAATGCGTGCACGTGTTTTAACACACATGTTCAAACGTGATGTATACATTCGTGTTGCAGCAATCATTGCCATTGCTCTCATCGTAGGAATTGCAATGGGTGTAAACAATAGCGTTGCAGATGCAAAAAAGATTGAATATCTTGGACCATACACTGCACAACAAATTGGTGTTAATCGTCATCTTGCAGAACTTGATTTGATTAATGAAAATACTCACGAAGTACAAATTACATCTGTTAATCCAAACGTAATTGATTCTTACATTGACGCTAATGAAGATGTACTAAGTAAGATTCGTGTATGGGACTGGAACGCTGCATTTGCAAAACTAAAACCAGAGATTGGTCTTATTCCTTATGTAGACTTTGAAGATAATGATATTTTGAGATTTGACGATAAACTTTACTGGACTGCATCAATGAAGCCAATACTTCCTTCATCTGTAAGCCTTGAAAATCAATGGTATAACGAACATTTAGTATACACACACGTGCCTGATGGATTTCTTACACTAGAAGCAACAGAAGGAAAAATTGTTGATAGTTCTGAATTATTCCAACAAAGATCAATTTACTATGGTGAAGGTGGATTATTAGATGAAACCTGGTCTGGTTATCCCGTAAATCGTGAAACAAGTGCAGAGCTTAATGGTGCAAAATATGATGGAATGGGAGGGGTTGACGTACCACCACCACTCTCATGGATCTTCGAACCAAACTTTATCCTATCTTACCCTGGAGAATCACTTCACATTATGAGATACAAAGATGTCAACGATAGAATGCAAACACTTTATCCTTATTTCTTGTATAACATGTTTGGAAAAGAACTAGATTCCTATCCTGTAACTGATGGTACTAACACATATTGGCTTGTTCCATTAATTGTTGGATTTGATACACGTGATGTTCCATATTCTGCTGGAAATCCATATCTTAGATTAGCAGGATTTGCACTTGTTGATACATACAACGGCAACATTGATCTGATAAAAAATGGTGATGACTTTTTCTCAAACATGCTGATGGCACAATATGATGATCAAATAATTGATACACCTGCATGGCTAGAAGAACAAATTCGTTATCCAGAGGAATTATTCAACTGGAAAACAGAAATGTACAACATTTACCATGTAACTGATGTTGAAACATTCATTCAAGCAAACGAGTTTTATGAAATTCCTAGAGGACTTGATACATATTACATTCAAGCAAAACCACCTGGATTTGAAGAAACTGAATTCATCGGACTCTTATCATTAGAGCTTCGTGGTTCACAAGGACGTAACTTGGCAGGATACATGATTGTAGAAAATGATATGGACAAACTTGGTAAGATGACCTTCTATGAAGTTCCATTAGATTCTGAAACAAAACTTTTGGGACCAACTTCAGTAAGAGAAGCACTTGACCGTGATCCTGACTTTGCACAACTCAAAACCTTGTTGAGAAACCCAAGAATTGGTGATAATATTTTGTATCGTGTAGGAGATCAAGATACTTACTTTATTCCAGTATACACTGCAGGAGCCGGTGGCTCTGTAGCACAATTAGGTACTATTGCTGCAGTAGGTGCTGGATTTACAGGAGAGTATTATGTTGGTTTAGGCGATACACAAGAAGACGCATTTGAAGCATATCTACAAAAGCTATCTGGCGTTGTCTCTACTAGTAAAACTGGTGAAACTATAATACAATTAGACAAAGATGAAAGATTCGAAAAAATCATGGAAATGATAAGCAATAGTGGTTTAACAATTACAAAACCAACTGCAATTCAAATTCCATTATCATTTGAAGAAGGTGAAATTGTATTCTTTAATGAATCTGATAAAGCCGCAACTGAGGAAATGATTAATGAGTTTATGAGCGAATACGCTACAGGAACATCTAGAGTATTGATGTGGGAAGAAGATACTTCTCTATACTTTGGAGTAATTAACACTGTAGACGGAATTGCTGAAATTCACTACATCAAGATTCAGATTGGAAAAGACTAACCGTGCTACTTTTAGTAGATAACGGCTCTGTCTTTACAAAAGATATTTCAAGCATACTTTCAAAATCTGATGTAAAATTTGAGCAAAAATCATTTGATGAGATTAGTTTAGATGAAATAAGAAAATATGACTCATTTATTTTATCTGGTCGGCGTCAGAACGATTCACAAATGAATGCAAAAAATTCAAAGATTATCTTACATGCGGTAAATGAAAAAAAGAAACTCTTAGGAATCTGTTATGGTGCTGAAATCCTAGCTCTTGCATTAGGTGGAACCATACGTAAATCCTCTGTGATACAAGGTGAACAAGAGATCACTTGTGATGAAAATTCTCTTTGTACTGGAAAAGAAACTGTCTTTGAAAGTCATTCATACGAAATTTCTAAACTTGGTAACTCACTTGATTCTATAGCAAAGTCTGAAAATTGTAAAAATGAGATTGTAAAACATAAAGAACTGTCAATTTATGGCACACAGTTTCATCCAGAGATGACTGAAAACGGTCAAACAATGATTACAAAATTTACAAAACTTTGATGATATTAATATGATAAAATTATTGAATCAACATGAGTGACGATTCTGGACATGAACTAGTTTTACCACCAATTTCTGATGATGATAATATTTGCCTACCACTTTCAGTAAATGCCGTAGCCAAGTACTGGAATATTGATCTTCCAATCGCAGAAGCAAACGAAATTGCATCAAAATATGTAGGAATGAACGGCAGTATCTTAATTGAAGGTATTAATCTTGCAGAACGACATGGACTTTCTAGTTTAATTTTACACTCTAGTATTACAGAATTAAAACAGGTAATTGATATGGGAATTCCTCCAATTGTAATTTTACCTGGATTGCATGATGTGGTACAACATGCATCAGTAATTTCTGGCTATGATGATAATGAAAAAACAATTTTCCATTATGTTCCAGAACAAAAACCATCTGAAGAAGGAATTCAGGTAGGTGTTATACCAGAAAAAAGATTTGAAAAACTCTGGTCTGAAGATGGATGTTTAATGGTTCTGTTAGGTCCAACTGATATCATATCTGCACTCAAGTCTGATCAAAATAAAACAAAATCAAATAGACTGTGCTTTGAATCTGAAAAACTTAGTTTACAAAAACAAACAAAGGAAACAACTGACTCATTAGAGAAAGCCATTGAAATTAATCCAGATAATTCTACAGCATTATGCCTTCTAGGAGGAGTACTAAACGAGCAGAATAACCCAGAATGTGTCTCATACTATGAAAAAAGTCTTGAAAAAAATGAAAATTGCTATTTGGCTTACCGAGGTCTTGGAAATTTCTATTTAAAAAATCAACAGTTTGATAAATCTGAAGAAAATTATACCAATGCAATTAAAATTAACGATAACAGATTTGGTCCTATATACAAAAATCGTGGTTATGTAAGACAACAACAAAATAAAATGGAACAAGCTAAAGAAGACTATCAAAATTATATCAAATTTACACCAAATGCAAAAGATCGTGGAATGATAGAACGTGCATTAAATGAAATGTAATTAAAATTATTACTGAACCAATTTTTTCTTTTTTACAGGTTTATTCTCATGTTGAACCAGTATAATTTCTTCTTCTTCTTGCATCTGAATCATTGCTTGCTCAAATAATTCAATTAGATGTTGGCAATTTTTTGATTTTACTTTAGAATACTCTGAAAAAGTTTCTGCAATTTCATTATAACTCATGAAACTACTCCTGCTTTATTTTATATAAAATCTTACAATCAAATCACTCGATCAGAATTATATACTTTGGATTGTTATCAGAGACATGCTTGATGCAAGATGTCCTGAATGTGAAAACGTTGCAAAAGTAAACGATGAAATTACAAAAGTCACTTGTCCCCATTGTAAATTTGAGGCATCATATGAAAAATATCTTGAAATCATGAAAGATCAAGCACTTAACATGGCTACTGATTATATTCCTGATAGACCTGGTTTTTAATTACCAAACTGATCCTTTATCTGAACAATCCATATGCGATCCACATCTAGGACAGATAAGATGACATGCCTGCACGTCGAGCATTATTTCATTACATCTTGGGCACTCGACTTTTTCTTTCATGGTTTGTGTACGAGAAAATTGAATTAAAGATTTTTTACAAATTAAAATTGTCCAAAGGTTAATTAGTAGTTCACAAATTTTTGAGATCGCAATGGCTAATTTCAAACTGACAATTTCAGATGTTAAAGGCAAATCTATCACCAAAGAACTCAAAGAAGGAGATGCAAATCCACTCATGGGTCTAATAGTTGGTGCAGAGACTGATGCTGCAATTGTAGGATTAGCCGGTAAATTGAAAATTACCGGTGGTAGTGACAAGTCTGGTGTTCCAATGAGAGGAGACCTTCATGGGATGGCCAGAAAACGAGTTTTACTAGCAAAAGGAGTTGGACTACAGGATACTGAAAAAGGACTGAGAAAAAGAAAACTTGTCAGAGGAAACACAGTTTCTGACGAAATATTCCAAGTAAATTGCAAATATGATGGAGAAATCAAAGATGAAGCACCTCCAGCAGAAACTGAAGCTGCAGCAGAAGACGCACCTAAAGAAGAAACTAAAAAATAATCACATCAAGGGTTTTAATTTCTAAATACACACTATCATTATTGATATACAAAAAATCACTTTTTATCTTTAGACGTGATTATCGTTTAGATGATAACACCGGTTTAATTCAAGCTTGTGAAAATTCTGAAGAAGTTATACCTTGTTTTTTATTTGAAAAAAGTTTGATAAATGAAAATAATCCAGTTTTTGCAAAAATGCGTATTAGATTTATGATTGATTCACTAAAAGATTTGTTTGAGCAAGCAAAAAATTGTAATATTCTAATCAAACAAGATTCTATTTCTTCACTAATCTCATCATCTATAAAACAAGACAAAATTAATGCTGTCTTTATGAACCGAGATAATTCACCATATGGTAGATTCCGTGATAATCATTTCAAACTCGTATGTGAAAAAAATAATATTGATTTTGAGGCATATGGTGATCTTTTACTACGTGACGCAGGTTCTGTATTAAAGCAAGATGATACACCTTATCTTGTATTTACTCCATTTTATCGTGCAGCATCCCAGTATAAGGTGAGATCACCACGAAAATTTACTCACAAAAACTTGATCAGTTCAAATCAAGACTCTGATAACACAATTTCTAAACTTGAAAAAATAATTCCAGATACTACCGTAATCAAAGGAGGAAGAAAAAATGGTCTTAAAATTTTAGAAAATTTTGATGATATTGCAGATTATAATGTACAAAGAAATATTCCTTCAAAACCTACATCACAACTTTCTACACATAATCGTTTTGGAACTGTTTCAATAAGAGAAGTCTATCAAGCAGCCTCTAAGTTTTTTGGAACTGATCATTCATTCATATCTGAATTATACTGGCGAGATTTTTTTTCACATCTAATGTTTCATTTTCCATATTCACAGAAAAAAGAATTTCAAGAAAAATATCAAGATCTAAAATGGTCTCACAATAAAAAGAAGTTTGAAAAATGGACTGATGGGATTACTGGATTCCCTATAGTGGATGCTGGCATGCGTGAACTAAAACAAACGGGTTTCATGCATAATAGATGTAGAATGATTGTTGCATCATTTCTTACAAAGGATCTTCAATGTGATTGGAGACTTGGCGAAAGACATTTTGCAAAATATCTGATTGATTATGATCCGTGTGTTAATGCAGGTAGCTGGCAATGGTCTGCATCTACTGGTTGTGATGCTCAACCATATTTCCGAGTCTTCAATCCATGGCTACAACAAAAAAGATTTGATCCTGAATGTGTATACATAAAAAAATGGGTTCCAGAATTAACTGACGTTTCTACCAAAGAGATACATGAAATTGACACCAAACCATTGGATGCATCAATAAATTATCCTAAACCGATGGTAGTCCACAAAGAGGAATCAGCTCGCTCAAAAATAATGTTCAAGGTTGTTTAATTGCCAAGTCTCAAATATTCTTCCTTGTAATTTTTTACATGAATCGACTAATTTTTGCTTCAATAGCTATAATGGCGGTATATTTTCTAGTTATGGGCATTGTGTTTCCAGATACAATGTCATTAACAGAAAAAAAAATAACATCGCCATTTTTTGTTACGTCATTAGATAACCAATCAATCTCTAGCGGAGAGTCAATTGATCTAATCATTGATTCAGGAGTAACTGGTGGAGATTCTGATATGTTAATACTAATCATTGGTTTTCCTGACGCAAAATCTTTTGATGAAATAAAAATCATATCAAGTGAGTTTACACAATCAGCAAAATTTTTTGAGGTTGGTGATGAAGTAAAAACATACTATCCTAGTGATTTTAAAATTGCAGATTACCCTTTATTGCACATTTTTAACATGCCAAATCCAATTAACAAAAAACCAATTTTACAACTAGAAATTTCTCCAGAAAATTTAGGTGAATTTAGAATTTTTACTAAAGCAAAATCTGCTCCATTTACTGTCGATTCAATCTTTCCAAAAGGTGGATCTATAGATGAAGATAATGAATTTGTAGAAAAAAAGGTGATTATAGTTGAATGATCAAATATCTGAAATAAAAGAGAATATTCCTTTTTGGAAAATTGTCATACCTTACATTGTTTTAGGAATGGGTGTTGTTCTTGTTACTGGTGCTGGTTCTTGGGATATTACTAATCATATATTGAATAAACCTGAATCTTTCTTTGCAGAACCTCATATCATTTTGTATGCTGGTGTAATTGTTTCAATTAGTGGATTTATTGGATTATTTCTACCAATAAAAAACAAAAATATTTTTAACTTAAAATTTCCAAAACTTTTTTCTGGACTTGGAATATTTTTGTTGATAATTGCAGGACCGTTAGATTTTTGGTGGCACGATACATATGGTCTTGATGGTCTATTGAGTCCTACACATTTAGTATTGATGACGGGAATGTTATTTACCAGTATTGCATCGGTGATAGGAATTATTCGAATTGAAAATAAATTAAAACGAAAAACTGGTGTAATTTTACAAGGATTAATCTTTACTGGTGTATGGTTTTCACTTACCGGCTTTGCACATTCATTTTCTCTTCCTTTTTCAAAAACTGATTATTTTGATTTTAATCCAGAACCAACATTTGCAGCCGTATTTGCAACAATTGTTTATCCAATTGTAATGGCATTCATTTTGATTAG
The DNA here is from genome assembly GCA_028343215.1 of Candidatus Nitrosopelagicus sp. Classification (GTDB taxonomy): domain Archaea; phylum Thermoproteota; class Nitrososphaeria; order Nitrososphaerales; family Nitrosopumilaceae; genus Nitrosopelagicus. The sequence goes on along the minus strand of JAOLYB010000011.1, from coordinate 20,678 downwards.
TTCATCCAAAGTAAATCCTGGACGATTTGGTTACCTAAGTACAACTGGAGCATTTTATATTTTAATTATGATCTTGTCTGCTTTGTTACCAAATCCTGTCTTAGTAGATGCTGTACCATTTTATCTACTCAATCTAGTTCCGTTTGTTTTAGCAGATGTAATAATAAACAAATCAAAAATAAAGAAATCTCATTATATTGCAGGTGCAATAATCGGTTCTAGTTTCATTTTTTCATATTTTCCTTTAATCACGTATACATACAATGAAGTTATGTTTCATAGACTTGTATGGCCTAGTATGATACCTTTAATTTATTCAGAATTCATAGTTGTAATTTTTCCTCTCTTAATAGCATGTGGTGCAGTATCAAGTGTTATTGGAACTATAATTGCGGTTAAAGTATCACGTAGAATTATCCTTTGACATTGTTTGTCGTAGACGATGTTGACCCATTCCAATTTTTTTGTGTCCTTGTTTGATTAATTCCATAGCACATTTGATAGATTCTTCGTATGTATGGTCAGAAAGTTTTCTTTCACATAAATTACAAATTGGATCTGTCATACCCTGTTATACACATTATAAGAAAAAAGGGTTGCTAATCGCCCAATTATCATTGTAAAATGTCTAATATGCAAATTATACTATGAACAAATTCTAGGATCCTTTTTTATATCAATTATCAAACGATTTGATATGACAAAACTTGTTGGAAAATTAGCAGCTTTAATGTTGATTAGTGTATTAGTTACATCCATTGGTGCAACTCCTGCATTTGCTGATTGGGATAAAACAAGTTATCCTGCAATTCAAGGAACAATTCCTATTGCAGATGGTCAAGATTTTGCTGAGTTAAGCAACATTACATTAGTTGATGCAATGTCTACAGCTGAAGATGCTGTACCAGATAGTAAAGCAATTTATGGAAAACTTTCTGTGATTAACGGTTTTCTTGTATACAAAGTTGTAATGATGGATGACAATAGAGGTCATAACAAAGTTCTAGTTGATGCTGGAACTGGAGAACAACTTTACGTATCCGATGTCGTATCAAAGGATTCTTACAAAAACAAACGATACTCTGATAAAAAATACGATAAAAAATACGATAAAAAAATGAAAGATTACTACAAAGACATGACTCCTGAGCAGATTGCTGAAAAGAAAAAACAATTTAAAGAAATGGGTGATGCATGGAAGTCTATTTCACTTCAAGACAGAGCTGCTATGATTATTCATTTTATGCAGATGAAAATGCAATGGGATACAATGTCTGATGAAGCTAAAGAGCTAAAAAAACAGGAAATGAAAGAACAATGGAAAGAATTCTTACCATTATCTCCTGAAGAAAAGAAACAAAAGCTTGAAGATTATGTAAAATCTTTGAAAAACTAATCTGAATACTGTTTTATTTTTACAAGTGCGTTTTTAATTGGTTCTGAATCTTTTTGTGCCTCTTGTAAATCTCCCAATAATTTCATAAAATATTCTCGACCTGTGTCTTGTGCCTTTGCAATATCTGATTGATGACATTCTAACGCTTTTTCTAAAGTATCCAGTTCTTCTTCTAATGATTGAGGAGATATTGTGCCTTGCAACATCTGTTCAATTTTTTTTATTGCTCCTATAACCATTGGATATCTTTTCTGTGCTTGCGATTGTAAAATAGGTGCAAACATAGCAGCTGCTTCTTTTAATTCTGGACTCTCACCTATTGATCGTAATCGTTTCTTATAGTGAGCAAGTGATTTCAAAACGATCTCATATCCACCTTCATCTTTTAGAAATATTCCACCCAACCAGACTGACATACAACCAAGTTTTTTCCTTTCATTAAATCTCTTTGTAGGCATAAATTCTAAAAATTTGATCTCAAGTTATGATCTTAACGTCAATAATGAAATACTTGTTTTAATTATCTTTTTTTTAAAAGAGCTAATAGAGAGGTTGTCATCAATTACTAACGTGTGTAGCAGATGAACACACAGTTATTGGTCTTAAACTTCTCATTTTTTTAACTAATTCCATTATATGATTTTATGAGATTGGTTTTTTAATATAAAAAAACGGCATTAAATTATGCTTACCACTCTACTTGAAAAAGTCTCTAATCGTCTTTGTTTAAAGTCTAATTCACAATTATCTATAATTTCAATTCTAGCAGTTACTGGACCTCTAATAATTCTTGTAGCAGGTATATGGGATGCAATTAATCATATTCAAAACTCACCGGAATTTTTCTGGTCAGATCCACATATTGTAGTATATGCTGGTGTTACACTTGTTGCCGTTGCATCTCTATTTTCTATTAATTTATTGATAAAAAATTCAATTACTGGAATTTTGAAACGTGGATTGCAACTTGTAATAGTTGGTTCTATAATGCAAATTGTCTCAGGTTTTGGAGATTCCATATCTCATGATATGTTTGGAATTGATGGTTTGTTATCATTAACACATCAACCACTTGAGATTGGAATTGTTTTATCTGCATTAGGTGGATTTCTAATAATAAAATCTCGTCAAAATACTAATCTTAATGCATTTTTACCATTTTCAATTGTAACTTTTCTACTTATGACAACATGGCTTGCATTTAATTTTGCATTATACTTTGGCCATTACATTCAATGTATGCCAATTCATCTGATATTTTCATCAGGTTGTTCTGTTCTATAATTTTTCAACTTCATAAAAGATGTGAATAATAGTAATAATCCTCCTACAAACATAATTCCTGCTGGAATAATGATTTTATTGGCATCTGTGCTCCCAATTTCTATTTCATACTTCATACTCTCTTGAGAAAGATTTGTTACAATCATCGTATGTATGCCTGATTCTTTCACATCAAAGTATCTAATTGACATCTTTGTTTCAGATATTCCCTTTGATATGGTATTTTGGTCCTCATCAACAATTCTATAAAATACTCCTTGACCCTCAAATTCTGGAATTGTTATCTTGTAATATGCTATATCTTCTGCCTCAAAAAATAAGCTTACTTCATTAAATTCTGTCTGATTTAATGTCATTACTTGTTGTATCTTATCTGATTCTGAAAATATGATTCCAGTACCAGATGCTCCAATTATTACCAGTAAAATGCTTATTTTGAATAGTGAAAGTCGCATATAATTTTTGCATATTTTTTTCAATAAATAATTTACCAAAATTTTTTAGAAAAAAACTTCCCTACATGCTTTTATTCTACAACTGTGTATACTAACCCATGATATACGAAGGTAAATGTCCTTTCTTCAAAGTAATTGATGAATTTATCTCACGATATATTCCAGATGAAGAAACAAAAAAACAGAAAAAGTGATTATGATTAAACATTCTGAGAAGTCAGCATCTTCCGTAGTGGCTTCTCTCAACTTCACTTAATGGAAATAGATCAATTTTATTTATGACCAATGCATAAACTATGCCATGATGTGGGAGAATGTCACTCCATTTCAAGTGGATAAATTATGGTCCCAAGTTGTCCATTATTACATTGACAAAAAAAAATTATCTAAAGAAGAGGCAAATAAAATTGCAGCATCCATTGTAAAAAAACAAATTGAAAAAAATACTTGTCAAAATATAGCTTGCCGACACTTGAAATCAAAACATCTTGGAGATAAACGGCAATGTATGGTAGTAACCTGTCCGTGCTCTGAATTTATGAAAAAAGCATGATCTATGTTTTAGTGATTTGAATTAGAAAATTTTTAGAGTCATTTTGAATTTGTTTCCTTTTTCCTTTTGACATTTTCTTGATATTTGAAAATACGGTCCAAAGTCTTGGATTATTTTCTAGTTTCTTTTTGTTTGTTAAAAAAAAGTTCCAGTAAAGATAGTTAAATGGACATGCATCTTCTCCTTCTTTCTTTTTTACATCGTATTTACAATCTTTACAATAATCTGACATTTTGTTGATATAATTTCCACTTGCGGCATAAGGCTTTGTTCCAACAATACCTCCATCTGCATAAAGGGTCATTCCATGCGTGTTTGGAAGTTCAACCCATTCAAACGCATCTGCATAAACTGATAGATACCAATCACAAACTTGTTTAGGATTAATTCCTGCAATTAATGAAAAATTTCCTGTAATCATTAATCGTTGTATGTGATGAGCATAGGCATCTTGTATTGTCTGATTCACGCAATTTTTCATGCAATTCATATCTGTTTTTCCTGTCCAATAAAATTCTGGAAGATTATTTTTTGCATTAAAGTAATTTGTTTCTGAATATTTTGGCATTGTTAACCAGTAAATTCCTCTAATGTATTCTCTCCAGCCTAAAATTTGTCTTACAAAACCTTCTACAGACTCTACTGGAATATTCTTTTTCTGTAAAACTTTGTCAATTACCTGCTTTGGTTCTAACAATCCTATGTTGAGATATATTGATAAAACTGAATGATATAGAAATTTTTCATTTTGTGCCATAGCATCTTCATATGGACCAAATAATTCTAATCTATTTTCTATAAATTCATTCAAGCTTTTTATTGCATCTTGATGAGTTGTTCCAAACCAAAATGATTCTAAATTACCAAAATGTTTTGGAAATTTTCCTTTTACATCTTCAATTACCTGCTTTGTAATGTTATCTGGTTTATGTTCCAAGGGTTTTGGAATACTTGGATAATTTTTTGGTAATCGCTTTCTATTTTTTATATCATAATTCCATTTTCCTCCTTGGGGTTTTCCATTTTCATCAATCAATATGTTGTATTTTTTTCGCATCATTTGGTAAAATGTCTCCATCTTTAGTTCTTTTTTACTCGCCGCCCATTTCTCAAATTCATTAATATTACAAAAAAATCTCTCATCCTCAACTATTGATACTGGAATTTTTACAATTTTTTTCCATTTTTTTATTTCTTGTAAGACTCGATATTCACCAGGATGTGTTATCACAATTTTTTTTGGTTTTGTATTTTTACATTGCTTGACTAATTCTTCAGTAAATGTATTTGATGAATTATTAATTTTTGAATAAATGACTGTATATCCTTGTTTTTTCAAGTCTTCTGCAAAATGTCTCATTGCACTGAAAATCAAAATTAGTTTTTTTTTGTGATGATTTACGTATGTTGCTTCATTTACAACCTCCATCATCAAAATTTTATCGTCTTCTTTTCTAAGATTTTTTAAAGATGTAATATTTTGTGATAGTTGATCTCCAAGAACAATACAAAGATTTCTCGTCATTTTACTATTAGAACTGGAACTTTACTCTTGTCCAAAACATATTTTGAAACACTTCCTAGAAGTGCTCCTTTAACTGAGCCTCTTCCTCTAGAACCAATTATCACCATATCTACATTCATTTGGTCATCATTTGCCATTTTTTCAATTGTTGTTTTTACATCTCCGGTTCTTATCTCGGTTCTAAATTCAACATTATTCTTTTCACATTTTTCTCTTAAACTTTGAAATGACTTTTTTGCAATTTCATCTTGATGTCCTGAAAACACATCTCCATATCTAAGAGAATCTACTGAATGAGGTTTTACAAATAAACCTAAAATTTCTTTTTTGGTCTCTTTTACAAGACTAATTGCTATATCTAGTCCTTTTTCAGAATGTTCTGAACCATCCACTGCAACTAAAATTTTTTTTATTTCCATACTGTATTAGATATTCTAGAAAATAAAAATGACAACTAATTATCTATTATTTGGTCACTAGATAATCCAAAACTGGTAAGCTAGTTATTGGCTTTTTTCATATTTGAGATATTGTCACAAAAATCCACATTTTCTAAAATAAAACAGATGAAAATTTTATTATTTATCGTAGGAATTGCAGCAATTCTTGCTCTATTAGACATAGTAGAATTTTACATGCCAATGGAGTTTGAAGATATGTCTGTTAACAGACACTCATTGTACGTACATTTAGATCCTGTTTGGAATAGTTATCCATCAAACATTGTATTTGATGTTACATCAACATGGAACAAATCAAATGCTGTATTGGATGATTCACAAAAATATGTTCCATTTGATGAAACTCTTCCGGATAATTATGGTACAAATGAACTAGATTCAATGCATGAAAAGTCATTTGTTCGTTTATCACATCAAAACAATCAGTGTCAGTATAATTTTCAACCACATCATTATCGTTCTACGGTTGATGTGATAAGACAAAACATCGAGGTTGCTATGGGTCTACAATTAACAAATGATCCTTACAATATTCAATTTCCAAATGTAAAAAATACTTCATATTCTGATTCTCAACAGGAATCAAAATTACCTACTGCATTCGCACATTTTATTCCAATTTGCATGATAAGTGATATATCAAATTTTGATTATAGTATTAGAATTGATGATAAAACAATAGGTGCAAATTTGTACTTTGTTCCATCAATTTCTGAATATGAAAGCTATAAGGAAACTGGAACCTTCTTTTATTATACCGAACCTGGGTGTTTTGCTAAAAATTTAATCAGTCACTCAGGAACATGTTCTAATGTAACGCAAGATAGTGGAATAATGATTATCCTACCTGATGATGTTAGTCGTTCTCTTGTAAAAGCAACTCTAAACATTTACGAGCAAAAAAATTAACTATATTTTTCCTGTAGTCTTTTCCATTCATTGTTTGCCCATGAAAGTTCTGCAAGTTTCCCTGGTTTTACGCTCGAAACATAACTCCAATATTTAGATTTTTTAACAAATTGTTGTTTCTCCCATTGTGTATTTCTTCCAGCATTTGGTGCATCATTCACATTTGCTAAAATATCTGCAATTTTTACAATTTTTGCTTTTGTACTTGAAGATTTCAAATCTTTTGCATATTTTATTTCTCTTTGTTTTTTTGGCAAGCGATTATCTTTAGTAACTGATACTACAATATCTGCAATATTTTTCCCAAACCTATCTTTTATTGAATCAAAATCTGTATCGGTATCCTCAATTGTATCGTGTAACCATGCAGCACAAATGGTATCTTTGTTTGTGACCTTCATTTTTTTTAAATTTTTTACTACATCTTTTAAATGAGAAAATGTTGTTGTTTTACCATTTTTTCTCAATTGACCCGCATGTTTCTTTTTAGCAAAATTTCTTGCATCTGCAACATTTGACATACTATCATCTAATTGATTGAGTTAAAAAATCATCTATATTGTATTGATAAATATCTAATTCATGGGTAATATCTTAAAGGCAATCTCGATGATGCTTATTTCTATAATTGGTATTGGAATTGTCGCATATTCTATTTCTATTACGCCACCAGATACCTCAATTAATTGCGATGATCAAATTTGTACAACAGGTGTAATTGCTCAGGTAGTTGACGGTGATACTGTAAAATTTCTTTCAGATAGTGGTGAAGAAATTAGAATTAGACTTGCACTTGTAAATGCACCAGAACGTACAGAACCTGGCGGTGATGAATCAAAAGCATTTGCAGTATCACAGTGTTCTGCAGGAAGTGAATCTGTATTCATTTTAGATAGAGGCCAAAAACCATCATTTGATAGAGAAATTGGTCTTGTATTTTGTAGTGAAACATCACTTAATGAATTACTTTTAGATAATGATCATGCTGAACTTGATCCAAGATTTTGTGGAAGAAGTGAATTTGGTGGATTGGATTGGGCCATAAAATATGGCTGCGATTAATTATCTCCTAAAAATTCCTTGAAAGAACTTGGAAAAATTATATCATGATAGGCATGTGGTACCATTTTTCTATTCATTAAAAGTAACTCATGTGCTGCAGAATCAAGAACATATGTATCGGCCCAGTCACCATAATCTCTAATTGATCTACCAAATCCTTGTAGTAATTTCATAATTGCTTGTGCTTTATACCATAGCGGATATTTTTGCATCTTTATTTTAGTTCTAGTCTCTGATAGCATTGGATAAGGTGCTTTTGCAACAATCTGAAATCTTGATAGGTCTTCTTTTAGATCAACTCCTTCCCATAATGAAGATGAAAGTAAAACTCCATTTTCACTTTCTGCATGTTCTTGTACAACTTGATCTTGGGTTTTACCATCTGAATTAAAGCTATGACAAATTCTAATACGTTTTTTATTTACTTCAGAAAGATTTTGTAAAATTTCAAAACATCTTGATTTTGATGATGTCAAAACTAATCCCTTCTTATCAGAATACTTAGTCATTATCTCGTCAATTTTCTTTATTACTAGTAATTCATCATCTCGTGTTGAATTGTAACTTAATCTTTTAACATCTGTAAACTCTACTTTTCTATTTTCAATTGGAAATGGTGAGATTTGTGTATCAACAATTTCTACAACACTAGAATCAAATCCTGTATTTTCACAAAAACTTTCTTTGTCTATTGTAGCAGACATAAAAATTTGAACTGGATGTTCAAAAAACGTGCTAACATATTTTGATATATCCAGTGGTTTTACAGATAGTGATCTAAATTTTCCACCTTCATCAAAATATGGTTTGTTTAAGATAAAATTTTGTTTATTTGAATAAATTTCAGAACGTGCTTCGGCATATTTTTTATATTTATTTTCTAATGTTTGAACAACTTCATAATCTGGATTTTGGGCAAAAGCACTACTGTCTTCTAAATTACTAATTTGTCTTGCATAAGATTCAGATAAACCATCTGATAATTTCATTACATCATTGATATTTTCTAAATCATAACTTTCTACATCAATTTTACATTCATTCAAATTTCTTTCATAAATATCGATTCCAACAAATTGAATTATTTGATCTTCAATTCTATGTGCTTCATCAAATATTGCAACTTTTTTATTTAGATATTGAGCGTATTTTTCTTTTTGATACTTCATCATTTGAAAGTAAGAGGCATAATTCCATATGGAATGTGAAGAAATCAAACTTTGATATTTTTGTAAATAGTATAAACAGTCATCTGGTTTTCTTTTCCCTTCTGCAACTTCAGCAAGTTTTGGTTTGTATTTACATTCTTTTTTTGTTTTTTTATCAAAACATGTACCCATATCACAGGTCCATTTATTTTGTACAGCAAAATCTGTCTCTGTCAAATCTATTCCATGTTTTTCCATCATTTTATGACATGCAAAATTTGGCATTCCTTTGTTTGGTTTAAACCACGGCATATCCTTGGTATATTGATCCTGCAAATGCTTTGATGCTGTTACAACAAATGAACTACCAAAGTATCCTGCAATACTTGCAGCAATGAGTGATTTACCAATTCCTGTTGGGGCTGAAAGTAAGACGACTCTAACACCCGAATCAATCTTTTCTTGAATTTCTCCTATTAATTTTTCTTGAAGTGGTCTTGGAGCAAACTCCTTTGGGAATGATTTGAGAATTGTACTTTGTGAAGACATTTTATAAAAAAATTTCTAAACCACTAAAGTTAAATCTATTTCAGCTATCTTGATTAACCGTTTGTAAATAATACTGACTGTGATTACCGATACCTCGATCCTAAAATCATTAAATGACTATATTTTAAGGAGAATTCAAGAAATACCTTTAGAAATTAAAGAAACATTTCTAGAAACAAAAAAAGTTTGGAAGTGTGAAAATGAACTCGATTTTCTTTATGGATATTATGTAGGAAAAATTGAGGAGGCTACATTGCATTATTTGTTAAAAGCTACTAGAGCATCAGCTGGTGGTTATGTGGATACATTTGAAATTCGAGGTATAATTGAGGAGCATCGAGATGCGTTACAAAATGCAATAAAGAAAGCATTGAATTAATTTAAAATAATAATTTAATCATATTTTCCACTACCGAGTCTTTTCTTTACTTTCTGTGGTTTAGAATGCGCTTTAATCATATGCCTCATTGTTCTTTCAGAAGTAGAGAATTCCATCTTACATATTTTACACACTAAATCTGTTGTAGTTTTAGATTTTTTTTTGAATAAATCCAATTGATGAAGATACAATTGAAGTGTATATAATGTTTGAAATATAATATTAGTTTTTTTTAGGATAACCGATTATACTAAATTATCACAATATCTAGATTAATTATTGTCTGAAATAGAAACGATTCAACTTGCGCCCAACTTTTCAATCTGTAGAATTCTAAATGGAATGTGGCAGGTAGCTGGTGGACATGGTCAAATCAATCATGATTCAGCTATATCACAAATGTTAGAGTATAATGAAAATGGATTCAATACTTGGGATATGGCTGATATCTATGGACCTGCTGAATCATTTTATGGTGATTTTAGAAATGAATTAGAAAAAAAGAAAGGAAAAAATGAACTAGAAAAAATTCAAGGCTTTACAAAATTTGTTCCTAATCCTGGACCAATGACCAGATCTATTGTAGAACATTACATAGATCAATCAATGAAAAAAATGAATGTAGACGTAATTGATGTGATTCAATTTCATTGGTGGGACTATAATGATGCAAGTTACATTGATGCATTACACCAATTGACAAAACTTCGTGATGATGGTAAAATATCCAATCTTGGATTAACTAATTTTGATACAGAACGAATCCAAATAATGAATGATAATGGAATAGAATTAATTTCAAACCAAGTTCAATATTCGATAATTGATCAACGTCCAGACGTAAGGATGACATCATTTTGTAAAAATCATAATATGAAACTTTTAGCATATGGAACTTTACTTGGAGGATTACTCACCGAAAAATACCTTGGTACACCAAAACCAACACAATCCGATCTTGACACCTTTAGTCTTCAAAAATATATGAATATGATTGATGCATGGGGTGGTTGGATATTATTTCAAGAATTACTTGTTGTATTAGATGAAATTGCAAAAAAGCATAATGTAAAAATTCCAAACGTTGCAACGCGTTTTATTTTAAATAAACCTACAGTTGCTGGTGTCATAATTGGTTCAAGGTTAGGCTTATCTGATCATATTGGACAAAATAACAAAACATTCTCATTACAATTACAAAATGATGACTATGAAAACATAAAATCTGTTACATCAAAAGCCAATGATCTTTTTACATCAATTGGTGATTGTGGTGGAGAATATAGATAGATGTTATTCTTTATCGGCAATTCTGTATCTTAGATATTTGTCATCTGGAGAAAATTTTGCAGGATGAACACTTTTAGTAGCTTGATCACATTTTTTACAAATTTCTTTTAGTGTATATGCTCCGCATTCGGTACATTTTCTTAATTGAAAACGCATTATCCTTCACCAATTTTTATTGATTCTTCTCGTGTAAAAATATAAATTCCATTTTGCTTTTTCACACTTTTCTCAATTTTCTCTAAAATTGGTTTCAATGATTTTTCAGCAGTTTTAAAATCTTGAGAAACTAAACTTAATCTGTATTTTGGTGCGCCCAAATATGTTATCTCTATTTTTGCATCTTCAACATTCTCTGCATCTTTTAGTGTTTTTTTGATTAGTTCAACTCCGTTAGATTGATTATTTGAAATTTCTAAAATTCCTCTCAACTCTACTGATGGAAGTTTCATTTTTGAACAAATATCTTCAATAGTTGTCATTACTTTCTTCTGTAGTTTCAAATCTTTTATTTCAGCACTACCTTTAATTGCAATATTCAACATTGCATCATAAACTGAATCATATTTTGATAAAAATTTATCTTCTAAATCTTCAATTTGTTTTGTAGTTAATTCTGATTTCTCTTGAATATTTTTTAAAATTCCCTGTTCTTTTTCAAATCTTTTAACATCAAGAAGTTTCTTTTTTCTTTGATCTTTTGAAATCTGTTTTAATGATAGATCAATTTCTTTTCTACCGCTTTCGACTTTTTTTACTAGTAATACCTTCTTTTCTCCTTCTCTAACATACTTGTTTACTTTACGTACCCACCCTGGAGCAATTTCTGAAACATGTAAAAATCCTTGAATTTTATTATATTCATCTAGTGTAACGTAAGCACCATGATCACTAATTTTTGTTACTGTTGCAATTACAATCTCACCAGTTTCTGGCAATTCTTGCGTATCTGACACCATTTCTAATTTTTCTCTATCTACTAAGGTTAAAAATCAATTCCTTTCTTTGCCTTTATTCCCGATTTGAATGGATGTTTGATCTCTTTCATTTCTGTAACTAAATCTGCTAATTCTACAATCTCTTCTTTTACATCTCTTCCTGTTAAAACAATATCCAAATTGGAAGGTTTTTCTTTAATTAATTTTATAATTTCCTGAACATCTATCAAACCTAAATTAATTGCATAGTTTACCTCGTCAAGTATAACTACATTATAATTTCCTGAATTAATTTTCTCTCTACAAATTCTTAATGCTTCTGCAGCATATTTTTCATGCTCTTCTCTGGGGCTATTATCATCTAATATCCCAACAAATCCTTTTCCTATTGCAATTAATTCAAAATTTGGTTCTAATTTCTTTGAAGAATCCATTTCTCCATAATGCCATGATCCTTTGATGAATTGTAACATACACACTTTATGCTCATAACCAACTGCCCTTATTGCCAGACCTAATGCCGCAGTGGTTTTACCTTTTCCATTTCCTGTATAAACAATAACCAATCCATCTTTACTCATATCTACACAAGATAATCATCTAGTAAAAACATTGTAAATATGAAATTAAATCCATTTAAATAAAAAACAAGATTACCAAAAGAAATTGAGAGTTCCAAGATTAGTAATTGCAGGTTCTACCAGTGGTGTTGGAAAAACATCAATCACAAGCGCAATTATTTATGGTTTAAAAAAAAGAGGTTTTTCAGTACAACCATTCAAAGTTGGACCTGACTATATTGATCCAAGTTACTTGAGTTCTATTTCAAAAAATGAAACTAAAAATCTAGATGTCTGGTTAATGGGAACACAAGAATTAATTGAAAGCTTTACAAGAAATTCAAAATCAGATATTTCAATTATTGAAGGCGTAATGGGTTACTATGATGGATTTGGAGGAAAATCAAATCTTGCAAGTACACATCATGTCGCAACACTACTTGAATCACCCGTAATTTTAATTCTTGATGCAAGTAAAACTTCTCGTTCAATTGCTGCAACTGCATTAGGATTTAGTAAATTCCACAAAAACTCAAGAATCTCTGGAATTATTTTGAATAAAATTGGAAGTAAAAAACACGAAGATCTTTGCCGAACTGCTTTACTAAATTTAAAAATTCCAATAATTGGTGTTATTCCAAAAAACCCCTCAGCTAATTTAGAATCAAGACATTTAGGGTTAATTCCTGTATATGAACAAAAAGATCTTCATAATAAAATTAGACAAATTTCAAAAGAGATTTCTGATTATCTTGATTTTGATTTAATTGAAAAAATTTGTAAAACAACATCTTCTTTGAAAAAAATAAAACCTGTCAAAACTAAAAAATCTAAAATCTCAATTGCTATTGCTCTTGATAATTCTTTTAATTTCTATTATCATGATAATATTGAAGCATTAAGACGTGAAGGTGCAAAAATAAAATTCTTCAGTCCAATTAATGATAAAAAAATTCCAAATTGTAATTTAATTTACCTTGGTGGTGGTTTTCCTGAAATTTTGGCATCATCTCTAGCAAAAAACTTGTCAATGAAGAAATCTATAAAAAATAATGCTGAAAATGGAACACCAATTTATGCTGAATGTGGCGGACTCATGTATCTTACAAATTCAATTACCTATGGAAAGAAAAAATCAAAAATGGTTGGTTTGTTTGATGTAGATACTGTAATGACGAAAAAAATGACCTTAAATTATACTGAAGGGAAAATTAATTCAAACTGTATTATTTCTAAACCGCGTAATTTCCGTGCACATGAATTTCATTATTCAAAAATAATTAATGTTCCAAAAGATTCAAAATTTCTTTATGATTTAAAAATTGGTGAAGGAATTTCATCACATAAAGACGCAATAACTGAATATAATACAATAGCATCATACTGTCATCTTTATTTTGATAGTGCAAAATTTGCTTCAAATTTGATTCAAAATACTTTAAAAATTTAGTTAATTCCTTGTCTTAACAATTTGTATAATGCATTAATTATTGCAGATGCACAAGGACTTCCTCCTTTACGACCAATATTTGTTATAAATGGAATTTCTGTTTTTGATAACTCATCTTTTGATTCCACTGCGGAAACAAAACCTACTGGCATGCCAACAACCAATGCAGGTTTTACTAATCCTTCTCTAAACATTTCCATTACTTCTAAAAGTGCAGTTGGAGCATTTCCTACAACAACAATTCCTCCATCAATCTCTTTTTCAGCTACTCTCATAGACATCTGTGCTCTAGTTTTTCCTGCTTTTTTTGCAGATTCCATTAAAGATTGATCTGAAATATTACAAATCAAGTTATTTCCAAAATCTTTTGGATTTTGTTTATTCATTAATCCAATAACGCCATTTACATCTGCAACTATACTCCGTCCATTTTTTAATGCATTAATTCCGTTTGAAATTGCATCTTTGTGAAAAAGAAGCTTATTTTTTCTAGCAAAATCAAAATCTGCGGTTGAATGAATTATTCTTCTAACAATTGGCCATTCCATTTCGTTGTATGGGTGAGAACCAATCTCACTTTCTATGATCTGCATACTTTCATCTTCTATCTCTTGTCCCTTTCTAGTTTGCATCTTCTACCTCTTTTGCTCTTTCTAAAATTAAATCAATCATTTTTTCATCTGTACCCAAGTGTTTTGTAACAAATACTTTCTTTAAATTTGCATTATCTAAAGCTGGCAATAAATCGTTATTGACATCTATCTTTACATGAGCGCCTTCATGTAAAAAGTAAAAGACGATAATCAAAACTTCTGGATTATCCTTTTGACATGCCTGTATTCCTTCTTCTATTGTCGGTCCTTCAATTTCTAAATAACAGCGACTGACATTTCTATAACCTGGTTTTAGCTCATCTACAACATAATCAATCGATATTCCTGAATTTGGATCTTTACTTCCATGTCCAATAATGAGCACATCCACATTTTCTTTTGGAATATCTACTGAATTTTCTCTTAATGTGGTAATTACTCTGTTATCTACTAATTCTACTAATTTTTTATGCATAGTCATTGGTTTTGTAACTAGAAATTTGATCTTTGTATCTTTTTGATACTTCATTGCATCTGCTACTGCAATCTTCACTTTCCTTCCTGGATATAGAAAATATGGAACTATTGTCATTTGTTCAACGTCTTTTTTTAAACATACATCCATTCCATCTTCAATAAATGGTGGAACAACTTCTAAAAAGCAAAACTCTGTAAAATCGTAATTTCCTTTTTCTCTAACTTTTTCACAAATCATCTCTAACTCTTCACCAGCTTCTCTTTCTCTACTTCCTCTATCAATTATCATTAATCCTCTTTTCATTTTACCATCCTCGCTATAGCCACTGTTAGATTAGGAGGAAATTTCTGTTTCTCAACTATTAATTCACCTTCTGATGATTTTATTGCAGCAGCTTCTGAAACACTGGCGGTTCCTTCAAACGCTTGAACTGTTTTTGAAGGATTTGGTGCAGTGATTGTTGCTAACTCTTCTCTGTCAATGTATTCTATTGGTATATTCATCTCTTTACCCAACTCAATCAGTCCTATGATATCTTTGTCTTTCTTAATAGATACAAACCTAGCTATTTGATTTTGTTTTAATTCAAACTTCTCTAATGTTTCATTTACACCATTCAAAATAGTTTCTTTAGATGTATCCCAGTGTAATCCTATCCCTACAACCAAATTTGGAACTCTGTATACTACAGAATCTTTCAAAATATCTTTATCATTGATTTGATCATTTGTAATTATCAAATATCCCTTAGAATCAGAATCTTTCAAATCTTCTATTTTTGAAAACAATGTAATATTTTCTGGAAGTTTTCCTTTCCACCATTCTTTTTTACCTGTATTCTGAAAAACTCCAATTTTTTCTTTGTTGACCATGAATGCACTAATTCTAGTTACATTACTATCATCATCAATTTTCCAACCAAATTCTCTTCCAACAAGATCTACTGCTATTGTTTTGTTAACATCTGCCGCTGTAGTAATGACCGGAGTGGCGTCCATCTTTTCTGCAATCTCATTTGAAAGCTCATTTGCTCCTCCTAAATGTCCTGATAAAACACTAATCACAAAATTTGCATTATCATCAATCACAATTACTGCAGGATCTGTTTTCTTATCTTTGATGTGTGGCGCAAGTAATCTAATTACTGCACCTAATGAAAATAAACAAATTATTCCATCATTATTTTTGAACAAATCAACAATCTTTTGAGTTGTGGAATCCTCATACCATTGAATTTTTTCATCATTGTTTGAAAATTTTATTGGTGCAAATATCTCAAAATCTGAAAAATATTCTTTTAATTTTAAACCTATTCCTATTCCATTTTTTGTAATTGCTAAAACAGCTATTTTCTTCATAATATTAAAAATTCTGAATTAATTAAATGCCTTACTCTATTTCTAAAGTGTCCCTGTCTCAATTTCTGTTCTGGATAACACTTTACCATCAAAATCAAACAGTATTACCTCAACTGGAATCTTTCCTTCTGAGTGTTGCATCATTTGTTTACATGTTTCATTTGTAATTTGATCAAAAAATCCTTCTACTTTGTCTTCCATAATGATCTCTTGAACATTTCTAGCAGTATTTGCACCTAGAATCTTACTAATGGTTTCTGATTTTGCATCACATCTTTTTGCAAGTTCAGAAAGAAATTTCATATCTACTTTTCCACCTTTCACATGAGTCTGTTTTACACCTGCTGCCATTTTTGCTAATTTACCAATGAATCCTGCAACATATGCTTTTTTCAATTCTTTTCTTGCGCATTGTTTAATTGTGTAACCTGAAAAATCTCCCATTTGAATAAATGAATGATCTGGTAATTCTATAATTTCTCTTGCAAAGTCTTCACTTCTTCCTCCAGTTGTTAAAACAACGTAGTCATCATTCATAGAACTTACAACTGCAATCTGTTGTCGTATAGCTGCTGCAAACGATGCAGTTGAATATGGAATTACAATTCCACTTGTTCCTAAAATAGAAATCCCTCCCATTATTCCAATTCTTGGATTATCTGTTTTTGTTGCTAATTCTTTTCCTTTTGGTACGGATATTGTAATCTTGATTCCATTTTTTTTAAGTAATTCTTCACCAGCTTCTCTAACATTTTCCAAAATCATTTTCTTTGGTGTTGGATTAATTGCAGCACTTCCAATTTCTAATCCTAATCCTGGCTTAGTAACTCGGCCTACGCCTTCTCCACCATCAATTTCAATCTCATCAATCTTGTTTGTTAATTCAACATCGACAATAATTTCTGCACCGTGTGTTACATCAGGATCATCTCCACCATCTTTTATTACAGAACACTTTGCTGAATTTTTAGTAAATTCACATGAATTAATTTTAATATCTAATCTTGAGCGTTTTGGTAATATGATATCTGTCTGTTCAATTTTCTTTTGATTAATAATTGATAAAATTCCTGCCTTTGATGATGCTGTAGCACAACTTCCTGTTGTAAATCCTGTACGTAATTTCTTTTTAGTTTCTGTATTTGTATCCACGTGAAATTTTTAATTTTTTATGTAATAACTTTTGTTACAAACTAAGAATTTCATTAAGAATAATCCATAATGTAACAACACCTAATCCCCCATAAAGTAACAAATGTGTTGTTTTTTGTGATATTGGTTTCTCTCTATTATGTGTCTCTTGATTATAATCTCCTCCAAATTTTTGATTTTCTCTTCTCAATTCCTCAAAATTAAATC
This sequence comes from Candidatus Nitrosopelagicus sp., assembly GCA_028343215.1. Classification (GTDB taxonomy): domain Archaea; phylum Thermoproteota; class Nitrososphaeria; order Nitrososphaerales; family Nitrosopumilaceae; genus Nitrosopelagicus. The sequence continues at coordinate 2,934 of JAOLYB010000011.1, read as the reverse complement.
TCATATCGTCTCCCATCTTTTCTCCTTGTGCTTTCCAAAAATTTTGATAGTCTTCTCCTGATACATGTTCATCTTTATTTGATTGGTTTTTTCGATGAGATTTTAGATATTGATATGCTTCTGTAATCTCTTTGAATTTTTTACTAGCATTGATTTCATTATTTTTATCTGGATGGTATTTCAATGATAATTTTCTATAAGCCTGTTTGATCTCTTTATGACTGGAATCTTTAGTCACTCCTAAAATCTCTCTACATTCTTGCGCATTCTTACCAAATTTCACATGAATTTTTGTTGTCATGTACCTTCTCTGGATATGTTTAAAATAAAATATTTTATCATCTCATCATGCGTACAAAAATTATTGATCGTGTGGTTATATCTGGCGCAAAGGGCTTTGTTGGAAAAAACCTACGAAAATTTCTCTCTGCAAATGGGATTTCATCAATTCCAATATCTCGCCAAAATTTCAAAAAAAATAAATTTCCTTCATTAAAAAATTCATTACATTTTGTTCATCTTGCGGGAGTTGGTTCAGAATCTGTTAATCAGGATTCATTTGTACAAGTTAACATTGAACTAACAAAAACTGTGATTAATCTTTGTAAAAAAAATAATATTAAAAATATAATTTACTTTAGTGGTTTAGGGGTATCAAAAAATTCACGTTCTTCATATTTTATTTCTAAATTCAATGCTGAACAATTAATAAAAAATTCTGGTCTTCAATATACAATATTTCGACCTTCATACATTCTAGGCAATGATGACTATCTGACAAAAAATATTTCTAAACAACTTGTAAAAAAACAGGTACTTGTACCAGGTTCTGGAAAATTCCTTCTTCAACCAATATCAATTGATGATGTTTGTATGTGCATAAATGCTGCATTACACTCATCAAAATTTTCAAATAAAATTATTGATCTAGTAGGACCTAATGAAATAATATTTCAAAATCTTATAAAAAAATCTGTATCTTCTAAGATAAAAATTAAAAAAATAAATCTTGAACTGGCATATAAAAAAGCATTAAATGACATTAATTTTGAATATGGTGTTGAAGATTTGAATATACTAGTTGGTAACTATGTTGGAAATCATAAAAAATTACAAAATTTATGTGGTTTTAAATTTAAAAAAATTGAATCATTAAATGCCTGATTCTGTTTTCAATTTTTCAGCTTTGTCTGTTTTTTCCCAGTTGAACTCTGGCTCATTTCTACCAAAATGACCATATGCTGCGGTCTTTTTGTAAATTGGTCTTTTCAAATCTAATTGTGATACAATTCCTGCTGGTCTCATATCAAAATTATTTTTAACTAATTCTTCAATTTTATCCTCTGAAATTTTATTTGTACCAAATGTATTTACCATTAAAGAAACTGGCTCTGCAACTCCAATTGCATAAGCAACTTGTACTTCGCATCTATCTGCTAAACCTGCAGCAACAATATTTTTTGCAACATATCTGCACATGTAACATGCTGATCTGTCTACTTTTGATGGATCCTTTCCTGAAAATGCTCCGCCCCCATGTCGACCCATTCCACCATAACTATCTACAATTATTTTTCTTCCAGTTAAGCCAGCATCTCCGTGTGGTCCACCAATTTCAAATTTACCTGTTGGGTTTACATGAATTTTGATATCTTCATTCCACAAATTTCCACAGACTGGTTTGATTACATGTTCAATTAATTGTGATGTTATCTCTTCATTTGTTATCTCTGGAGAATGTTGTGTAGAAAGTACTATTGCTTCAATTGCTTTTGGTTTATCATCTTCATATCTGATTGATACTTGGGATTTTCCATCAGGTCTGGCCCATGTTAATTCATTACTTTTTCTAACATCTGTCAATTTTTTTGTTAATTTATGAGCCAAAAGTATTGGTAATGGCATTAGTTCTTCAGTTTCATTACTAGCATATCCAAACATTAAACCTTGATCACCTGCACCTTGTTCTTTTTCATCATTTGCAGTAACTCCTTGAGAGATATGTGGACTTTGTGGATCTAATTTTATCATTACTTCACAAGAGTGTGAATCAAATTTCAAATCTGGATTGTCATAACCAATTTCTGTAATTGTTTTTCGTATAACACTTTCAATATCAAAACTTGCTTTTGATGTAACTTCTCCTGCTACTCCTACAAAATTAGTTGTTGTCATTGTTTCTACTGCAACTCTTGAATTTGGATCGCCTCTAAGATACTCATCTAGAATTGAATCTGATATCATATCACAAACTTTGTCTGGATGACCTTCGGTAACAGATTCAGATGTAAATAGATAATTTTTGGTCATGATTATAAAATTAGATTTCGTCTTCTAATTTTATGAATAGTACGTTGTTGCCTCTTAAAATTGCTCTAGCAAATTTACCAACTGTTTTACCATCAACTAATTCTTCAGCTTCAGTCATAATCAAATTCATGTAGGAATCGACATTTTTCATTTTACCCTTATACTCTACTTCATTCTTTAATCTTACAATTACAGTTTTTTTTACATTCTTTTGTAAAGTTGTAAGTGGTCTTTTAGCAGCTGTAGTTTGTGACATAAATTTTCTCTTGTGATGAATCGATTTTCTAGAGAATATAAAGTCTTGCTTAGATTAGAAAGAACTTTTTATTTTTATTATTTATTATTCATTATATGATTTCCTCACAGATCGATTCATTAGATAAAATTTTCTCAGGTGGACTACAAAATGGAATAATTACTGAGATCTCAGGTTTACGTGGAACTGGAAAAACACAACTTGCTTTACAATTTGCAATTGAATCTTTGAATAATAATAAAAAAATATTATTTATTGACACCACCGTTGAATTTAGGCCTGAGCGATTTCTTCAAATTATACAATCTCGAAATTTGCCTCCATCTATACTTGAAAATTTGTATGTTTCACATGTGACTGATACTCAA
>JAOLYB010000010.1 GCA_028343215.1 Candidatus Nitrosopelagicus sp. | reverse complement strand
ATGATGATAAATATATTTTATTTCCGTTGCAAACAGAAGCTGAAAGTGCATTATTAATTGAATCACCGTTACAGAATAATCAAATTGAAATAATTGAAAAAATTGCCAAGTCTATGCCAATAAATTATAAACTAATTGTAAAAGAGCATCCAATGGCTAAATCCAGAAGTTGGAGAAGTATTGAGACATACAAAAAAATGATGAATATACCACAAGTGATATTACTGCATCCAGAAGTAAAAGTGAAAGAAATTATTGAAAAAATTTCGTTAGTCATTACTATTTCTAGTAATGTTGCATTGGATGCCTTATTTGCTGAAAAACCTGTTATGATGTTTGCTGAAAATTATATTTCAGTTATACCATCAATACACAAAATAAAAAATATTCTTGAATTACCTGATAATATTAAAAAAATGTTACAGGAACAAGTTAACCCAATAGATTTAGAAAAATATATTCAGTTTTCAGAAAAAATCTCTTTCAAATTTAATCCAATAGCATTTTCACAAGATATAAGTGACTTTTTTCATTTTTCAGGTCAACTAGTAGATGTTGAAATAACTGAAAATAAAATGAATATATTTTTAGAAAAGGAAAAAAAGAAAATTGGAATATTATCTGATGAATATATCAAAAAAATGTCTTTAAGTAATTGATTCTATTTTTAGAATTATTCTAATTGTTTAAATTCAAAAGAGATCTTTTTGAAAACTGTGAACAATACATTTGGAATTGGTATAGATATCGTAAATGTTAGTAGATTTAAGAACAAACCATTTAAAGCAAATCTTGATTTTTATAAAAAAATATTTTTAGAGGATGAAATTGAATATTGTAAAAAATTTAAATCTCCATATGAGCATTTTGCGGGTAAATTTGCACTAAAGGAAGCAGTAATCAAATCAATTAATGAAGATGTCGGATTCTTAGAAATAGTAACAGGTCATACAAATTCAAAACCGACAGTCAAAATAAAAAAATCACTACCGAACAGATATAATTTTATAGCATCGATTTCACATGAAAAGGAATTTGCGATTGCAGTTGCTATATCTATAAAAAATAATTAATTATTCCAAATGATTTATTCTATTTTCTAAATCTTTTAGTCTCTTATGTAAGGACATAGTTTCATGAATCCAATTGGAAACAAATGTAGTTCCAATTGGAAATGATGGCGTTTGAATTTTTTCATTTATTTTTATTTCATTTAACCAAATTGCATTATCCAGAGTTTTGACTAAATTCCCTAAGGAATTATCTCGATCAATTATTTGCCCAATGGTAGAATTGTAATCTTTTACATCACTTTCAGTAGATTTTAGTATTTTCACTTCATCATACGAACCAGATAGGTAAGTAACGCACGGATTAAATGGATTAGCAGTTCTTATACGTGCTAAAATTAAATCTGATTTTTGTTGCCAATCCAATATTTCTTTATCAAAAGCAGATTTAGGATAATATCTTCCAAAAGTATCATCATGTTTGATTGAATGACCGTCAATTGCTTTTTTTATTGCATCATAATAAAATTCTACGACTCCATTTTGAAAAATTTTATCAATTTCAACTCGATATAATTTTTTATCAATTTTGAAATTTCGTTTACTGATAATCTTTCCTTTATCTATTTTATTCGTCATAAAATGTACAGTTTGACCTAAAGTCTCAATTCCATTCAATCTCTCACCAAGGATAGGATCAAATCCACGTGCATCAGGTAACAAACCTCTATGAAAATTCAATGAACCAATTCTTGGACATGAAAGTAATTCTTTTGAAAAAATTTGTGAATGTTCCCAATTAACAAATAGATCAGTCTTTAGATTTTTAATTTGTTTTATGAAATCAGTCTCGTTAATATTTTTGGTGTGTAAAATTGATATCTTTATTTTTTTCTTACCAAAAAGACGATCTTTTGTGTAATCACTATTTTTTTTCTCAGTTGGAGGAATTAATGATAAAATTTCATACCCACCATCAATTAACATATCAATTAATTCAAGTACATTTCGATTTAATCCAAAAACAACAATTTTCATAATAATCTAAAATTTATTTTTGATATTAATACTACTATTGATTATAATATATTCATTATATTGCATTTTGACGAACATATTTCAATACCTCTTTTTTATCTAATTTTCCATTAATAGTTAGAGGTAATTTAGGCATGACAAGTAGACGTTTTGGCACCATATAACTTGGTAATAATTTTCGGAGCTTCTTTTTAGTTTCAAATACATTTAGTTTTACATTCTTATTTTGTAACTCTAAAGCTGCCCATAATTCACTATGGGCATTGGAAATTTTATTTACAAATACAGAAGTTGCATAAACGTTAGAAAAATTATTTAATGTTTTTTCAATCTCATTCAAATCAATTCTGTAACCGTGCATTTTTACAATATTATCATTTCTTCCAACCAAGTAAAAATTATCATTTTTATCCTTATATCCTAAATCTCCTGTTTTAAATGCAGGTTTTTTATTAAACATGAAATATTTTTTCTCTGTTTCACTAGGAGAATTATAGTAACCCATGCTTACAGATTTTCCAAGAACTGCTAATTCTCCAATTTCATTATGTTTTGAAATCAATTCATTTTTTGAATTTACCAGTACTAATTGCATTAAAAGTGTGGATTTTCCTATTGAAGTGTATTGACCTTTTTCAATTTTTTTAATATCTCTTTTCGTAATTTTATGCATTGAATTGACAATTGAAGTTTCAGTTGGTCCCCAAACATTGTATATGGATATTTTTGGAAAGTTTTTCATCCAAAAATGAATATGCTTAGGTGAAAAAAAATCACCTCCAGCAATTATTCTTCTAAGTTTAGTTTCAGAAATATTTTTTATTGAACTCTTTGTTGTAAATTGTGAAAAAAATGCAGGTACAGAAAAAATAGAAGACACCTTAAAAGTTGAAATTTGTTTAGTGACTTCTTGTGGACTAGAAATTTTATCCAGAATGGCTAGTGGGACATCAAAATACAACATTGTAAAGAAATCAAATAATGAAATATCAAAAGAGAATTGTGTAGCGCAACCTATTACATCAGATTTATTCCAATCTAAGTATTTTTTACTCCAATTCATAGTATTCATAATATTATTAGTAGAACATAGTACACCTTTTGGTTTTCCAGTTGACCCAGATGTAAACAAAAGATACAATATTTTGCTTTTTTTAGATTGAGAAGAAAATTTTTGGAGTAATTTATTTTTTGATAATTCTAAAATTTCTAATTTTTCTGGTTTTTGTTCCAATGAATGAAGACCAGAAATTGCATGAGATGCATTTAAGGAATCAATGATATTCTTAATTCGAACAGATGGCTGAGTATGAGAAATAGGTGCAAATGGGTAACCGGCCAAAATTGATCCCATCATAGCAGCAATACTTTCACCAGAACGTCCTACGATTATTGGAATTGCAGGAATATCTACATCTGAATAATTATTTTTAATAAATTCAGCATACGCAAATGAACGAAAAATCAAATTTTTCCAGGTCCAATCATTCCATCCATCTTTTAAAATAATTTTCTCAGACAGAGTTAATTTTTGATGAATTATGTCAGAAAAATTTTTTTTATTCATTTTTTAGTTCAACGTATTCAGTAATCAAATTGTTAGCAGACATGAATAAGGTTGAAATTTGTCCACCAAAAGAGTTTACTGTTAACTCGTACGTACCCAATGTTACTACATTAGTATTAGTATTGAATTTAGATTTGATTTCTTCTATACTATTACACAAAAAACCCATATGATGTAATCCCATTTTATATTTTTGAGAAAAATTAAAAATTGTAGAATTATTATTTTTTGGAGTAATAATCTCTATCCAAGGATCATTATTTTCTAATCTAATAAAATGTAAGTAATTATTTTGTACATGATCATCAATTATTTCATTGATATCAGATTTATTCAAATTAAGTGCATTTAATGCAAGATCTATGTTTTCAGAAACAATACCGATATGATGCATTTTTTTCATATTACTAATTTTACAATATCGTCAAAATGATGAAAAGCTTGCATAGTTTCATAATTTGTGACATCTATCTTTTTTTTAAATTCTTTTTGTAGAAATGCTGCCAAGCTTACTACATCAAGTGAATCTAAAATACCTTCATCTATGAAATCAATTTTTTTTATAACTTTCAAAATTTCTTCACCTTCACGTTCAACAAAGAAATTACAAATGATTTTTTCTTTCTTAGAAAATTCCATTTAAAAACCTCAAAATTGGGTGAAAGGCTTAGACAAAAAGATAGATGAATTTTTTATAAAAGCTTTAACAAGAATGGCACGAGTTTTATCATAATCGTATAAAGAAATATTTGATAATAACTCTGAATCACCAACTTCATGTACAATTCCTTCTGAATAAATTATTTTTGCAGCTTCAATGAAATTAAATTTAAAATCATGATCAGGTACGTCTTGTCTTCTTACAAAAGCAGAATAATCAGAATCAAACAATTTATTTTTCTTTAATACAGAAGTTTTAAAAACTTTGTTAAATCTATACTTAGCCTCACAAGATTGTTCAATATTATGAATTATTGTATTACCTTTTTCTATTGCTCTTCCAATATTTATGAAACAGCATTTATTTTCTCTTAAATTGTCATGAACTGAATTTTTTCCAAAAGCAGATTTTCCACAATTTTCAACTAGGGATGATTTAGGACCCAGTGCTCCAAATGAAAATAAGGGATGATTAGATCTTTTTACATTTGATTGCCTAAGTATCCATGAGTTGAGAGTACCAAGTGAAGTAGGAGTTTTTTCAACATCAAAAACGCCTTCAGTTGTATAAGAAAATGTAGGTATGATAATTGTTTTTTTGAGATTAAGTAAAGGAGAAATTATTGAGTTGCAAAATCTGTCTTTTTCAATATCAATTTTCATAGATGAAGCAAAAAATCTCAAATCACTATAGATATAACAAAAATCATAATCTTTTACGCCTAATTTAACAAATGTATCAGAGAAATAATTCTCAAGATCATCATAATTTTGAAATTCATTCATGTAATGTAAATAATAATTAGGAAAATATCTCTATCTATGAATTAATATTTTTGTGAATAATTACTTTAATTCTTTAATTAATTTGTGATCACATAACAAATTTGAAATTTGAATTAATGTTTCAAAATCAATGTTAGATTTTACTTCAATATCTTTTAGTGAGTTGGTGCCATCAGAATAAGCTAAAATCCACATCATTGCCTTTTCTTTTATTTTTGTTGTATCTTTGGAACCCCTTCCATGAAAAGGTTTGAGTTTTGGACCGCCGAGATCATGGTAAAGATTTCTTTTTCCCAGTTGAGGTTCACATTTTACAAGATTCACAAAAACCGGATCAACAGACAATGATTTTTTAATTTTTTTAGTGGTACTGCCGTTCAACTGGAATTTGGCATAATTTTCTTCCAGTTTTTCAATTATTCTAATGTATATTTTTAATGTGTTGGCAAGAGGTAACGGACTAACATATGTCAAATTATCTGCAGATGTGTGATATTCTGGAAAATCACCAAATACAGTTCTGGTTAAACAACCCATGTTTAGATTAATTCCAGGATAACAATATTGACGCTCATCAGAACCAAAAGGGAAATAATCAAGAACTGAAAAGTCTTCATTTGAATTTTCTAAAACATCAATTACTATTTTATCGATTTCTGAATTTCCATTACGAGTTTTCTTATAATTTATTTTTCCTTTATCTCCGGTACAAGTTATAACTAAACCATGTTTAATATTTTTAATTTTTTCTTGATTACGAGACAACCAAGTGATAGAACCAATTGTTTCAGGTATGAATAAAATTCTGTATGAGTAATTTGTTTTTTGTTTTAATTCTTCAATAAATTTAGCTAATTCAACAGCAGTAACAACCCCAGATAAGCTATCATTGCATAAAGAAGGATGACAAATGTAACAAGAAAGTAGTATTTCTTCATCGGAATTTCCTTTAAAGTAATACTCACCATACGATAAGCTTCCTGATTTTAATTCAGAGTCAATTACAACTTCATAGTCACCATCTTCAAGTTTTAAAAATTGTTCATGACTCATGCAGAAGCCCCATTTTTCAGAATAGTAAGAAGTTCTATAAGGAATGTCTTTCGGCCTATCAGGTTGTGTGAAAATATGTTCTTTAAGTTCGTTTAATGTAATTTTTTTATTTATTGGAAGACTGTAATATAAAATATGTAAATTAGATTTTTTAAAATCAATTATCTTTTCACCTGTTGGAGATTTGATATACGCGTCTTTTATGTTCCATTCATTTGGAATTGTCCAATCAAAAACACTTGTTCCAGAAGATACCTCATGAATTTGGATAGGAATTATTTTTGAAATAATTTGTAAAGTTTCTCTCGTACCATTCCCAGTTATACTTCTACAAATTGGATACAAATTTTCAATTAAATTATACATTTCATTACCAATTTTAGATGTATTTTCCATCAAATCAAAAAACAATCAGGCATTTTAATATCTATTGTAGTATTGATACTTTTAAGATTTGAGAAAATCTAATGAAAAATAATCAATAGAGAATTATAAATTTGACCAAAATATAATTTTGATAATAAATGAAAACTACAGTATGGAGTGAACTTTTAGTGGAATTAAAATTAAGAGAAATAAAAGATTCAGATTTCACTTTCCTTTACAAATTACTAAAAGAAAGAGATTCGAAAGAAAATATTTCACATAAGGAAATGCCAAGTTACAAAGAACATATTAAATTTGTGAAATCCAGACCGTATCAGAAATGGTATATTATTGAAAAAAATAGAAAGAAAATAGGTGCAATTTATTTTTCTAAACAAAATGAAATTGGTGTTCACTTTCTTCCAAAAATATCAAATGAATCCATTAGACAAGCAGCAATTCAAGAACTAATTAAAAAAAATCCAGGTAAAAAGTACTTTATCAATGTAAATCCAAAAAATCTTGAACAATTAAAATTCCTAAATACAAATGGTTTTTCGTTAATACAAAACACATTAGAATATGATTTAATTAAAATTGCATCCAACTTTGTTAACGCCAGTAAAAAATTTAAATTTTTAGAACCAAATTTTAAATTTGAAGTAATAGATGACAAACATACTGAACATATAATTAAATGGAGAAATGAGCCATCAAATTTTAAATTTCTTGCAGACCAAGATAAATTAACTAAAAATAAACAACAAAAATTTTTAAAAAATTATTCAGCATTGAATCGTATAGATTTTATTTTAATTGATAAAAAAACACGAAGACCGCATGGAACTTTTTCACTTACAAATGTTTTTTCAGATAGACCGGAAATTGGAAAACTTCTCGGTACTAAAGAAATCAGAGGTAAAGGAATTGCATATAGATCTACTAAAACATTATTAGATTTTGCATTTAGAGAGTTAAATCTAAAAAAAGTATATTCAATTACAAGATCTGACAATATTGCAAATAATCACTTGAATCAAAAATTAGGATTCAAAGTTATTGGTAGTGAAAAAATAAATTCTAAAAAGTTTATTATAATGAGTTTAAAAAATAATTTGGTTTGATATGTGTGGAATTTTTGGCATAACACGAAAATCAGAATTCCATGAGATAGATGTTAGCGGATCAACATTATTGTGTCACCGTGGACCAGATAATGAAGGAAATTGGGAAAATGATGATGTCAAGCTTGAACATTCAAGACTTGCGATTATTGATTTAACAGATGCAGGAAACCAACCTTTTGAACTTGAACAAGGTAAAGTTCTAGTGTTTAATGGAGAGATATACAATTTTCAGGAACTGAGAAAAAACTGGTATGATGAAAATCAACCATGGAAAAGTCATTCAGACACAGAAGTATTGTACAGGGGATTAGTAACAAAAGGTTTGGAATGTTTAAATGAATTAAATGGCATGTTTGCATTTGGTTTCTTTGATACAAACTCAAACAAAATTTTTCTTGCCAGAGATAGATATGGTATAAAACCAATATACTATTACCATGATGGACTAGATTTCATTTTTGCATCAGAACAAAAAGCAATAGCTAAATTTACAGGATGGAGTCCAGATCTGAATAATTTATCAGAATATTCTGTTTTCAAGTATGTATCAGGTAATAAAACTACAATAAAAAATATCTTTGAATTAGAACCAGGTCATGCTGCAGAATATGATGTTGCTTCAGGTGAATTAAAAATTTGGAGATGGCATAATTTTACAAAAGAGCGCACCGAAGAAAAAATAGATTATGAAAAGCTCGAGACAACTATTTTTGAATCAGTTAAACGACATTTAATTTCTGATGCACCAATAGGAATTCAATTGAGTGGAGGCATAGATTCATCTATTCTCGCATGGTATGTTAACAAAATTAAAGGTAATAATATTAAATCATTTTCAATAAAATTTCTTGATAGTAAATTTGATGAATCAGAAGAGGCAGCTCAAACTGCAAAAAAATTTAATTTTGAACATCATTCCATCTCATTTTCTGTAACAGATTTTATTGAAATATGGCCTAAAGCTATAAAATTTTTTGATGAGCCAATCAATCACCCACATACACTTCCATTATTCAAATTATATCAAGTTGCAAAAAATCATGTTAAAGTTTTATTATCAGGAGAAGGTGCAGACGAAGCTTTTCTAGGATATGAACATCACAAAAAAATACTTAGCATGACAGATTACAAAGATTTAAGAAATTTCAGTAAGTTTGTGGATTTTGATCTAATCAAAGAGTATTTGAATTTGGAATTAATTGGAAATACCAATGATTATTGGGGAAATAAGACTGAATCAGCTAAATATTGGATTTCAAAAGGAAGTACTGGAATTTCAGGTTATGAATTTCATCATCATTTAAACACACTATTGAATAGAATAGATAAAATGTCAATGGCACATTCAGTTGAAGTTAGAACACCATTTCTAGATAATGAATTAGTTGAATTTGGTTTAAAACAAAATATTGATACTCTGTTTAAATTTTCTCAAAATAACAGTACCAAAAGAAAAATTCCATTAATGCAAATTCATAAAAAATTATTCGGAGTTGATCTTTCAGATAAAGGAAAAATTGGATTTCATGTTCCATTTGATGAGTGGATTCAAAATGTATCAGAACTCAGAAAGTTTTGTTCAGATGCAATCTCCAAAACAAAAAAGTATAATGAATTGAATCATAATAAAATTGAAGAATTAAGACGTAAATTAGAAACAGAAGATGTTTTAGAAAATTTTGAGATCAGAATTATCTGGTTACTAACAAATTATTTGCTATGGAGAAAAAATACAGCATAAATAAAAAATTATTTAGTTAATAATTTAGAGTTAGTAATAATTTTCTTCATTTCTTCAATGGAGAATTTTTTCACTGAGTCAGAACTATATTCGTCCATACTGTCTACCTTGGTTGCATTTGAATATTCGTCAATTGGAACGTTATTTTTTGACAGAGGATTTAGAACCATGTACATATTTTCATATTCCCAACTATAGCGAATTTCTTCACGATTGAGCAAAACTTCATTCATTTTTTCACCTTCACGAATACCAATAATATCGGAACCAGTATTTCCCAACAAATCAAATAATGCATCTTTGATTCCTGAAATCGAATATGCTTGTAATTTAGGAATAAAAATTTCTGAACCTTTGGAAATTTCTGTGGCTTTAAGAATGAAATCTAATGCTTCATCCATTGTTATGCTGAATCTAGTCATTGAAGGATCTGTGATAGTAATCTTTTCTTTATTTTTTATTTGTTCAATGAACTTAGGAATTACTGATCCACTACTTCCTAATACATTACCATACCGCAATGCAACAAAATTTGTTTGATGTCGATCTTTTTGTAAATAATTACTTGCAGTGACAAATAATTTTTCCATAAGTAATTTAGTTGCGCCATAAGTATTCAATGGAGATACAGCTTTATCAGTTCCAACTGCAACTGCTTTTGGTATATTTTCTTCAAGGCACGCATCAATTACATTTTGGGAACCAATAACATTAGTTTTAATCGCTTCAAATGGATTGTATTCTATTATTGGAACATGTTTCAATGCGGCGGCATGGAACACTATGTCAATATCTTCCATGGCACGTACCAGCCTTGAATAATCCCGTATATCTCCTAACAAAAACCGTAGTCTATCATCTTTAAATTTTGATTCCATCGTAATCTGTTTATTCTCATTTCTACTGAAAATTCGAATTGTGTCAACTCCTTCATTAAGTAATCTAGAGGTTAATGCAGTTCCTAGTGAACCTGTTCCACCAGTTATTAGGATTTTTTTTCCACGAAACATATGAAGATTGGATTATTAGAGAATAAATAATCTTACCCATTTATCATACTTACATACTGAAATAAGACATAAGAAATGAAAATTAATCAGTTAGATCGAAGTTTTTACTTTTGTTCAATATTTGGATTGAGTTTTCACCCATATTGAATAATAAATCAATTATCGACATATTCTCTAAAAAATTTCCATGTATTTGTTCATATTTGGGATGAATGAAGTTTTCATAAATTAGTTTGATGTTGGATTCTGAAAAAAGTTTTTCTTCAAGATAATCATGTCCACTAATACCAGAAATATAATGTGACGCATTAAGTTTAGAACAAATAGAAACTAATTTTTGAGTTTTTATTTCAGAAATATTTAGTTCAGAAGATAACACAGTTTCTGTTGAGATTTTAAGTTCAGAACTTACAAATTTGATTAAATCAATATTTAATTCAAACAAATTTTTATATTTTTTTTCAATTATATTTTTTATTGAAGTCCAATAAGATGTAAAATAATTAGTTTTATTGTAACTTTCAAAAATTAAGTTACAATGTTCCGTTTGCCAATTTGTATCATATGATATACTAATTTCATTGAGTTTTTTTAAAAAAACAGGTCGTTTTAGAGGTACGGTTAACCAACGATAACCATCTACAGTACGAATTTTATTTCGATTATCAAAACGATCCTTTACAAATTGAGCGTCATCAAGAAAAACAAAGAGTTCAGAAGATTGAATTTTTTTAAAAAAACCAATATTTGGAAGGTACCCAGGTTGTCTAATCATCACGTTTGTCATCTTTCAATAAATTTAACATGTATGTGGTTTTAGATTTTTCGACAAATTGTACTATAATTATAATAAACACGGATAAGCGATACTTTTTACATGAAAGTACTAGTAGTAGCAGAAATAGGTTCAAACTGGGAAGGAAGTTTCTCAAAAGCAAAAAAAATTATTCGTGAATGTAAAAAAGCTGGAGCAGATGCAGTAAAATTCCAGATGTGGAGAGCCACAGATCTTTATACAAAAGATCACCCGAATTGGAATGAAATAAAAAAGTCAGAACTTACATTTCAAATTACAAAAAAATTAAAAGAATTTTGTGATAAAGAAAAAATTGAATTTTTCTGTAGTGCATTTTATCCAGAGGCTGTAACTTACCTTTCAAAATTAGGTGTAAAAAAATTTAAAGTTGCATCAAGAACGTGCAAGTTTACAGATCCATATTCTCTTGAAGTATTAGAAGAAAAGAATAATTCAAAAAAAGAAATTTTCATTAGCATGGGAATGGGAGGAAATAAAAAGAAAATTTCTAAAATTTTTAATAAAAAAAATATTACATATTGTTACTGTATATCAGAATACCCATTATCATTTGAAAAAATTAATTGGAAAGATGCTATAAAATATGATGGTTTTTCAGATCACACAATGGATATTTTGGCACCAGTTTTGTATTCAATGTTAAAAAAGCAGAAATTATCAAAAAGAATTTACATTGAAAAACATGTCAAATCAAATGATTCTAAAGGTCCTGACGCATCAACATCCATAACAACTGAAAAATTATCAGAAATGGTTCAGCAAATAAGAAAAATCGAAAAGATGAAAATTTGATTGACATGAAAGGAATAATTTTACACGGAGGACATGGAACTAGATTACGACCTTTGACACATACGGGACCAAAACAACTTCTTCCAATTGCCAATAAACCAATGTCAGAATATTGTTTAGAGTCAATCATAGAAACAGGAATTAAGGATATTGCAATAATTATTGGCGGTGTAGGTTCGGACAAAGTTAAAGAATACTACGGAAATGGGGGAAAGTTTGGAGTTAATATTACATATGTAGAACAAGATGAGCCAAAAGGAATTGCACATGCAATTCGACTTTGTAAGGAATTTATCAATAATGAAAAATTTCTTGTTTTTTTAGGAGATAATATTATTCAAAAATCAATTGTTGAATTTACTGAAAGATTTAAAAATTCTAATTTTGATTCAACGATTCTCTTATGTGAAGTAAACAATCCAAGTAGATTTGGTATAGCAGAAGTAAAAAATAATAAAATTTTAAAAATTATAGAAAAGCCTAAAAATCCACCATCAAATTTAGCAGTAACAGGAATTTATCTATTAACTCCAAAGATTTTCAATATTATAGATGATCTTAAACCATCATGGAGAAATGAATTAGAAATTACGGATGCATTAGATAATTTATTAAAACAAAATGATAATATCAGTTATGAAATTATTACTGATTACTGGAAAGACACAGGAACACCAGAGGATATCATTCATGCAAATGGAGAAATAATTAAAAAAATGGATAATAGTTTTGAAAAAAAATATGATAAAAATAAAAATGATGGAAAATTGGTGATAGGTGAAAATTGTGAGATTGATTCAGACGTAGTGATTAATGGACCCGTAATTATCGGAAATAATTGTAAGATTGAATGTGGAACAGTCATAGGTCCTAATGCAAGCATTGGGGATGACACAGAAATTTCAAAATGTCAAATTAAAAATTCCATAGTTATGAAAAAATGTAAGATTCATTCAAATGTAAAAATTATAGATAGTATAATTGCTAATAATTCAGAAATTTTTCAAAAAGAAAAATCAGATGATGGTAAGATATTTCTCTTAGGAGAAGGTTCAAAAATTTCATTTTGAAAATTTTTTGATTAGTAACAGTAAATATCTTATAATTTTGACTTGATATATGAACAAAGAATCACTAGTTAGTGTCATAATTCTAAACTATAATGCAGGGAAATTATTACTAGATTGTGTAGAATCAATAAAAAAATCAGATTACAATAATTTAGAAATAATTGTGGTGGATAATATTTCATCAGATAATAGTCAAACTATTTGTAAAGAAAAATTTCCAGATATTAAATTAATTCAAAATGAAAAAAATTTTGGTTATTGTGAAGGAAATAATATTGGAATAACTAGTGCAAAAGGCGAATTTTTGATAATTCTTAATCCAGATACAATTGTTGATAAAAATTGGATTAAAGAATTAATTTTAGGATATGAGAAAATTGGAGAGGGATTATTTCAACCAAAAATTATGTCATTACATGAAGAGGGAATAATTCAAAGTACCGGAAATATGATACAAATTTTTGGATTTGGTTTTGCAAGAGATAAGGGAGAGAAAATTTCGGATAAAGATGAAGAAATTGAAAGAATAGGATATGCTTCAGGAACATGTTTGTTCACATCAAAAAAAGTTTTACAAAAAATTGGATTATTTGACAAATTTTTATTTCTGTATCATGACGATTTGGATTTAGGATGGAGAGCTGCACAAATGGGAATAAATTCATACTATGTTCCAAAATCTAAAATTTTTCACGTAGAAAGTTATTCTTTAAAATGGTCTTCAAAAAAATTCTATTGGTTGGAAAGAAATCGAAAATATTGTCTACAAACACATTATTCAAAGGAAACGTATTCTCAGATTAAACTCTCTTTATTTGTAGTAGATCTATTTGTCTGGATGTTTTATATCTCAAAAGGTTTCCTAGGTGCAAAGATAAGAGCAGAATTGGATATTAGAAAAAATAGAGAGAAAATAGAGAAGAAATATGAAGAATTAGAAAAAAATAAAATTATTTCAGATAAGGAATTAATTAAATATTTTCCAGATGAAATTTTTGTTCCAAAAAATGTTTCAAATCAATCAAATAATAAAAATTTTAATTCGATATTAACAAGATTAAGTAAAAAAGTCAAGAAAGAAATTTTATAAAATTAATTAAAGAAATTTACATCAATCTTCTTATTTTTTAACAAAAAGTCAGTTACATCAAGCCATCTGTAAGGTTTGTCATCATCACTAAAATAATATTTTTGTTCTAAGTATGGAAGATTTTGTTGTAAGTAATTATTTGAAATCATTCTTAAAAGATTAATAGAACTTGAATCCTCTTTCAATGATTCATAGTCATGATCTGGAAGGTGTACATACGTAATGTTTGACATTCTTTCAGTTATGAAATCTTCAGAAAATGTATTTTCATCTGAACTCAACATTGTTCCATGATCAGAATATAAAATTATAATTGGAGGTGTATCAGATTCGTTAAGAATTGTTGTAACAAACTGTTTAACTTTTTTATTTGTAAATTGTAATTGATCAGTGAATCCTTTTTTATCTTTATGAAATCCTTCTAAAGTTGCTTTAGAAGGAACATTATATTCCCCATTTGGTCCCCAATAGTAAGGACCATGTGGTAAAAAAATATGACTAAAAACAAAAACTGGTTGTTTTGTTTCATTATGGAAGTTTGAAAGTGAATCAAATGAACAATTAATTCTATCTCGATAATCAGATTCAAATATTTTTACATATATTGGATTCAGCATACTATTTTTAATCATCATTACAATTGTTTGTGAATTTAAAAATTGATTTTTTCCACATAAATTAACATCAGCAGAAGAGATGTACCGCGTAGCTTCCCAACCAGAATCAATGTTAATGGTTACATAATCTTGTGATTGTGCAATTTTCATAATTTGGTTTTCATCAATCATTTTGTAAGCTAAAAATCTATTCTTTGAATTTTCCCCAACATCAGTTGTAAAATAATTAATGTAATCCATGTTCAAGAGAGACGTTATACTCAAAAATGAAGTATGATAATGGGAAAAAGTACTTTCAGGTATGAAAAAATTTTTCGATGATAGAAATGAAATGAAATCACTATTATCAAAATCAAATAATTCACTTAGTATTTTTTCATTGGGATAGCTGTCTAAAACAATTAGATAGATATCTGGTTTTTGAAGTTCACCAGTTTTTACATTAGAAAAATTTGATTTAATATCATCAGTTTCCAAATAATTTTGTTCAGTAGAATTTGTCACAATTATTCCTATAGGCAATATTAAAATTGATATTCCAACAATCATAGCGATTAATGATACATTATGTAAGGAATGTTTTGATTTTAGAATATATCTGGAGATTATTATAATTCCTACAAAAAATATGGATAGTAAAATCAAATGTTCTTTAAACGTAGTTTCTTGAAAAAATAGATCATAGGTTATTGAAGCAAAATGACCATATGCAAAAAATAAGAATAGTGAAAGAGAGGTTATCAGGCTTGTTTTTACAATATTTTTAAAAATTAAATATAAAATTCCCCATACAGAGATTGCTACAAATACAAAGATGAGTATTGGGAATAATAAATCACTAGGCACTAGTAAATGCAGATTTTCAGAAAGAAGCGATATAGCGGGAAAAATTGCGAATAGTAAAGGATGAAATGAGAATGATATCTGTTTAATTTCTTGTTTCATATCTGAAAAATTTTATAATATTTTTGTAAAAATAATATTTTAAAATCCATGATCTCCAGAGCAATTATTTGTTTTATTGTTATACGTTACAGCATTAAAACTAATTCCAGGATCACCCTCAATAACACACCAAACATAATGTGGAACAGAATCTTGGTTTATTGTGAGATTTAATTCTTCAGATATAGAGAATTTTTTTGATGTTCCGGATTTAATCTCCCAATTTTTATCTGCAATTTTTCCTGTTTCATCATAAAATTGGACATGACATTCATAGATCTTTTTAGTTGGATCGTCTATTGGTGCAGTAGTTATTCCAACTAACGTTTCAAATTTACTACTTGTAACGGTTTGACCCCATTTGAAACTTTTTTTATTCCCTACAAAAGTTCCAGGGTTATACAATGTCATGTTTATAGATGATTCCAAACTTCCCTTTCCATAAACAACCTGTAAACTTATTCTTCCAGGTTTTTTTCCATTTTTAACTTTAGCAGTTACAATATAAGAAGAAATTTTATCCAAATCTATTTTTAAATTAGAAAATAAAGAATTCAAATTTTTATCAATGAATTTATTGCTCGGAGAAATAAGATTATCTATAAAAATCTCATCCAAAATTGTTGAATCATCTAAAACAGGTGTAACAAAAATTTCTAGTTCACTAGGCGAAGATAATGGATAAATCCTAATAGAATTTATTAATTCTGAAAAAAATGGATAATAGCTTTGGGAAGGTTGATTATCTTTCCAGTAATCTTCTACATTTTGAAAATCATAATATGTATGATTTGCTGAAAAATCACCACTAGAATTCCATTGACCTCCCAACAATCGTCCATAGAAAAGAGGTTGTTTTGGCTGAGATGCTTTTAAAATTCCAGAAAAGTTATTTGGAATATTTTTGAAAGTATTACTAATACTAATTAATTCAGTTCCAAATCTTGGTAGATTAATTTGTTTTTTAGATTCAAAAGTTTCATTTTCACCAACAATTTCAATATCAACAGTATCGTTACACCCCATAGGACCAGCTGTAAAAAGTAAACATGTGTCAATGTCGTCATTTAGAATAAGATCAACTGATGCCTCTTTTACAACGTGGTTATTTACTTCGTCATCTTCGAAGATATCATTTAAACTTCGATTAAAGGAATGAACTTGATTAAAGAAATCTTGATTTCTATGATTCACCATGACAGCTGAGAAAGGAATGAATAGATTTTTTGAAGAAAAGAATTCTACCATGTAATTTGAAACAGATTGGTCAGATATACCAGTTAATGTAAAACGATAAACTCGTGGTTCATCTATCACATGTAATCTAGAATCAAGTTTTTTGCCATCAATTCCAATAGGAGTAATTACACAGGCAATATGATCATAATTTCTTTTTAAGAGGAAATGATTTAGAAAGCTTATTTCTGCAATACTACCTTGAATTTCAGGCACCATTAGAGATGAACGGTGAATAGGGTTAAGATCAGGTTCTTTATGATATTTCATCCTAGTCTTTTGAACATCATTGAATGTTTTCATATATCATAAAAATTTCTAATGGATATAAAAGATTCTTATAAAAAGTAAAAAAGACACAAGAAAAAAAATTGAAATTATTTAATCATCTCTTACAATTACACGACCTAAACCGTAAAGCAGTAATTTATTTTCTTGATTTATAATTTCAGATTCAATTTTTAAAATTTTTGTTGATTCGCTTTTGTCAATAACCTTACTGAAAATTGTGACTGTATCTCCAATAAAACAAGGATTTCTAAATTCAATATTTTGTGAAAAATATAATGCATGTTTACCAGGTAAATACATACCATCTACACGTGAAAGAAATGACGCCAGCAGCATTCCATGAACAACTCTTTTTTTAAAAGTTGTAGATTTTGCATATTTTTCATCCAAATGAATAGGACTATAGTCTCCAGAAACAGAAGCAAATTGTTTTACAAGTGATTCCGTGATAATAACTTGAAATTTTTTTGAAAAACCTATTTCAATATCATTAAAAGTATATTCAGAAACTTTATCATTCATTGACAGATACATTATGGTTTTTAAGATGTCTTTTAATATCTGCCACTGTTTTTACATCAGTAATTTCAGAAATTGAGAATTTAATTTTAAAATTATTTTCAAGTTCATCAACTAAAATTAAACCATTGAATGAATCCCATGATTCAATATTTTCGGGACCAGATTCGTCATTAACATCAGTTTCAGAAATTGAAAAAACTTTAGCAACAATTGCATGAACATTATCAGTCATTAATCAGTTTCAACTTCCAAGTGATTTGATGTTTTAATTTCATTATTTAAATCATAGATCCAATAATCATTATTTTTTTGAAACCCAAAATCGGAAAGAAAATTTTCCGATGGCTTATTTTTTAAGGTAGGAATAAAATTAGCCCTTAATTCAGTAATTCCGTTTTGTTTTGCTTTTTTAACTATTTCAGTTAAAATTGCAGTTTCAATTCCTCGACCTATTATCCTACAACTAAGCAAAAAGGTATCAATTATCCATAAATTTTTATTTTTTTCGATTATGTATACTCCAGTAATTCCATTATCACCAAATTTATCTAAAACTTGAGCACATCCAACCTCAAAATTTTCATTATTGGACAACTTTTGAATTTCTTCTTCCTGATATCTCTTAGTTGTTAAATTAAATTGGTTAGTTTTTAGTGTGAGTTGAGAAATTCTGGGCGTTAAAAATTTATTTGCTTTTTTGATTTTTACTTTAATTTTCAATTGTTTTAAAAATTCATCTAAGTTTGATACAGAATTTTCAAAATTCCTACGTTGTCTTTGTTGTGCATACATTTCACCTCTATTGCTATCTTCAGTTGTTCTATGTAATACGTTAAAATCATTAATTCCTTTTAGTATAGGTACAAAATTAGAAGGATCATCTGAAACATTAACTGTTAAAATTTCAGGAAATTCATGTTTAATTCTCTCTTGATTTAATTTATCATCATCAAAGAATACAAAACTGTCTAATCCAATATTTGCTTCAGTGGAAATTTGTATCATATTTTCTGCTTTATCATTCCAATTAATTTGAATGCTAGCAAAATGTTTTTCGCGTAAAATCATGTCAGGATGTTCACGAATAACTTTCATTGCATCATCAAAATTATTTTTACTATTTATTGACAAAATTATCCCCTGATTCCATAATGATAATAATTCTTTTTGGAATTCAACAAATGCCTTACCTGTCGGGGTATGACCCAATTCAATTCCATTAATTCCATCTTCACCTACAATACCACCCCATAACGTATTATCTAAATCTAAAACGATACACTTTCGAGTTTTTCCTAATAATGGTTTTACATAACTCATCAAATCATTTGCTAAATTTGGAATTAAATTGTAAGTAATTTGAATATCACCTACGTGAAATTGTCTATAATCAAAAATATTATTTTCACCATATCTTGAAACAAAATTATTGAAATCATATACATAAATTGAATTTTTTTCCTTACACATTTGACGTAATGAACTATTAATCTCTTCAATCATTTCATGAAATCCAAAATTAGATTTTGTTTCAATAATTCCATTAGGTGAATAAAATGGAATATTAAAATTTGAAATAACTAATTTAGATTTTGTATTTTTTTCAAAAAGAGATATTATATTTTCTAATTGTTCAGTTTTTTCTTTTACAAGTAATTTTCGTTCTTCATCAGATATATCATATGGATAATGAAAAGTATCACCTAGAAAATTTCTAATATCTAAAATTAAAAATGTGATATTAGGTGAAAAATCATAATAATTACTTTGAGAATTTAATAATTCTTGATTATATTGGTTGTAACCAGAAACATATGAGTGGCATCGTGTATCAAGTTCGGAACACATTACACGAATAGTTTCATCTAATCCATTTAATGTAAAACTTGACATTATTGCTATTTTCACTGTTTTTTCAAGTTTTAAATTTTCAATATTTTTTGAAATGGAAACATATTCTGAAAGGTTTTTTTCCATATTAACATTAAAAATTTTTCAATGATAAATATTATGATTGAATGCTTTGATCAAAATTGGAAATATATGAATTCTCGCGCACTTCCAACATAAAATATTGCAATTGATAAGAAAAATATGAATAAGATACTAGTCCAATAGTGAATTTTTAATTTGGAAATTCTTTCAGCGATATTTCCTTTTTTGTATGATATAAAATGCAATATCATAAATAAAATCATTAGTAGAATCGGAAGTTCATTATCACGTATAATTTCAATTGTACCAGCTGTTGAAAAATCTAAAAGAACATACTTCTTCATGGCATATGCCATATGATCAAAATCTTTCATCCAAAAAGCAATGAAAGTAAAGAATATCAAATACTGAGTTACTAAAATACTAGAAATTTTACCGATTTTAGATTTAAAGAATTTATTAGAAGATGCAGTAGGAAATTTCTTTCTAAGAATCGTATAACACGCTAAAAATAAACCATGTATACCACCCCAAATCAGGAAATTCCAAGACGCGCCATGCCAAATTCCCATTAAGAGCATTGAAATAATTAAACTAATGAAAACAAGACCTTCTGATTTTCTATTTTTAAAAACTAATGGGTAATACAAATAATCACGGACCCATGTTGATAAACTAATGTGCCATCGTGTCCAAAAATCAGATGGAGATGAAGCAAAGAATGGCTTGTTAAAATTTAATGGAATTTTAAATCCAAGTATAGCAGCTGCGCCTATTGCAATATCAGAATAACCAGAAAAATCACAATAAAGCTGAATACCAAAAGCAATAGTTCCAATCATTATAGAAAATGATTCCAATCCAAGTGGATTAGAAAAAATATTATTTACGATAGGTCCAATATTATCAGAAAAAAACATTTTTTTGAAAAATCCAATCGACATTAACGTTATACCAAATTTTAAATTTGTATTGGTAATAACAAATAGTTTTAATTTTTGTGACACTTCATTTTGAGAAATTTTTTCTCTAAGTTGAGGTAAAAATTCACTTGCTCTTAATATTGGACCAGCTACAAGTGGTGGAAAAAAAGCAACAAAAAATGCATATTCCTTAAGAGTTTTAGATGGCTTTAGACTTCCTCGATAAATATCAATGATGTAGCTCATAGATTGGAATGTGTAAAATGATATTCCAATTGGTAAAGCTAAATTTAACAAAGGAATTTCAGAATTAAGATCTATAATTGTTCCAAATACATTAAGTTGTGATATTACAAAATCAGTATATTTGAAAAATCCAAGTACACCAATACTACCTATAAGTCCAATAACAAAAAATATTTTTTTTCGGATAATTGTTTGAGAATTATAAATTTCTCGTCCAACATAAAAATGAAGCAAAATAGTAAATATCAATAGAGTTACAAGATAATTATCTGTATAATAGAGGAAAAAAAGACTGGAAAAGATTAGAAAGAGATGTTGAAATCTTCTAAATTTGAAAAATGAAATTATACATAATATAACAAAGAAAAATACTAAAAAATCTAGTGAGTTAAATAGCAAAATTCTTAATCTCCTTTAGTAGAATTTCTGTCATATTTTCTGTATAGATTTGAGTATCATTATTTATCGCCACATGTTGTGAATCTCTCCAGATTTCAAGTTCTACATATTTATCATGAAGAAAATATACTGGAAAATTATATTCATTTGAATAAGTCAATAAGGTTTTTTCAAAAAATTGTATATCAGAATCACTTACTTCTTGAATTAATTTTGGAGCCGTGAATAAAATTAATTTTATGTTATTTTTTTTTAATTCATTAATTATTACTTTTAGAGATTTTATTTCTTCATTCTCGTCAGAAAGATCTAATTTTTTGGATTCAAAATTGTCATTAAAATTCAGTTTAAGTTCATGAGTAGGAGTAACAGATGTTTCATAGAAATTTATGAAGGGATGGTGATGTGGTTGAGGGCCAAAAAGAAAATATTTGATGGTGAGTAATGATCGATCTTTTGGGGAACCGGGAATTTTATCTCTGATTGGCTCCATAAAATCTTCAAATTGATATAAAAAGAAATTTTTTGGATGAATGATAATTTCCTCTAAAGAAATTTCATTTTTTATTTCTGTTCTGAAATCTCCTACATCTATCCCATAGATTACAATTGCAGGATTATTGGATATGATGTTCGATATGCTATGTATTCGTTTTTTTGGACTATCAGACATATCAGCCAAGTTAAAAAATTCATAATTAACATCATTTTTTGCAAAATAATTGTTTACAAATGTTGAATTAACTGAATAAACTGTACTAGAACCTAACAAAAAAATTTTTTCTTTCGGAGTTGAATCCAGAGAATTATTTGATAATAGTCCATACCAATCAGGATCATAGCTATTAATGTAAAAACTCATCGAAGTTGAGAAAATAATACCTGTAAAAGTTATAGCGACAAAAACTGATAATAATAATTTAAAATTCATTACTGCAAACTGAATACTTTTAACTTGATATTTAAATTATGAATACTTTTAACAAATTATAACTATTTTTTGTTAGAAAGGTTTAGAAACAAAAAATTAACTAAAATTTTGATTGAAATGGAAGAAAACAAAGATACTTTTCCAATTAATGAAAAAGAAGTAATGGATTATTATGGTTACTCGGGAAACTTTGGAAGACTGAAAATTAAAATTAAATTTCTAAAGAGTTGGATTTTGCATTCTTTGGCATACTCCTCACCGTTATCAAGTTTTTCAATTTCAATGCAAAGATCTAGAGGTGTAAAAATTGGTGAAAATTGTCATTTTAATCCATACGTGCTAATTGATCTGATTTATCCAAAAATGGTAGAGATACAAGATAATGTTACACTTGGATCTAACTCAATGATTTTTGCACATAGTAATCCATCTGCAAATTTATTTTTAAAACAAGGTGAGTTTCCTAGAAAAATTTCAAAAGTTATGATAAAATCAGGTGCAGTTATCAATCCGGGTGCAATAATTATTGCAGGAGTAACAATTGGCAAAAATTCAATCATTTCACCTAGAAGTGTTGTTACTCAAGACATACCAGATTATTGTATCGCAGTAGGAAATCCTGCTAGGGTAATTAAAAAAATTAATCACTAGATATGAATATTTTAGGTATAGATTTTGAAGATTGGTTTCATCCAGAATTAATTCAAAAACATATAACAAATGAAAATCATGAACCTAAAATAATTCAAGGAATTCATAAAATACTTGAATTATTACGTCAGAATGAAACAAAGGCTACATTCTTTGTAGTTGGTGAACTTTTAGAATTTAAACCAGAACTATTAGATCTAATTTTAGAAAATGAACATGAAATAGCATTTCATACAATGAAACATACTAGAATAGATTCGGTTAATTTTAAAGAAAAATTTAATGAAGAAATAAAAAAATTTAATGAACTGACCAATGGAAAATCAAAGGGTTTCAGAGCTCCAAGTTTTTCATTAAATGATTCTAGTTCTTGGATTATTGATTCATTAGAAAAAAATGGCTATATTTATGACAGCAGTGTTGTTCCAGCAAAAACAAGTTTGTATGGAATTCCAAATGCAGAGATAAAACCATATAGAATTACGACTCAATTCTTAGAAAAGGATTCCATAGATGGAAAAATTTTGGAGTTTCCGTTACTAGTTACAAAATTTCTAGGAAAAAAAATACCTGCAGGAGGAGGATTTTATTTGAGAACCTTACCTTCCCGTATTATTGAAAATGCAATAAAATCATATGAAAAGAAGGAAATTCCAGGAGTGTTCTATATTCATTCTTGGGAATTAACACCAGAATTTATGCCTAAAATTAACCTACCCAAAAAAGATCATTTCATTACATTTCATAATATCAATAAAGCCTACTCTAAAATGGAGAATTTGTTAGAGAAATTCAAGTTTACATCATTTAGTAAGTTTATTCAAGAAAATAAGGAGAAATTGTACTAAACCTTTTTTTTATCATAATGAATTTTTGGATTAACGTGAGAATATGAGAATAGTATTTGACTTGGATGGAGTAATTTGTGAACTGAAAAAACCTTCAGAATCATACTCGGAAGTAATTCCAAAAAAGAAAGTTATACAAAAAATGAGAGATTTGAAAGAAGAAGGTCATTACTTAATCATCCATACAGGAAGACATATGAGAACATGTAATGGAGATGTTGGGAAAGTTATTGAAAGAGTTGGAAAGGTGACAGAAGATTGGTTAGAAAAATGGAACGTTCCATATGACGAATTAATATTTGGTAAACCATATGCAGATATGTACATTGATGATCTTGGAATTGAATTTTCATCCAGTGAAAAATTAGGTAAGAAGTTAGAATCAATACAGCCAGTGATTATAATTCCGATGGCAGGAGAAGGAAAAAGATTCAAAAATGAAGGTATTCAAAAACCAAAGTTTATGATTAAAGTTAAAAATAAAACACTATTCGAATGGTCAATAGATAGTTTACCAATAAATATTGCTAAAAAAATAATTTTTATTTGTTTAGAAGAACATGAAAAAAAATTCAAAGTTAGTGAATTTATCAAAAAAATAATGGATGAAAATTTTCCAAATTCAAAATATGAACTTGTTTATATTAAAAATATTACCGGGGGACAAGTTGAAACAGTATTAAATGCAAAACATTTGGTAAGACCAGAAAATTCAATAATAATTTATAATATAGATACACGTTTCATTTCAACTAGATTAAAATCAAAAATTTTAACAATGAAAAATAAAGATGTTGATGGATTACTTGGTTGTTATCCATCAAATGATGAAAATTTGAGTTTTATAAAATTGAATGAAAAAGGTTTTGTTGAACAGGTTGCAGAAAAAGAAAAAATCTCAAACTATGCATCAACAGGATTGTATATTTTTACTAGAGCTGAACAGTTTTTTAAAGCTGGACAGGAAATGATTGAAAAAGAAAAAAAGATAAAAAACGAATATTATGTATCAGAAATTTATAATATGCTTCTGAAATTAAATGCAAAATTTGAAATAGATATAGCAGACGAATTTACTGCCTTAGGTACTCCAAATGATCTAAAAAAATTTGAGGAATGATTATGGAAAATAAAGATGTTAGAGCATTAATTCTAAGTGCAGGTCAAATTAACAATGAATTAACAAAAATTTTTGGTAAAATCCCTTCAGGACTTATTCCAATTAACGGTAAACCAGTAATTTTTAGAATTATTGATAAATTGCTAAATGAAGGAATTGAAAATATTTCAATTACAGTGGGATATAAAAAAGAAATTCTGCAGGAAATTATTACAGAACAATACAAAAATGAATGTAAATTGAATTTTATTCCAACTGATTATAATAAACCGCCTGGGAATTCTATTAAAAGCTCTATGGAGCAGTGTGATGAAAAAAAATTATTAATCATATTAGGTGATACGTTAATTGATAATAATTTAATAGAGTTGATTGAGAAAGGGAAAAATTTTGTTTTGACATCAGAAAAATTTTCAGACACAAAAAATTGGTGTGTAATTACAAAAAATGGCAAAATAATTGATGAGATTTTTGATAAAAAGGAACTTGAGAATGATAAGAGGTATGATGCACTAGTAGGATGTTATTTTTTCAATAACGTAAATTTGTTAAAAACCATTCTAAAAGATTTTTCAGATAACGATAGACTTGAAATTAGTTCATTAATCAGAAAAATAAAGGAAAAAGAAAACTTTGAATCTGTAAATGCAAAAAAATGGTTTGATGTAGGACATTTAGAAAATTATTTTTTAACAAAACAATTTGTTTTAAAAGCACGATATTTCAATAAATTACAATTCGATGAGTTAGGAGAAAATATCGTAAAAACTAGTACAAATAATGAGAAATTGGTTGATGAGATTAATTGGTATGAATCCATTCCAAAAGAAATTTCAAACTTGGTTCCAAAGATATTAGAAACATCAACAGAGAATAATCCATTTATTAAACTCGAATATGTTAAACATCCTACATTATCAGAACTTTGGCTATATGGTGAATTTTCAGTAGAATTTTGGAAAAAAATTATAGAAGATTTATTTGATATAATTCAAAAATTTAGAAAATTCAACAAATCAGTAACAAAACAAGAGTATGATTCAATATACTTAGAAAAAACATCTAATCGTATTAATGAATTAGTTCAAACGAATAATTTTTTCAAAAAAATTTTTGATGAGGATTTTATTATAATCAATGATAAAAAACTCAAAAATTGGAAATTAATGAAAGATGAGATTAAAGATAAAATTAGCACGATGTTCAATAAAGAAGATAATTGTTTGATTCATGGGGATCTATATTTTTCAAACATACTTTATGATTCCGAAAATGGAATTTACAAATTAATTGACCCAAGAGGAAAATGGGGAGAAAGTACATCAGGAGATATAAAATATGATATCGCAAAAATAAGACATTCAATAGCGGGAGGATTTGACACAATCACCAATGGATTATACTCAGCAAAATATCTAAAAGATAATAAAATTGAATACAAAGTTTTCAAATCAAAAAATAATCAATTATTAAGTACAGAACTAGATTATAACATCAAAAAAAATTGGAAATTAGATGAAATTAAAATGATCGAAGGTTTGTTATTCATTTCTATGTTACCACTTCATAGTGATAATCTTGAAAGACAGTTAGCATTTTTTTGTGTTGGAATAGAAAGATTAAATGAAATATTTGGTGTCTAAATTATGTTGAAACTAACAATAGCAATTCCAACTTTCAATGGAGGAAAGAATTTAGAAAGAGCAATAAATTCATGTAAAAATATACAACTTGAACCAGATGAATATGAAATACTTGTAGTAGATAATTGTTCAACGGATGAATCAATTTCAAATGTTAAAGAATTAAGAAAAAAAATTGGTAATTTAATTTTAATAGAAAATCAAGAAAATGTGGGAAGAATTCAAAATTGGAATGTATGTATTGATAAATCTACAGCCAAATTTTTAATTTTTCTGTTTTCAAATGATACAATTAATGAAGATAATAATATCCACGAATGTCTAAAAAAATTAGACAGTGATGAATCTATATCAATTGGATTTGCATCGCTATTTAAAAAAGAAATTGAAAATTCATATTTAAAAAAATCATTTTCAACAGAGATAATTCAATGTAAATCCGAATGTTTTACTAAAGAATGTCTTAACAGAGGATTGCTACCATTTGGTCCAATTCAATCTATTATCTATAGAACAGATGATATCAAAAAAGACAATAATAGATTCCTGGTGGATATGCCAATAAATGCAGATGAAATTTTTACGTATAAAGAGTCCTTGAAGCGTGAAAAAATATTGTTTACACCCAACCCACAAATCACATGGGATTTAACCCAAGGTAGATTTCATGGTCAAATGAAAATAGAAGATGAATTCAAGGAACACTCTGAAACATTAAGAATTATTTCAGAGTTTACAGGAATGAGAATAGATTACGGATTAGTATCAACTTACAGAGCCATTAATTTATTGAAATTCTCTACAGGTAATTTGAAAAGTGATGGGAAAAAAATTGCAACTAAGCATCTTTTATCAAAAATGAAACAGAGTAAATCATTTTTTAATACTGATAAAATTTTATTTAAAACATTCTTGAATAAGATAAAAAATTCAGGAAAAGATGCAGATGATATTCTTTATTCAGAGATAATAGGAAAATGTATGAAAAATACTTAAGATGATATTTTGTAGATTTTTCCCTCCATTAGTGAGATTACATATAATGCACCATCAGGTCCAAACTTCATATCACTAATTAGACCAAGATTTTTCGCAAAAATAATTTCATCCATTGGTTCATTTCCAGAAGAATCAGGAAGCATGTTTAATACAAGATCTTGTAAATGTGGAGATTCAAAAATAAATTTAGTTCTTGTTTCATCAAGTTTGAATTTGTAAATAATTCCTTTGTTCGTATCAGCAACAAATAAGAAATTACCATATTTTTCAAAATCATTAGAATTAGGAAATTCAATGGCGGTTACACCTATTGGTATTTCCCAGCTGAATTCAGGTTCACTGTAAATATATTCAGAGTATTCAGGTATTACTGGCAAAGATTTTCCATTAGATGGTCCTTGAATTTTTGCCCAACCGCTATTGAATTTTTCATCAATAAGGTTTATCTCATCAAAAACATCAGGTCCATTTTCGGTGTCCCACATGAAACCTGTTTGAGGATCAACTGCAAGACCAAAACTATTACGAATTCCAATTGCAGCATATTCACCCTCAGGTTGAATTTGTATTATTGCACTGGTATCTTCCCAATGACCATCAGAAAAATTTTCATAATAAAATTGTCTTAGACAAGAGTTCAAATTTCCTAAGATATTGAATAAGTTAGTTTCAGGAGGATTTTCTGATAAATCAGGTTGTTCAGACTGCCAACCAAATGGATTGGTTGTATATTGTTGAAATGAAACTTTTGAGCAAGAAAGTAGATGTTCAAAACTATGAGAAATTGTACGTTTGTTTTTTTCTTCTGTTGAAGCAACTGAACTAAAATGTCTATAACTTTCATTTTGAGGAGTGTTCTGCAACAAACCAATTTTATAATTTTCACCCGTTACAGCAAAAACATTTCCAGATAAATCACTAACCATTTCTCCACCAACGTATTCCCTTTCAAAACCAGGGATTGTCTTTAATAAAATAGGATTAACAAGATTTGTGCCATCCCATGAATATTGATAAATCCTATTTTCTAGAGCTCGTCCTCCATCATGATATGCTTCTGTGAAAAACAAAAAGACATTATTTTCAACTGATGTAATTCCAAGTAAACCATGTTCACCATAATTACTCACTTCAACATCTAAAACAGGAGAATCTAAAAGTACATTATTTTTAATATGACGTACAGTTCCTGAATTTTTTTCTAAAACTAATAGATCTTCACCTACAAATTCCATATTTACAGGGACAAAGAGACCTGAAGCAAAGTCTTCAATTTTAAAATCAGTGTCTAAAACTATTGGAAGTGTTTCAAAATCAGCATCCATTGATGGCTCAATAAATTCAACATCACCAACAGTAACAAAGCCATTCATCCAAGGATGAAGCGTGCAAAAATATCCAAAGATTCCTTCCTCAAGAAATTTATGAGAAAATGTTTCATTTGATTTTAGAAAACCACTGTCAAAGAGTTCTCCATCTTCAAAATCTTTGAAAGATTCACTGTTTGGGGCACCGCTAACAACCACGTGTATTGCATCATCATTATTAGTCCAAATCACAGTATCACCTACCAAGATATTTGTAATATATGGTTCAAAGCAAGAATTGTCCAATTCACACCCAAGATTATACGAACCCTTAGTATTAGATACAAAAAATTCAGAATCTGCGTTAACGTCAGGTAGAGTATAAAAGAATAAAACGAATATTGAAAAAATTATTGGGAGAAAAATCCTCATTGAAAGAAATTCTAACTGAGATTTAATAAATAATTCACATAAATTGAGTAGAAGACTCTAAAAAGCATACAAAAACGAGAAATTTATGAAAGTTGCGTTGGTATGTCCGGCATCATTACCTGCAACTCAATTTGGGGGAATTGTATTTTTAGCAGTTGATTTAGCACGCGAAATTTCCAAGATGGGTCATGAGGTGACAATTTACACCACCGATTTAGACTTTAGTAATGGCCCAAACAAATTCAACAAAAATCTTCCACGTTTAGAAAAATTTGAAAAATTTAAAATTAATAGAACTCATGTTTGGTTTTCATTGAAATTATTCTTTATCAATAGTTCAATGTTTAAACAAATTGAAAAAGATAAACCTGACATAATACATACAATAGGATTAAGAAGTTATCAGTCAATTATTGCTTGGCGTGCTTCCAAAAAATTAAAAATTCCATTAATAGTTTCAGATCAAGGAGGGCTAACAACTCATCCATTTTTAACTCAATCCAGCATTGTTTTACAAATTCTTTATAAGATTCAAAATTATTTTATAAAAAAAATAATTAATGATTCTACAGCAATTAGTGCTGCAAATGAATATGAAAAAGAAATTTTTTTAGATATTAATCAAAAATCAAACATAAAGATTATTCGTAATGGTGTTAATTTAGAAACTTTAGTTAGTAAACAAAATTTTAGAGAAAAGTATCATATAGATTCAAAATTTGTTTTATTTGTAGGTAGATTCTCGAAAAGTAAAGGAATTGAAACGTTAATTCATTCATTTAATCAAATAAAAAATAAAAAAGAAATTCCAGATACAAAATTAGTAATAATGGGAGTAGATTTTGGATTTGAAAAAGAAATGGAAAGGTTAATTAAAAAATTTAATTTATCAGATAGAATTTTGGTAATTAAAAATCCACCACGCGAAGATGTAATTTCAGCATATGGAGAAAGTGAATTTTTAGTTCTTCCATCACAATGGGAATTATCACCGCTTGTTCCACTCGAATCATTTGCATTCAAAAAACCGGTAATCTCTACTAGATCACATGGCGTCCCATTTACAGTAAAAGATGGTAAAACAGGAATTCTTGTTGAACCAGAAAATCCAGATGAACTATCAAATGCTATAACAAAATTACAGCTTGACGATAAATTAAAAAAACAATTAGGAATGTCCGGATATGACTTTGTTCATGAAGAATGTAACTGTGTTTCTATGGCAAAAAATTCTTTGAAATTATACGAGCAGGTATTAGAAAATAATGATAATAAATAGAGGACTTGGAGTATGAGAATATGAAAAAGGACTTTTTTAAAGATTCAAAAATTAAATTTCCTGCTTATGAACCATGGATTTCTGGAGATGATAAGAAAATCATCAATAAAACACTCTCACAGAGCATGTTAACACTTGGCCCACAGTTAGAAAAATTTGAATCTGATTTTTGCAAATATTCAAAAGCAAAATATGCTATTGCAGTATCCAATTGTACCGCAGCACTTCATTTATCATTAATGGCATTGGGAATCAAAGAAAATGATGAGGTCATTATTCCAGATCTTACATTTGTGGCAGATGCAAATGCAGTACTTGCTTGTAACGCGAAACCTGTGGTTGCAGATATTAATAAAGAAAATTT
Source organism: Candidatus Nitrosopelagicus sp. (assembly GCA_028343215.1). Lineage (GTDB taxonomy): Archaea > Thermoproteota > Nitrososphaeria > Nitrososphaerales > Nitrosopumilaceae > Nitrosopelagicus. The sequence goes on along the minus strand of JAOLYB010000010.1, from coordinate 9,737 downwards.
CTTTTTATCCATTTCAAATGTTAAAAAAAGTATCACAAAAAGAACTAAAGCAATAATTCCAGTTCACATCTATGGACAAGTTTGTAATATTGAAGAAATTTTAGATTTGGCAAAAGACCACAATCTAAAAGTTGTAGAAGATTGTGCACATGCAGTTGGAACATTTCATAAATCAAAACATGTGGGAACATTAGGAAATACTGGATGTTTTTCATTTTACCCAACCAAAAATATTACAACTGCTGAAGGTGGAATGGTTACCACAAATTCAAAGGAAATTGCTGAGAAAGTAAGACAACTACGTAGTCATGGAATGACAAAATCTCTGAAAAGTCGCTATTCAAGTGAGTATCCTTGGGTTTTTGATATTATTGAACCAGGATATAATTATCGATTGGATGAGATTAGATCCGCATTAGGAATTACACAATTAAAGAGAATTAAAAAAATAAATGAACTTCGTAAAAAAGCATCACTCTATTATCATAAGAATTTACAAAATATTCCTGGAATAATTTTGCCAGATATGGTGAATGACAAAACACATTCATATCATTTGTATACAATTCGCGTGGCCAAACCCTTCAAATTATCAAGAAATCAGTTGTATAAGAAACTGAAAGACAATGGAATTAGAACAACTGTGTATTGGATGCCAATTCATGAATACGCAGCATATCGCAAGTTTGCAAAGAAATCTAATGTTGTTAATACTGTAAAAACTTATGATGAGATTTTAGCACTTCCATTATTCCCAAATATATCAAAGAAACATCAAGATGCAGTAATTAGAGTAATCAAATCTACATCATAATTCACTAAGAAATACTTGCTTTCCTGTATCTGATGAACGTCTATGAGCTTGCATTACTTTTGCCTGTTTCAATAACTCATCTTCAAAATTATATGGTGCATTTTTTGTTTTAGTAATTTCCATACAAAAAGTATCCAGAATTTCTAGAAAATGATCTTTAGGTTTAATTTCAAATGTATCATTTCTTCTGCTTTCCCAATTATTCGCTGTATTATACTGTAGACTAATCTTAGTTGTAAAATCTGAAGGTACAGAGTAAGCTCTATCTGCAGATATTATGCCATTCGTTCCCCACACTTCATATTTTGCTTGGTAATAATTTCCGTTTCCAAATGTAATAGATGCAGATTTGTTATTTTCATATATCAAAAAAGATGTGCCTTTAACATCAACCGAATCAGTGATTCCATTTACTTGAATGTATTGTAATCTACATCCTACTGAAATTGGTTCTTCATCCAAGATCATTCTACTTGCACAAATTGGATAACATCCAGAATCGTTCAAGAATCCACCACCTCTAAGATCGCTATATCTAATATCACCTTCTGGAAAAGATGGAAATCCAAATCTACCATTAAAAGTCACAATATCTCCAATTTTGTTTTCATTAATCAATTCCTTGACTTTTTGATGTTGTGGATGAAATCGAAACATAAAACCCTCCATTAGTCGTACATTGTTTTGTTTTGCAGTCTCAACCATTTCTTTTGCATAATTTAGAAAATATGTAGAGGATTTTTCAACGTAAACATGTTTTCCTGCAGCTGCTGCCTTGTTGGACAATTCTGCATGTGTTCCAATTGGAGTTGAGATGTATACTGCATCAACTGAATCATCTGAAATTACATCTTCATAAGTACCAAATTTTTCACAGTTAAACTCCTTAGCAAATTCTTTTGCTTTGTCTGTCAAACGACTTCCAATTATTTCAAGTTCTGCAAATTCTGATTTTATTATAGCAGGAATTACAGAACGTTTTGCAATTCGTGAACAACCAATTATACCAAATTTTAGAGGTTCCATTTTATTACAAATAAGAAATAATTCCTCTTACGTGTGGACCAACAAAGTTTTCAATCTTCATCAGTTGTTTAATTTGATATAATGTAACCCAAATGAATGAGTCTGGAATTTCCAAATTTTCATTTTCCTTGATTTCGATTATCATATTGTAGTTTGATTTTAAATGAAATCTACCACCATCTTCAGATTGCCACTTTGCATAAATAATTTTTGGATTGTTTTCATCATCAAAATATTCTGCAAACAAAGGCTTAGATCCTCCATGTGCTTTTAGTAAATTACTTGTTGTGGCTTGAAGAGTTGGCGATAGTTGTAGTTTTCCAATATTACCTGGTTCTGCTTTTGCCTGTAAGAGATAATGTGGTATACCGTTAATTCTTTTCATTAGAATTCCCAGAATGCCACCAGGGTTTTTTGCAATCATTGGTTGAGTCCAACCTTTCTTTCCAACTTCACGATCAAATGTATTTGATGCTTTGACACCAATTACTTCAAAAAATCCTCCAGATTCATGTTTGATATTACCCGTATCTGGATCCACATTCCATTTATCCAAATCATTAATTCCAATTTCTTCTACTACCATATCTGACTCCTCACGTTTTTTGTTAAACCAGTCAATAATGTAATCAAGTTTATTGATTTGATTATCATCTCTTATGGATTCAAGCATTATTTGGATTCTTGAAATTGTATCAGAATCTAAATCATATCCATTTTTTTCTAATACCCCTTTAATTTCATCAATAGTCACGTAGAAAGTTGAATAAGTTGTTTAATTATATTTTCTATTCAAATCAATGAAGATGGCTTGAAAATTTCAAAGAAATGGAAAAACTTTGAGTAGTATATTTTATAGCCTAAAATCCTAAAATCATCAAAAGGGTCAAAATTGAAGATAATTATTGGAATTCCAGCATTTAATGAGGAAAAAAATATTGCCTCGATAATTACTAAATTAATGAATATTACAGATTCAATAATTGTTTGTAACGATGGTTCAAATGATCTTACCTCAGAAATAGCGGAGAAAATGGGAGCATTAGTAATTAATCATAAAAAAAATTTGGGTTACGGAGGTGCAATAAGAAGTATTTTTCTTAAAGCTAAAGAATTAGATGGTGACATTTTGGTGACATTTGATGCAGATGGTCAACATAGAATTGAAGATATTGAAAACGTGACAACACCAATAATTAATCAAGAAGCTGAATTGGTAATTGGTTCAAGATTTTTAGATGATAGTGAAAAAGAAGTTCCACAGTATAGAAAAGTTGGAATAAAACTAATTACCAAAATTACAAATGCAAGTATAAAAGAAAAATTAACTGATTCGCAAAGTGGATTTAGAGCTTATTCAAAGAAAGTGATAGATGAATTAAATCCATCTGAGTTAGGTATGGGAATATCAACAGAAATTTTAATTAAAGCAAGTAGTAAAAATTTTAAAATTTTAGAAGTACCAATCAAAATATTGTATTCTGGAGACACATCTACACATAATCCTATTTCACATGGATCTTCAGTGATTCTAAGTACAATAAAATATACATCAATTGAACATCCATTGAAATTTTATGGTATACCATCAATAATATTTTTCATTGTAGGAATATCATTCACATATCTTTCAGCACAATATTATGCAGAAATTGGAAGATTGAATACAAATCTAACAATTGTTGCAGCAGGTACAATTTTAATTGCAATTGTCTTGTTGTTAACTAGTATTTTATTATACACTCTCGTTAGTGTGGTTCGTGAAAAAAATTAATACATATTGATCAAATATGACAAAATATTGGAATAAGATTAAAGAAAAATTTGTAAATGAAAATGGAATAGTTTCTATAGGAATTTCAGACATTATTGGTTCAGGACTTTCAGGTATTTTTTGGCTTTACATCGCATCCGTGATAGAACCGGGAGATTATGGAGAAATACATTATTTTTTAGGAATAGCAGGAATGGCACAAATTTTTTCTATGTTTGGAAATCCACATGCGCTTACAGTATACTCTGCAAAAAATGAAAATATTCAGTCAACATTATTTTTACTATCAATAATCCCAACCATAGTTTCATCAATTATAATTTTTATAATATTTACTAGATTTGATACTGCATTATTGGTAATAGGCTATGTAATTTTTGAATCAGTGAATTCTGTCATTCTAGGTAGGAAATTTTATCGAAAATATGCCAAAAATATCTTAATTCAAAAATCACTTACAGTAATTTTAGGAATTATCTTTTTTTATGCATTTGGACCAAGTGGAATAATTTTTGCATTGGTTTTAACGTTCATTCCACATTTAACAATTTTTGTAAAAGAATTTAAAACTACAAAAATTAGTTTTTCACTTTTAAAAAATAAAAAAAAATTCATAATAAACAATTATTTTTTAACAATTTCAGGTAGTTTTGGAGGACAAATTGATAAAATAATTCTTGCTCCATTATTGGGATTTACAATTTTAGGAAATTATTCTTTAGCACTTCAAATTTTTACTATTTTGGTCATGTTTTCATCTGTCGCTTTTAAATTTTTGTTACCACAAGATGCAAGTGGATTTTCTAATAAAAAAATAAAAAAATTTGTAATACTTATTTCAATTATAATATCAGTTTTAGGATTCACAGTATTACCAAAAATAATTCCATTGATCTTCCCAAAATTTATCGACACAATTGATGCAATTGGAATAATGAGCTTAGCAGTAATTCCAGAAGCAGTGACGATGTTATGTATGTCTCAAATGTTAGGACAAGAAAAAAGTAAATTTATCTTAATTGTAAAATTGTTGTCTTTATTTACAATAATAGTTGGTTTTATTATAATGGGTCCAATTTTTGGAATAGTAGGTTTAGCATGGATATTTGTTTTAGCATCAGTATTACAGGCATCTTTACTTTTTATTTCAACTAAAATGGAATATAAAAAAAAATAGGAGAAATGTAAGATGGAAAATATTCAAAAGGCAAACATAATCAATGTTTTAGAAAACTCAAAATTTGCACAATGTGTTTATGTAGCAATTATTCTTACAGTAGGATTAATTATTCGAGTTTACTTTTTACCTTTTGATGTTCCACTGTTTAACGATGCTCAAGGTTATTTTTGGTATGCAATTGATTCTAGTATTTTAAACTCAATACCAGTAGAATATCCTACATTAAATAATGGTTGGCCATTATTACTATCAATTATTTTTCAAGTTACTGATTCAAATAATTTTTTAGATTTTCAAAATTTGCAAAGAATTAGTTCAATGATTATTTCATTAGCGACATTTTTTCCAGTATATTTTTTATGCTCAAAGTTTTTTAAAAAAAGTTATTCATTAATAGGTGCATCACTATTCATTTTAGAGCCAAGATTAATAATTAATTCATTAAATGGAACACCTGAAGCGTTTTATATTTTATTAGTTGCTTTATCTATAGCAGCATTTCTATCAAATGATTCTAAAAAACAATATCTCTCCTTTGCGATATTAGGAGTTTTAAGTTTAGTACGTTTTGAAGGATTTCTAATATTATTACCGTTGACTGTTTTATTTTTTGTCAGATACAGGCAAAATAAGAAATATTATCTAAGATATTTAATTTGCATAGCAATTTTTGTTGCAATACTACTACCAAATGTGTATTTAGACAATAAATCTAATGAAAATGTCCAAATTATTGAGCATATTTCGGCGGGACCTAGTTTTTATCAAAAGTCAATAGATGAAAATAATTCATCTTCCATAAATTTTCTGCAAAATGGAATATCAAAAACAACAATGTATTTTGGATGGATAGTTATACCTACGTTTATTATTTTTCTTCCAGCGGGAATATTTTTTATTTTTACAAAATTAGAAATTAACAAAATTACAATAATATCAATAATAATTATGATACTCATTCCAGCATTCTATGCTTATTCAAGAGATTTTTCAGAAACAAAGTATCTATTTGCATTATATCCATTTTTGTGTCTTATCTCATGTTATTCACTAAAAATTTTTATTGAAAAATTTAAAAGAAAAAATTTAGTTTTTGTTGTCATAATCACTGCAGTAATTATTGGATCAGTAGCATATGTTGAATGGAAATCTCTTGACAATGAACATTATCAAGAAACATTTGAAATTCTTTCAGAAATTAAACAAATGGATGTAAAAATAAATACAGATTTTGGAACTTGTAAAAATGGATGTGAGTTTCTATATTTCCATTGGTTAAGAATCAATGGCGAAGAAGAATTTCCAATTTTGAAAAAAGATTTGCCAAAAATTAACATTGGATGGTTAGAACAAAACATAATTGAAGAAGGAAAGGAACTAAGGGAAAGAAATTCAATGTATAGTGAAAAAATGGGAATTACAAACATTAATGATTATATATTTTTCTTGGAAAAACAAAAAATTACTCATTTACTAATTGATTATGAAAATAAATCACATGACATAACAAATGATCTTAGAATAGAATTTAGAAATATTTTTGATGATGAAAAAAAGTTTTCATATTTAGATAAAGAATACGATTCAGTGGAAAATGGATATAATTATCATTTGAAACTATTCAAAATTGACTATGATAAATTCAAAAGGCAGATTGAGTTAATTCCCTAATTCATGAAATTTTTTGTAATCTATTTCAAAAATTTTAATTTTTAATTTTTCATAACCATATTTATCAGAATCAAAAATTTTTATGAGATAATTATAGTCATCTTCATTATAATAAATTTGATCAACAAACGGATAGTAGAAGGTATTTTTATCATTAGATATTAAATATTTCAGATTTAAATTTTCACCTTTAAGAATAAGCTCATCCATATTATTTGCAGAAATAGAAATTGTTTTAAAAATAAATTCTTTACGTTCTGCTTTATCTACCCAATAATCCATTTGAAAGTCTTTAAAATTATTATGTTCTAAGAGTACAACATCAGTAACATAATCAGTGGCACCGCCAAAATCACGTAATGTGTTTCCATTTAGATTTTCTAATGCAAAACGCGCAAAATCAATTTTTTCACTTTCTAGGACCGGATCTGTTTGCTCATATCTCAATGTAAAAAGTCCTGAAAGTATTACAACAATGATTAACACGATGACCAGGAAAATATCTTTTTGTTTTCTTGAAAAACTGAATGTACTTAGTCCATATTCTATAACACGTTGAATAGGTATTACAGAAAATAATACAAGGAATGGGAGAATAAAAAATAGAAATCTTTTTTCTGGAACAACTGCAACCAGTATACACATTGAGAAAAATGAGCTTAAAATAAAAATCCAATTTATTTTGATAAGTTGAGGATTTTGATCAATAACTCTAAACGAAAACATAATTCCAAATGGAATTAAAATAAACAAGTATGGGAAAGCGAGTTTTGATAGTATACTTAATGAATTAACAATTCCCGCAAAAATAAAATTATTAATAAAACTAAAAATTCCTTCATTATCAATAAATTCAGAAGCAGAAGTTTTAGTTTCGGTATCCAAATTAGTAATTAATTCTTCATAATTTTTTGAAAATAAGGTTCCTTGATAAGCTGAATAAAATGGATCCCCGTATTGATCATTTTTCTGTATTAACATTGGGGATATTATAATCATAAATAAAATAAGTCCAATACCATAATTTCTTAGAAAAATTTGAGATTTCTTAAAAGTCAAAAGATAGGTTATGGAAATAATAAAAAATATGACAATTCCATTTAGTCTGATCCAATAAGCAAAACCTGCAAGTATTAATGAAATAATTATAAATTTAGATTTTTCGTGTAATAAGAAATAAAATGATCCGATAATAGCTAAAATAAAAAGTGGTTCACTTAACGCTAAACCAGAATTATGGTTAAGATGAGGCAAAAATGCAAAGAGACATGAAACAGTGAGAGAGTATCTTTGATCAAAGAATTTGCGACCCACAAAATAAATTAAAAAAATTGTTGAAGTGGAAACACCAATACTAATAATTTTTGCTAAATTTGAATAATCAAGAAAATTTTCCGAATCCAAAAAATTAAAAAATAATGATAAAAATACTGACCAACCAATTGCTCTTTGTGGAGGATGCGAGAAATCACCATTTGTATGTGCAATTCCATTTAGAACATATGAAAGATTATCAGAGTTTACGGGAATTGAAAAATCTGCAAGATATAATTTAAAACCTAAAGAAACCAAGGATATTACAATTAAATATCCAAAAATAGTTTTTGTTTTCATAAATTTTTATTCATCCTCATCATTTTTTTTACAATAACCTATCATTGAGAAAAAAAATGATGACCATAATCTTCTTACAGTGATATTTTTACATCCTGCCTTATGCATCATTTGGTATAATTCATGTTTATGAAGAAAATCTTGATCTGTATAAGGCCAATATTTTTCAAGTAAATTAAAAAATTTAAAAAATTTGTAAATAAAATATAGCGGGGAAAAATATGCAGGAACAAGAATTACAAGGGTGCCATCTTTTTTTAATACACGCATCATTTCTTTAACTCCTGCAGGTGCATCCATTTTTGCAAGTCTGAAATGTTCCATCACTCCTTGATTAAAAACAACGTCAAATTGATTATTCTTAATTGGTAAATTAAAAAGATCACCTAATGTGAATTTTCCATCAAGTGACAAAAAATTAAAAAGTTCTTTTCCTTTTTTTAAAGCATTTTCAGATAAATCCATAGATATTATTTCAAACCCCTTTTGAGCAAATTTAGCACATGCCATCCCACCACCAGAACCAGGTTCAAATATTTTTCCACTTTTTATTTTTGAAGCAGATAAAATTGCTTTAACAAAAGCATCTGAAAAATATGTGTTAATTGCAAATTCTTCTATTCTTGAAAATAAAGACTTTTTTTTGGGATCATACAGAATATCCCATTTTGTTTCTCCCATAGTTTTCACCATTTCCACTTAACAAATTCCTTTATTATTTGATAACTTAATTGAGCGCCTGTTGTCAAAGGTCTCATTTTTCTTTCACCGCCTATACGATCTGGTTCCCTACCTTCGATTTCATATATTGGTATTTTTAATTTGGCTAATCTAATACAAGTTTGTTGTTCAATATTGAGCCATTGTGCATCAGTTTTTAGTTCATCCCAAAGACTTCGTTTAATAATTCTAAATCCATTTAATGCATCAGTATAATTTCCTCCAAAGAATGTATTAACTAGAAAAGTAAACATGTTATTTCCGAATCGGTCAAGCCAATTTGCATCATCGCTAATTGAATTTTTTCCAAATCTAGAAATGTGTACAACGTCATGACCTTCTTTTGTTTTTTGAATTAACTTTGGTATGTCACCAGGTACATCATTTCCATCAGGACTAAAAAACATAACAAAATCAGATTCTGTTGCATCAGTTCCTACTCGACATGCGTTTCCTTCACCCTTATTTTTCTGATGAATTACATCAAATCCTAATTCTTTAGCTTTTTCAATTGTTCCATCTGTAGAACCTCCATCTACAAAAATGATTTTATCAGCCCATTCTTTGTTTACTTGAGGCATAATTTCAGATACACCGTCAATCTCATCTAATGTCAAAACAAAAACTATGGCATACATATGATAACCAAAAAATTAGATCATTTAAAATTATCAGATGAATCATACTACTGATTATCCATCTATGAATTATTCAGTTTAAACTCATTTTAAAGCATATTTTCCTAAAATTATTTCTAAAAATTTGGTTTTCCACATACTTCGTTCATGAAATAAAAATCCAATTATACCTAATGGAAAAGTTCGACCATTATTATTTAGAGTTCCAATTAAAAATAATCTAAAAAAATTCATAATTTTACCACCTGATGTTCTAAACCTAGCATTAACAAACAATGTGTCCATTCCATAATCCCATGA
>JAOLYB010000001.1 GCA_028343215.1 Candidatus Nitrosopelagicus sp. | reverse complement strand
TTAGCTGATGAACCACTGTATTAGTCATGAAAAAAATAATTTTTTCCTTTTTGAAAATATTGCCTAAATGTGTAAAAATCGCATATTTGAAAAATACCATAAATGATGTTGAAAATAGATTAGCATATGCTAAACATTCAGTATCATACTATGAGTGCCGATTGGAAGAACTTAAACAAAATCTTGAGAAATTATGAAGTTTTAGTTAAGATTTTCTAGAAAAAAAAGAAAAAAGGAGTTATTCTAAACTGGTTGGTTGTAAGGGAGAGTAGATTACTCTCTGCAAACCTTGTATTCAAAACGACAGCCATTAACTGCTGGACATTTGAAATCTCTCCAAAGACTGTATTGGAATCTTATTCCCAGCACATCACATATGTGAAATTCTTGTGGAGTTGGATCTTCTTCTTCACACTTTTTTACATAAGCAATTACTTCTTTTTGTAGATCACTCAGTACAGGTTCTCTTTTTCCATTCAACCAGTTTTTTTCTTCGTCTTCGTCTTCTCTATCTTCCTCCATGGTGTAAAAATGAGAAAATTTGAGATAAATTATTGGTAGATAGTGTGCATACTTTGGATACTATAAAAAATAAATCAAAGTAAAATACTCAATAATATGCAAATTGTTCATGTTCAAATTGGAGTAGTTATTCCAGAAAAAAGTGCAGAAGAAGATATTGACAAATACTATGTAACACGACGGAATTATTTATTGGATTTTGAATTTGCCGTTAATCGATTAGATGATGAACATATGTTGTATGGTTTTGAGGATAAAAAGTCTGATTCACATTACTATTGGGATGAAAATTGGAAAAGAGTGGAACCGCCGCGAACATTTTTTTTCAAACCATTCAATACTAATGAAAAGGCTTATCTAATTTCGACAATTCATCCCACAAAACGTGCTAAACAAGAGGATCCAGACGACCAAATTGTCTATCGACTATGGTCTGCAGGATTATACAAAGCGGTTAATGATGTGGGTTATCCTATCTATGAAAAAGAGTTAGAAAAAGAACATGATGAATCTAAATCCACATTTAATGCAGTAATGAAAGGTTATGAAAAAGAACATAGTGAAAGAACAAAAGATTCAATCCCCAAAATGACTTATTTTTTATGGAATATTGAAAAATATTCAGAACCCGAATATAAAATGGGATTAGAATCCGATTATAACATCACATGTGATTACTTTGAGGATTATGGAAGATTTCTTCCAGAGAAAACTTGTTTTGAAAAAGAAATACCGCAAAGAAATTCCCCCTATCCTAGAAATTATTCCAAATGGAGAGCAAGAGTGAAAACTATTGGAATTAATGAGTACAAACCGTATGTTGTAAAATATGACGTCATAGAATCAACAGGTGTCTCTGGAATATACTTACCTCCAATGTGTCTAGAACATAGTGAAGAATGATTTGTTAAGGTTGGAACTATCAACTAACTTAATATGCTAAGTTAGGAATAATCGGCTAATTTACTTTCTTAATCTTTTTCCAATTATGGATTATAATATCCTGCAGGATCATATGATGAACCACCTGTCATGCTGGGTGGGTATTAACATAATATTGTAATGCCGGGGGTGGGTTTCGAACCCACGACCTCCAGATTATGAGTATTGCCTTCTATGGAAGAACCGTTAGAGTTTACCATTCGAACTGGCACTCTAACCAGGCTGAGCTACCCCGGCATGAATTTTATCTAAGAATATGGCAATTAAATGTTAAAATCAATAATGTTTTGAGACATTTTGCCATGACTCATTTTCTGATTTTACCCATAGGAATTTTTTCTGCAATGCAGAGGTATAGAGTTTCTCCCAATCTGCTGTTACTTCATCTGTCCATGATTTGAAAATTCGTGGGTCGATATAGTTTCTTAATGATGTACCAAGATTGTAATCTCTTGTCTTTTCTGTAAGGTCTAATTGTAATTTTAATTTCTCTACTCTCTCTTTTTGCTTCGTTTTTGATTTTTTGATCATTTGTTTAATTTTTAAAATTCGCTCTTTTCTTTTCTTTTCTTGAGCATCTGTTTTGGTTTTTGTAGTCTCTGCTTTCTTCAATGTTTCTTCATTTTTCTTCCAAGGTGTTGCTTTCTCTGCCACTTTTAATGTATCACGCTTTTTTTGAAGAGATTGTTCAAATGTTTTAGGAATTGTTCTCTTATGATTGCACATTTTGGCAGCTTCTAGATTTGCAAGCTTTGCATGATAAAGTTTTTCCATTTGAGAACTTTTTTTGACATCTCCATTATCGTTAAGATATTTTGACACAACTGTGGATGCACTAAATGTTCTGAAAACTTTTGCAGTTAATCCATTTACAACTGTTTTATAATATTCATTAACATCTCTTGATGTCAAATTACCAAAAATTTCATCAGTTGGTTTAATTTTTGATGTTAATTCTTTAAGATTTTCATGGAATTGTTTATCATTGTTAACTGCTGGAACTGTTTCTTGCCATCTTACACTATCTTTTCCAAGAAAATCAAATTTTATTGCATCTGATGTTAATGTCACATGTTCTTTTCTTAGTGTAGTTGCTCCCACTGTATCTGCCTCTTCTGGATCTTTTTCGTCTCCTACTCTCATTGCGGTACGATAAATTAGCCAACATACTGTAGATATTCTTCTAACTTTTGCATCCTTACTTCCCATATCTTTAACAATTTTGTTTTTTACCGTTTCAATTTCTCCTGCTAGCATTTTCGCCTTGTCATACTTTGCCTTGTCTCTATCTTGTTTTATTCCCGCTGTATCTGCTAACCATACGTATTTTCTTTTTTGTGTTAGATAATCTGTCCAGCTTGCCATCCACATTGATTCTTTGTCATGAACAATTTTACCCCAATCTCCCTTTGGAACTTTTGCTTCTTTACCCAAGTTTAAGGTGACATCTTTTGATGTGACTTTTGGTTTCCATTTACCACGTAGAGGATGTTCTCCTCTGCCTATGAAGATACCAGGAGGTTCTGCCATATAATTTGCAATTTCAACTTCCTTGTCATCCATCTTCCCTTTTCCAAACTTCTCTTTCATCTCCTCTCTCAATTCTTTACGTTTTAGAGCAAGCGCCTTTTTTTGTTCTTTTGTTAGAAGTTCTTTCGCGTCTTTTTCTTTATCTACCAAATTAAACGCATTTTTAAAATCAATCTCTCCTAATTCTAATTTCTTATATTTACTACCAAATGTTTTTGCAAAGTCTGAAACAAAATTCTTCTGAAAAACTTTGTCTTGTGCGTATGGTGTATCTTTTTTCTTTGCCCATTGGTAAATCATCTCTTCTTGTTTAATGTCTAAATCTACACTTTCACCTTTGATCTTAATTTTGATTTTTTTTGTTTCATAATCTGGCGGAAAAAGTATGCCATTATGTTCTAATTTTTTCCATTTCATTATAATTTACAATCCTACGGACTTTGACAAAAATCAATCTTTGGCGTATATATTCTAATCTGGAAGTTATTCCCCATACAGTTCCTTTTTTAGATAATTTTCAAATTCAATATCTGTTTTCATTTTTTTTGCTTCTAAAAACATCGCTGCATCATTTCCGACTACATATCTTGGTAGAGATTTTTCTTCTTTTAGTGATTTGATTATAACGTTTGCAACCTCTTTTGGAGGTGTTCCCATTTCTGCCATCATTTTAACACCTGAAATCACTTTTATTGTAATATCTCTATAGACGTCGCTTTCATCTGCTTTTTTTGCTGTCCTCATTGAATCAAAAAAGTTTGTTTTGATTACTCCCGGTTCAATAATTATGACATTTACTCCAAATGGTCCAAGCTCATATCTTAGAGATTCTGATAAACCTTCTATTGCAAATTTTGAGCTAATGTAAGCCGTTGAAACTGGAAATCCTATCCTTCCTGCAATTGAGCTTATGTTGACAATATTACCCATTCCTTGTTTTCTCATAACAGGTGCAACTTTCTGAATCATTCTGACTACTGAAAAAAAGTTTGTCTCAAATTGCTCTCTAAATTCTTTCATTGAAACATCTTCTGCAGTTCCCCATATGCCCCATCCTGCATTATTTACTAGTACATCGATTCTTTGTTTCTCTTCAATGATTGTTTTCACTGCATTTTGTACAGAATCATCATTGTCTACGTCTAATTCAATTACTTTGAGAGGAAGATTCTCTTCTTCTGCAATTTTTTTTATTACTGCCTCTTTTTTTAAATCTCTCATTGTTGCATATGTGAAATATCCTTCTCTTGCTAATGCTAGTGATGTTTCATACCCAATTCCGCTTGAACTACCTGTAACTAATGCAACTTTTTCCATATTCTATCCCCTGCTTATCTCTGTAATAGTCTTATTCTTGGCACTATAATGATAAAACAAAAAAGGTTAACTACAATGTTGGGTCTCATGGAATTATGGCAGGTTATACATCTGATGTGGCTAAAAGTCATAAAAAATTCACAACTGCATTAAATCGTGCAAAAACTAGACAGGCATGTCTTAACGCATACTGGAAACACAAGAAAGAGCATGAAAATCTTCTCAAAAAACATCTGAAAGAGGAATTAGCAGAAGTGAACAAAAAAAAGGCAAAGATCCCTTATCGTTAACTGTAATGTTAATACATTACATTTTTTCTTTTTGCTCAAATTTTAAGTAATGATGTATGTAGAATCATTTAATGCAAAAAATTGTTTTCGATAAAATCTATAATAAAAATTGCCTTGAGGGAATGAAATTAATTGATAAAAATAAAATTGATTTAATAATCACTGATCCTCCATTTGCCATTAATTTTAAAGCAAAAAAAGCAAATTACAATAGAAAAGGCTCTAATGTTATAGAAGGTTATAATGAAATTTTACCTGAAAATTATTATCAATTTAGTTATGATTGGATTTCTGAAGCTAATCGTATATTGAAAGAATCTGGAAGCATGTACATTTTTTCAGGTTGGAATAATCTCAAAGATATACTAATTGCAATTGATAATGTTGGTTTAACTGTAGTTAATCACATAATCTGGAAATATCAATTTGGTGTTGTTACAAAAAATAAATTTGTTACCTCTCATTATCATTGTCTTTATGTTTGTAAAAATCCCAAAAAAAGAAAATTTTACTCATTTTCAAGATATAAGAAAAATGAAAAATCTGATGATGGTCATAGCCTACATTATCGTGATAAAGAGGATGTATGGGAAATTAAGCGTGAATATTGGACTGGTGAAGATAAAACACCAACAAAACTACCTGCTGAAATAATTAAAAAAATTATGATGTATTCTAGTAAAAAACATGATATCGTATTTGATCCATTTCTTGGTTCTGGTCAAGTTGCAGTAGTTGGAAAAATGTTAGATAGACGTTTTTGTGGATTTGAAATTGTTAAAGAATATTATAATTTTGCACAAAAACGATTACGAAAAAATGTATATCGATTAAATAAAAAGAATTAGTTCTTAAATTTATTTTCTGCATTATTTTCTTGAGGTCCAAATTTTGCATCAATTGCATTTTTTAACTCAACATCTGATTTATTCTCAGTATTAATTCTCAATGTTTGTGCCATTCTTTCTAATTTTTGTCTCTCTGTCTGTACTGGTCCGTCAATTGTAGGATTATCTGGTTCTGTTTTTGTCATATCGTTGATTTGATTCTGCATTTCTGTTTTTGCTTTGTTATATTCCCCTACCATCTTTCCAATTTTTTTACCTGCTTCGGGAAGTTTGTTAGTACCAAACAGCAAAATCAGTGCAACAAAAATGATTATCATCCATTCGCTTCCCATTATGTTTAGGAAATATTCCATGCTTGTCATTATTTTGTTTTAAAATTAAAGATTTGTATTCCTGCTAGGCTCTAGGAGTTTTCTTTTTGATATTGAAAGTATCGCAACGCCAATTCCTATTACAAAGAACACCAAATATGGTGTTTCATTTCCAAAGAAGTAGGATATCACACCTGCAATTAGCGGTCCGCTAGCCCATCCTACACCAAATATGGTTTCGTAAGCTCCAATCATTGTGCCTGAAATTTCTTTTCTTGTTTTGCTCAAAACAATTTCCAGTGTCAGTGGGAAGAAGATACTGAATCCAAATCCCATCAGCGTTAATGCAATTGCAAATTCAACTATGCTTTCTACAAAAAATGATAATCCTAATCCTACTGCTATGGAAAAGGTTGCTAAAATCAGCGTAAGGCTTGTATTTTTAGCTAGCTTGCTTGTCATTATGAGGGTTATAATTCTGGACAGTCCAAAAATGAAAAATAAAATTTCAATGTTGACTGGAGTCATGGTCCTGTCGTTGAGAAATGCCGGATAAATGCTCAAAATTATCCCAAATGATGCAGTACAGTAAATTAACATCATAATGACATGCGGAAATTTTATTATTTCCTTGATTGACGAAAATGAAAACTTTTCATGGTTTACAATTGGTCTGTTTCTTGAAAGTCCAATTGCCGAAACAATTGATGCTACTAGCACGTAAGTTGCGATTTCAAAGATGAATCTATAATTTTCATCAAAGTTTTCTAAGACAATTGATCCTATTAGCGGTCCTATCATGAATCCCGTTGTAAAGAATCCAGTAAACGTAGCAATGTTTCTGACGCGAGTTTTTCCTTTGCTTACGTTTGAAATAATTGCTTCACATGGTGGCCAAAAAAACGCATGAGCAATTCCAGTGAGAACTCGATACCCCATTATTTCTGGAACTGACTGTGAAATTGAAAGTAAGTATACTGATACTGAATTTATTCCAATTCCTAGTGAAAGCAGATGCGCATTGTTGAAGCGATTTAATAAAATCCCAACAAACAATGGAAAGAACATGTATGGAATAAAATTGGCAAAACCTATGGCTCCAAGATCGGCATATGATGCACCGATTACATTTTTTGCAAAAACAGGTAACAGTGGACCTTGTAATCCGTATGAAATTCCAATTAAAATGCCGGTTATGTAAACTAGAATTAATCTATTATTCATTTGTATGCAGCAACCATAATAGCTCCGCCCATAAGATCTTTTTCAAATTCTACTCTTGAAAATTTCTCAAGCAACATGGATTCTAATTTTTTATTTTGTGGCCAAAGCTTGTATGTTCCATACAATGTACCAAACTTTAATCCAAGTCTACCTCCTGCTATCAGTGCTATTATTGGTAAAATCATCCTAAGATAAAATGTTACACCAAATCTAAAAAATGGTTCATCTGGTTTTCCTAAATCTACTATTACCCACTTACCATCTTCTTTTAAAACTCTGTGCATTTCTGAAATTGCAGTTTTCAAACTAATTGCATCACGTAATGAATATCCTGATAGCACTGCATCAAATTCTTTATCTTGAAATGGAACATGTTCAAATACTCCGCACGCTGAATCAATTTTTTCATCGAACAGTCTATCAGTATTTTTTAGCATTGGTACAAGTGGATCATAAAGAATAATCTTCAAATCATTGTCTACAATCTTTGCTGCAGTTTTTGACATGTTTCCAAACCCTGAACCTGCGTCCAGAATTTTATCTCCTTTCTTCACTCTGTCCTTAATTGCTCTGTTTCTATGTTCCACATCTTTTCCTAATGAAATGAATGAATTTACTTTATCATAAACTGGTATAATTTCGCGAAGTACGTCTATTACTTCTCCCCAATAGCTTCCTAAACCCATATCCACATCAAAATCTTTACTCTAATAATTCAATTCTTAAGAAATTCTATTTTATTTAATGAATTTGCCTTTTGCAGCCTCATCAAATTTCTTTAGGTCTTCAGTAGAAATTTTTTCTATCATTTTTCCTTCTGATAGAATTTTTGACATTTTTATGTGTTCGACACCGGATTTTTCTTCGCTTTTTAGATTGATTGCAGCGATTGCTAATGATGCTGCTTCGTCAATTGTTAACCCTTCTTTGTAGTTCTTTTCAAGAAATTCATTTACTTCATCTGAACCAGTTCCTATTGCTATTGCAGAATAAGAATTGTAAGTTCCACTAGGATCAATTACGTAAACGTTTACACCTTTTCTGTCTATTCCTGCAATAATTAATGCAACGCCAAATGGTCTTACCCCTGAATATTGTGTAAATTGATGATTTTGATCTGCTAGATGTTTTGCGACTGTTTCAATGTCTACAGGTTCATCATAAGTTAATTTGTTACTTTGAGAAAAATATCTTGCATTGTCTACTTGAACTCTTGCATCAGGGATATAACCTGCAGCTGCAACTCCTATATGATCATCGACTTGAAAAATTTTCTGTGTAATTCCTTCTACTTGTAGTGCTCTTGTCTTTTCTTCAACCGCCAAAACTATGCCATCTTTTGTCATGATTCCTATTGCTAGTGTACCACGTTTGACCGTCTCTAATGCATATTCTACTTGATAGATTCTTCCATCAGGTGAATACATAGTTGGTGTCATGTCATAACCACGATTTGGCATCATAATGAAAAACTTAGTTACTGAGTCAATTTAAGGGTTAGTTCTTTTAGGCACTGATACTAATCTATGAATCAAGAATTGAATTGATCCCTTCTTTGTATGAAGGGTAAACAAAACTGTAAATCTCTGAA
This sequence comes from Candidatus Nitrosopelagicus sp., assembly GCA_028343215.1. Taxonomy (GTDB): domain Archaea; phylum Thermoproteota; class Nitrososphaeria; order Nitrososphaerales; family Nitrosopumilaceae; genus Nitrosopelagicus. Next base: position 143,741 of record JAOLYB010000001.1, on the reverse strand, counting down.
ACTTTTTTGTTTGAAATTTTCATAGGAGTCGTTAATAATTTTACCAAATCTCCTCCCAATACTCCTTTTGCAAGAAACATTGGAACTCCTCCAGGATGTTTTGTTCCAATTTTATCTGCTGTATAATCCACAAATTCTTTGAATGTAACTGAGGTTGAATCTGCACAAACATATGATTGATCTTTTAAATTATTTTTTGCAATGGAAATTAAAATTCCCACTGCATCCTCAACATGTATGAAGCATTTGTCATACTCACCTTTTCCAGGAGTCTTCATCATTCCACTCTTTAATTTCTTAACCACCATCTCTGTAAACCAACTACCATCACCATATACATCGCCAAAATAGCACACTGAAAACCCAATATTATTTTCCTTACATGAATTCTCGAGAAATTTTTGTGCATCTAATCTTATCTTGACAAAATCTGTATCTGGTTTGATAGGGCTTTGCTCATCAACTATTCCCTTTGGATTACCAAATACTCCTAATCCTGATGCATAAATTATGAAATCTGTCTTATCTTTAATTTTATTGAATAAATTTACAGTTCCATCATAATTGATTCTTTTTTGTTTCTTTTTGTCTTTAACTAGTGGAGTGGCAGCTGCTAGATGAAAAACAACATCAAATTCAATATCTGGAATATCAAAATCATCTTCTCTTAAATCTGCATTAATAACTTGAATTCCATCTATCTGACATGGAGAGTCGTGAAATACCCCGTAAACATCATGGCCCTCTGAAATCAATTTCTTTGATAGTCTGGAGCCTATGAAACCCCCTGCTCCGGTAACTAATATTTTCATAAACTATCTATCACATTAGATGATAAAAAATTTGATATTTCTGAAAGATACTTTTAAGTATAATTTGAAATTACACAATATTCATCTTGGTAAAACATGATCCTTTTGCTAATGCAACAAAACAAGTTAATGATGCTTGTGACGTTTTAAAAATTAAAGATAAAGGCATACGCGAATACCTTGCAATGCCAAATAAAGTTCTCCGTGTTAAAATTCCTGTAAAAATGGATAATGGAAAAATACGTGTCTTCACTGGATTTAGATCACAACATAACAATGACCGTGGTCCATACAAAGGTGGAATTAGATATTTTGATCCTGAAGGTGGTGTACAATACATGGAACGTGAAGTTATGGCTTTGTCATCTTGGATGACATGGAAATGTGCTGTAGTCGATGTGCCACTTGGTGGCGGTAAAGGTGCAATTTTTGTCAATCCAAAAAAAGATAAACTCAGTGATGGAGAATTAGAGCGATTAACTCGAGGATTTGCATATAAAATCGGTGAAATAATAGGGCCTCAAAAAGACATTCCTGCACCTGATGTTTACACAACTGGAAAAGAAATGACACAGATTATGGATACTTGGAGTAAGATGAATGGTAACAAATACTCTCCAGGTGTAATTACTGGAAAACCAATCCCAATGGGCGGTTCCCTTGCAAGAAATGTTGCAACTGGATTGGGCACTGCATACTGTGTCAGAGGTGCAGCCAAAATATTGAAAATTAATCTTAAAGGTGCTAAAGTTGTTTTACAGGGATTTGGAAACGCATCTACTTTTGCAGGTGAATATCTTGAAAAGATGGGTGCAAAATGTATTGGTGCAAGTGATTCTAAAGGATCAATAATTGTTCCAAATGGATTTAAAGTTAGTAAATTAATTGAACATAAGAAGAAGAAAGGAAGTGTAGTTGGTTTTCCGGGAAGTAAAAAAGTCTCTACTGAACAGCTATTGACAACAAAATGTGAAATTCTAATCCCCGGTGCATTAGAAAATCAAATTGATGCTAAACTTGCAAACAAATTACAGTGTAAAATTATCGGTGAAGCTGCAAATGGGCCAACATTACCTGAAGCGGATCCAATTATTTACAAGAAAAAAATTATGGTTATTCCTGACATTCTTGCAAACTCTGGCGGTGTTTGTATATCATATCTAGAATGGGTTCAAAATAACATGGGATATTACTGGAGCTTTGATGAAGTTGCAGGAAAAATGGAAGCAAATATTGTAAGAGGTCTAAAAGATAGTTATGATATTTCTAAAAAGTACAAAATTGACATGAGACGTGCAGCAATGGTTCTCGCAGTACAAAGAGTCATGGAAGCATTTGAACACAAAGGTATCTGGCCTTAAACAAAAATTTTGATCAAAGATTAATATAACGAAAAATTTTTTCATCGATCGAATAATGTCTTCTGTAAAAAGCACCTTTGAAGAAATAATCAAAACTGATCATAAAGTTATCACTGAAGAATCATCAAAAGGAATCTTAAAGAAATATGGTGTTAAGGTACCTGGTTTCGCTCTAGCAAAATCTTCTGATGAAGCCGCAAAACAGGCAAAGAAATTAGGATTTCCATTAGTAATGAAAGTTGTATCTCCACAAATTCTCCATAAAACTGATGTTGGTGGAGTAAAAGTTGGTATTGATAATGTTGCTGATGTCAAAAAAACATTCAATGACATGTATGGTAGATTATCTAAAAAGAAAGGTGTTGACGTAAAAGGAATCCTTTTAGAAAAAATGGTTCCAAAAGGAGGTGTTGAATTAATTGTAGGTATACAAAACGACCCACAATTTGGACCAATGATTATGGCTGGATTAGGCGGTGTCATGACTGAAGTTTTCAAGGATGTTGCATTTAGAATGCTTCCAATTACGACATCTGATGCAAAATCAATGCTGAATGAATTAAAAGGCTCAAAACTTCTCAAAGGTTTTCGTGGTAGTACACCAATTGATACAAACATGGTAGCAAAAGCACTTGTTCAAATTGGAAAAATTGGTGTTGAAAATGCAAATTATATCAACAGTATTGACTTCAATCCTGTAATTGTATATCCAAAATCTTACTTTGTAGTAGATGCAAAAATTATTCTCAATAAAGAATTAAGAAAAAATTCAATCTCCAAAGCAAAACCAGTCATTGCATCAATGGAAAAATTCTTCACACCAAAATCTGTTGCATTAGTTGGAGCTTCTGCAACCCCGGGAAAAATTGGTAATTCTGTATTAGATGCACTTGGAAAACAAGATTACAAAGGTAAAGTTTATCCAATTAATCCTAAGCAAAAGAAAATTCTTGGAATGAAATGTTATCCTTCATTAGATGAAATAAAACAAAAAGTTGATCTTGTAGTTGTTTGTGTTGATCTTTCAGCATGTGGACCAATAATGAAAACTTGTGCAAAGAAAGGAATTCATAATGTAGTAATTGTATCTGGTGGTGGAAAAGAGCTTGGTGGTGATAGAGCCGCAATGGAAGCTGAAGTTAAAGAATTATCGTTAAAACATAAAATTCGTGTAATTGGTCCTAACTGTATTGGAATGTTCAATGCAGCAAATAGACTTGATTGTGCATTTCAAGGACAAGCAAGAATGGTTCGTTCAAAACTTGGTAACGTTGCATTCTTTTCACAAAGTGGAACTATGGGAATTAGTATGCTAGAAAGTGCAGATTTGTTTGGTCTATCAAAAATGATTAGCTTTGGTAATCGTTCTGATGTTGATGAAGCAGACATGATATGGTATGCTGCAAACGATCCTCAAACCAAAGTAATTGGATTATATGTTGAAGGATTTGGTGATGGAAGAAAATTCATCAATACTGCAAAACGTGTAATGAAAGAAAAGAAAAAACCGGTTATTATTTGGAAGAGTGGAAGAACTGCAGCTGGTGCAAAACAAGCGGCATCTCATACAGGTTCACTTGGAGGTTCTAATGCAATGATAATGGGCGCATTCAAACAAGCAGGAATTATCTCAGTTGACAGTTATCAGGAATTAGTAGGTGTCTTAAAGGCAATGGCATGGCAACCACATGCAAATGGTAATCGTGTTGCAATGACAAGTAATGGAGCCGGTCCTATGATTGGTGGAATTGATCATTTAGAACGATTAGGACTTACAATTGGAAAATTAGATTCTAAAACTCGTAAAAAAATCCAAAAACATTTCCCACCAACTGTTCCAATTCATAATGGAAATCCAGCTGATGTTGGTGGTGGTGCAACTGCAGGTGATTACAACTTTGTTCTTGAACAATTCTTGGCAGACAAAAATATTGACATCGCAATGCCTTGGTTCGTTTTCCAAGATGATCCTCTTGAAGAAACAATTGTCCAACATTTAGCTGCACTATCAAAGAAACGAAAAAAGCCAATCTTATGTGGTGGAAATGGTGGACCATATACTGAAAAAATGATTAAACTGATTGAAAAACACAATGTCCCAGTTTACCAAGACCTTAGAACTTGGATTGCAGCCGCATCTGCACTAGCCCAATGGGGCAAAGTCCGTGGAAAATAGACAACATTTAATTTCACATTCTATTCGTTTTCTATCATGTCAATGATTACAACAAGCAAAGATGAAGGCGTTTGTGTCGTAAAGATTAATCGCCCAACAAAGCTTAACGCTATGAATATTGATGTTGCAAGAGAAATTATTTCTACTTTTCAGCAACTCGATAAAGATGATAGTGTAAAAGTAATTGTTTTGACTGGCGAAGGTGATAAAGCATTCTCAGCTGGAGCTGACATTGAATACATGTCAAAAATATCTGCTGATGAATCTGAAGTATATGCAAAGCTTGGACAAGAAGTAACTGCAACTGTTGAAAATGTTTCAAAACCAACAATTGCTGCAGTGAATGGATTTGCATTAGGTGGTGGTTGTGAAGTTGCAATGTCTTGTGACATTAGAATCGCATCTGAAAATGCAAGAATGGGCCAACCTGAAGTTACAATTGGAATTCCTCCTGGATGGGGTGGAACACAAAGATTGATGCGAATAGTTGGTATTGCAAAAGCAAAAGAACTTGTCTACACTGGCAAAATGATCAAGGCTGCTGAAGCAAAAGAAATTGGTCTTGTAAATAATGTCGTTCCTTTAGAATCTCTAATGGAAGAGGTTATGAGCATGGCAAAAACTATTGCATCAAACGCTACACTCGCAGTTCGCATGTCAAAAACAGCTATTAACAAAGGACGAAATGCAGATCTAGATACTGGATTAGGTGTCGAACTATTGGCCTGGAGAAACTGTTTCTCTGATCCTGATAGGGAACAACGTATGGTGGACTTTGTGAATAAATCAAAAAAATAGAATCACTCTATTTTTCTTATTTTCTTTATTAATACGCTACAAAGGGGGAAAAGCTTCTTATAATTTGAGGATTGAAAATCTGTATGGCAACTGAACAAACTCACGATGCAGCTCATGAATCACATGATGATCATGGGTGTGGATGTGGTCCAAATCACGAGGCTCACGCTGAACCTCCAAAACCACAACAAGCAGCATCTGCTGAATTGGAACAACCAAAAGCACAATCAGGTAAAGTGGTAGCAATCACTGCACCAGCCGCTGAAAAAATAAAAGAATTCATGGCTGAGGAAGATGGCAATCCACAATTCCTAAGAATTTACGTTCAAGGTGGTGGTTGTTCTGGTCTATCATACGGAATGGGCTTTGAAAAAGAAGCTGAGGAAGATGATAGAGTAATTGAAGAAAATGGTGTCAAAGTACTAGTCGATAGTATGAGCATTGATCATTTGAACGGTGCAAACGTCGATTATATTGAAAGCCTAATGGGTTCTGGTTTCAAAATCAATAATCCAAATGTAACAAAATCTTGTTCATGTGGCTCTTCATTCAGTACTGAGTAAACATTTTTTCTCTTCTCTCTTTTTCATTTAATTTATTCAAATCGTTTATAAATCTCAAATTTTATCTCTGAATATTGAACATTAAGGAGATGATAAATAATTGCCATTTACAGGTATTGTCAAGTACGAAATCAAACTCTCATTTGAAGTTGATGGACTTGTCGAACGAGCAGATATAATCGGCGCTATATTCGGACAAACTGAAGGTCTTTTGGGACCTGAAATGAATCTGAATGAACTGCAACGAGTGTCTAAGGTCGGTCGAATTGAAGTTAATACGTTCCAATCTGAAAATACTACTAAAGGTGACGCAAAGTTACCAATGAGTACTGATATTGATACATGCACATTAATTTCCGCTGCAGTTGAAAGTATAGATAAAGTTGGTCCATTTGACAGCACTTTCAGACTAGATGATATAGAAGATGTTCGAGCAAATAAAAAACAAAAAATCTTAGAACGTGCTAAAGAAATTAAACAAAAATGGTCTACAAATTCTGTTAGTGAAGGACAGGAAATGCTTGAACAAGTTCATGAAAATAATTCAGAAAAAATTACCACATACGGTCCTAAAAAACTTCATTGTAGTACAGGAATATTTGATTCTAAATGGATAATTCTTGTAGAAGGACGTGCTGACATAATCAATCTTTTAAGAGCAGGTTATGATAATGCATTAGCGTTTGAAGGAGGACGAATTGATGAATCAATTAAAGAGATATGTGAAGAAAAAGAAAAGGTTGTAGCATTTACAGATGGTGATAGAGCCGGCGGATTCATTTTAAAAGAACTAAAATCTGTTGTACATGTTGATCTTGAACTACGTGCTGATACTGGAATTGAAGTTGAAGAATTAACTCCAAAAAGAGTTGATGAACTTTTGAGTCCCGTTAAAAAACAGATGGAAGAAGAATTATCTGCACCTGAAATTAAAAATGTAGATGATGGTCCTCTTGCAGAGTTATGTAAAAATAAATTTACGGAGTTAAATGAATCTCTAGAAGCAATTGCACTTGATTCAAGTGAATCGGAAGTATTTAGAGTCGCAATTCCTGAATTGGTTGGAAAAATATCTGGTCAATCTGGAATAAAATATCTAATTCTAGATGGAATAATCACTCAAAGACTAGTTGATGCCGCAAAAACAGCTGGTATTGAAAATATTATTGGTCATAGATCTGCAAAATTATCAAACTCTGATGGTGTGTCATTAAAAACATTTAGAGAACTTGGTATAGCATCTAATTGATGGCTGATTTAAAAACACAACATCTACTAACTTTAGCACATATCTTATCAAAAGGAGGAAAACATAATTTTGTTAATATTACAACAACCTCACTTGGAAAAGAAATTGGTAAATCTCAACAATCTGCATCTTTACATTTGAAAGAGTTGGAGTTAGGTGGATTTATTGAAAGAATCCAATCTGGAAGAAAACAATCAATAAAAATTACCCATAAAGGATTCGTTGAATTATCAACATTAAACAACCTCCTATCAAAATTAATATCAAAATCTCCTAATTCGTTAACTTTTACTGGAACCATAACTTCTGGAATGGGAGAAGGTGCATATTATATGTCCATGAAGGGATATACCAGACAATTCAAATCAAAATTAGGCTATATACCATACCCTGGAACTTTGAATGTACAAATTAAAGAAAAAAAGTTTTCTGAGGCTATCTCACAATTGTCAAATTATGAAGGAGTAAAGATTAGTCCATTTTCTGATGGTAAACGAACCTTTGGCTGGGTTAAATGTTTTAAATCAAAAATAAATAATAAAATTGATTGTGAATTAATTTTATTGGAAAGAACGCATCATGATACAACAATTGTAGAATTCATTTCAAAAAATAATATACGTAAATCATTAAAAATTTCTGGTGAATCTAATGTTAAAGTTAAAATTTCAATCTTAGATAATTTTTCTTAAAGATCATGAATATCATCGCCATATTCTTTTTGAATTGCTGAACTTGAAGTTTCAGGTCTTGGGGATTCTAATCTGGCTACTGTCACGTCTAAGTTAATCTTCTTACATCCTTCAGTGATAAATTTTTCTTGGTGGGTCTGATCATAACCTAATGCTATCACTTGTGGCTTGACCAAATCCACTGTTTTGAAAATATCTTCATCATTTCCAATAATACACAAATCAACCATATTTAATGATGAAACTAATTCTTGTCTTAATTGGGCACTATGTAATGGCTTACGTTTTTTCATTTTTACTGCTGTTTTGTCTGTCGCTATTACCACAACCAAAAAATCTCCTAGCTTCTTTGCAGCATTCAATGTATTGATATGTCCTGGGTGAATTATATCAAAAACTCCTCCTGCCAAAACAATTTTTGATGATGAATTTTGTATTTCTGAAAGTGTTTTCATATTATTTTCATTCATGTTATGTCCAATTTCAACTCATCGTTATCACATTTTTGGGTCAAAACCTTTTGCAATACGTAATGCGTCTACTAGACCGTCTGCATAGCCTATGCTTAATACTGCATACTCCTTTTTTCCTTCTTTAAGAAAATTTTCTGCATCATCAATGTACAATTTTGCATTGATCAAAACATCCTCATATTCTTTAAGATTATCATAATACGGTCTAATTTCTTCTAGTGCTTCTCTTACCATTGGAACATATTTTTCAATCATTTGTTCTGAAATGCTCTTTATATCTGCAGAATTATCAGTTGGTTCATCAAGACATTCTGTAATGGTTTCCAGTGCATCTGATTCTGTAAAATGTAATCTTCCAGGTATAATTATGCTGTGTGGTGATTCTCCAAATTCTTTTTTAATTAAATTTGATATGTTCCCAGAAATTATTTTTTGATTATTTTTTCCAATTCTAGATGCAACAATTGCAAAAGTCTTTTCTGAAATGACTTTACGATTCTGCGTCTTTTCAGCATCTAACAATAATGAAAATGCATCTTTTGGATCTAAGAAAAATGATTTATCTTCATTATATTCAAGCAAAATAACTGAATGTGTTTTACTCAATAAATTATCAAAAATTGTATTGTATGGAGTGATCATTGATTTTGAGTCATTCATGATTGTTAACACTTTTCCAACTTTGTAATAGTGTAATCCTACTTCTCCAATTAATGATGAAACAATTGAAGCTGAATGAATTGTTTTTGTTTCTATTCCATCTCTCATTGCTCGTGTCTTTAACTCAAGATGTGTTGTAGCAATGTATGGGTCGCCATATGAAATTAATACTGTCTCTTCATTTTTTGCACTTTTTAGAATTTCATTTCCATCCTCAACTAACCATCTTTTTGCAATCTTGAATTCACCGTTTGAAATATCTTCTAACTGTTTTTTTTCAGTTTCCGAAATTGGACTGGTAAATGATTCTAAATATACAATTTTTGCATTTTTTATTACATCTAATGTACTATTTGATAATTCTGAAATACCTGAAATTCCTAATCCGATAAACCACAGCATTATTTCGTTCTGTCATGTAGTCTTTTTAAATGATGTAGTGATTTTTTTAGAATTTCGATTCCTTTAACAAATTCGTCAATTGAAACTTTTTCATCAATTGTATGTGCCTCATGAGGATCTCCTGGTCCATATGTAATTACTGGTATCTTTAGCTGATTTCCTATAACATTCATGTCTCCTGTACCTGTTTTTCTAATTAACATTGGTCTTTTCTTTTCTACATCTAACACTGATAATGTTAATGCTCTTACTAATGGTGAATTATGTGCTGCCTCAAACGGTTCTGTCTCATCTATTACTGAATACAAAACTTCAATCCCTCTTTTTGTTGATATTTCATTAACTATTCTGGTAATTTTTTCTTCAATATCATTACAATTCATGTCAACTGGTATCCTAATGTCTAATGTGGCTACACATTCTTTTGGTGTAACGTTATGACTTGTGCCTCCACGAATTTCTGTAAGGGTCGCAGTAAGCATCATTCCCTTACTTTTCTCTTCTTGACCTCCTTCTAACTCATTTTTCAATTCCGTTGCAACTGATGATATTTCCTCTATTGCATTTTTTGCCAACCATGGAGCGCTTGCATGAGCACTATCCTTTACGTTAACTCTGAGGTTAATTGCTAAACGACCCTTGTATGCAATTGTAACTTTTTGAATGCTACTTGGTTCTCCAAAAACTGCATAATCTACATCTGGCTTATTTTTTACTAAATTTTTTATTCCTGTTGCATTACCTTCTTCGTCAACTGCGCCAACAAATGTTATGGTTCCTTGATTTTCCCCTACACTTGCAGCAGCAAATAACATTGCAATTAGTGGTGCTTTTGCATCTGATGCACCCCTACCATGTAGCATGTCACCTTCTATTCTTACCTTAATCTTTCCTGGTACTACATCCATATGGCCACACAGCATTATTTTTGGTTCTCCTGAGCCTTTAGTTGCAATCAAGTTACCAACTTCATCCTGATGAATATCTCTAAATCCTAAATCATCACATCTATCTGCAAGAAAATCGGCCAAAGCCTTTTCACTTAATGATGGAGTGTAGATTCGTAATGCTTTTTCTAAAGTTTTAATTGCATATCTGGAAGTCTCTAAATGTTCATCCATCTATGCTAACCTCTTTACATGTTCTAACATTAATCCTGGAATATCTACACCTGTAACTCTTACAACATTTCTAAATTCGGTTGTATTGTTTATTTCATGTACAACCATACCTTTCTCATTACTTTCCATTAAGTCAATTCCAACAATATCTCCAAACACAGCATCTTTTGCTTTAATGCATATGTCTTCAAGTTCATTAGTAATCTCGCATGTTTCTGCAGAGCCACCAAGATGTGTATTTGTTTTCCAATTTCCATCTCCTGAATTTCTGTATATTCCAGCTGCAACATTATCTCCTATGACAATCACGCGAATATCTCTTGGTGGACGTTGTACAAACTCCTCTAGAAAATGAATGTGATGAATTGGATACATTGCTTCTCTTCCTTCTATAATTCCTTCTGCAGCATCCATGTCGTTTAATTTGGAAACCATTCTTCCCCAACTACCTACTGTTGGCTTGATGATTTTTGGGAATCCATGTTTTTTCAATGCTTCTAGTGCAGAATCTTTTGAGAATGCAACTGTTGCATCTGGTGTTGGAACTCCTGCTTTTTGTAATAACATATGTGTGAATAATTTATTTCCCGCAAAAATACCTGTGTTTAAGCAATTTACCACTTTGGCACCTTGACCTTCAAGAGCTGCAGTAGAGTGTAAATTTCTATAATAACTAACACATCTTTGAAGTACTGGTCCCTCTAAACAATTTTTTTCATTCAAATCCAAAAACAATTTTTTACAATCTACCATATCTATTGCGATATCATTTTTCTTTGCAGATTCAATTAGTAATTTTTCTTCAAGACGGATTGTATCGTAAAGGATTGAAATTTTGCCGGTCACTGTCCCCAATCCTCTCCGACTGTTTGAGCTGGTTTTAACTCAAAACCTTCGGATGCTTTGCTAAGTTCATAACTTGCGCCGCAATCTGGACAGGTGACAATTTCGCCTTCTACTGCATCGTCAGGGATAGCTATGTTTGCATCACATTCAGGACAATTTGCCATTTTTACCTATTTTTCCTCTCTTTTTTCATCCTTAATTATTTTACGTTCAAGGCGATCCTCTAGTGGAATTTCTAAAACATCTCCCATTCTGAGATTTTTTAACCCTGCTGCAACATTCTTTGCAGTCTCAGGATCTTTCTCTATTCCTAGTAATGACATAAGATAACTTGCACCTGTTTTACCTGCTAATTCTCCAAATACTATTTTTCTTCTATTTCCAACTACTCTTGGTGGAATTGGCTCATAGGCTGCTGGATTATTGAGTATTGCAGCCAAATGTGTTCCTGCTTTATGCTTGTAAGCTGATGACCCTACAATTGGTTTTGAATCATATGGTTGAATTGTGGTGTATTGTTCTATGAGTCTTGAAAGATCTGCTAACATATCTAATCTAAAATCATTTGGAGATTTGAAGAGATATGTTAACGCAACTGCTACTTCTGCTAATGCTGGTATACCTGTTCTTTCTCCGATTCCATCTATTGTAGTATGGATTTGATCAACTCCTGCATCACATGCTGAAAATGCATTTGCCAGTGCAAATCCAATATCATTATGTACGTGAACATCAAGTGGTGTAGTTATTTCTGAACGAACTCTCTTAACAAAATTATACATTCCAATTGGTCTCATTATTCCAACTGTATCTGGTAAGCTAATTCTATCAACTCCTGCATCTTCAATTGATTTACATAATTGCAATAAAAATTCAGGTTCTGCTCTACTTCCATCTTCTACCGTGAATCTAATTTTTAATCCATGATCCTTTGCATAAGTTACTGTATCTACTGCGCGTTCTAATGCTTCCTCTCTTGTTATTCGTAATTTATCTTTTAGATGAATATCTGATATTCCTAGATACGCAGCTACCCATTTTGCATCACATGACAATGATGTGTCAATATCTTGTCTTAATGCTCTACCATGTGAAACAATATCTGCCTTTAATCCTTGTTGGATAATTGTTTTTGTTGCTTCTTTATGATCTGGTGATACTACCGGTGAAATCTCTATTTGATCCACACCAAAATAATCTAGCATCCATGCTATCTGAATTCTTTGTTTATTTGTAAATGAAACTCCTGGATGTTGTTCCCCTTCTCGTAAAGTTGAATCTAATACTCGAATTTTTTTTGGAGTTTTTTCATATGAGTTATACATGTCTGCATAGTGATTCGGATCAGTCATTACTAATTTCGTTGCAATTAATGATTAATATAAACATAATCGTACTACCTTCGCAGGTATTCAGTTATTTCTTATCTAATTTAGTATGAATTTGAAAAATCGTATCGATTTTCGTTTATCTGATTGTTCTCAGAATAATTACTGTGTTTGTATCTATTACTCCTGGAATTTTTCTTAGTTCATCAATTGCGGCATTAATCTCAGTTATGCTTGGTGCTTTTATTATTACACTGATATCATACTGCCCTGTAATTTCATAAACTGTTTTCACTGCGTACAATTTTGTTAATCTGGATGACACTTTTGATGTATCTGTAGTTGAATCAACAGATATCAAAACTATTGCACTTGTAGAATTGCTCTCTCCCATTTCAATTGTGAATTTTTCAATGACTTTATTATCTACCAAATTCTTTACTCTTCTACGAACTGCTGATTCTGAAAGCTTTAATTTTTTTCCAATCTCTACAAATGATTCTCTAGAATCATTCCTCAAATAGTCTAAAATCTTCTCGTCAATCTTATCCTTGGCCATTTTTTCTTTTTTCCTCATTAGTAAATAATTCATCTAGTATTTCTAAAGATTTTGTTACATCATCTTGTGTTATGACTAGTGGTGGAAGTAACCTTAAGATATTTCTACCAGAATATAGTAAAAGTAATCCCTTTTGAATACCTTCCATTAGTATATCTCTAACTTCAAATTTCAATTCAATTCCTATCATCAATCCTTTACCGCGAACCTCTCTAATTACCGAATGTTTTTCTTTTAATTTATCCAATCCTTCTCTGAATATTTTTCCCATATTTGCAGAATTTTCCACTAGTTTATCTTGTATCAATGCTTTCATTGTAGCGCTTCCTGCTGCACATGATAATGGATTTCCTCCAAACGTTGATGAGTGTTCTCCCTTCGAGATGCAGTCTAAAATTTCTGGTTTGACTAATGTTGCACCCATTGGTACTCCTCCTGCAATTCCTTTTGCTAAACAAAGTATGTCTGGTGCGGTATGCCAGTGTTGATGTGCCCACATCTTTCCTGTACGTCCTAGTCCTGCCTGTATTTCATCATAAATTAATAAAATATTTTTTTCATCACATAATTTTCTAACATCTTGCAAAAATCCATCAGGCGCAACATGAATCCCACTTTCTCCTTGAATAGGTTCTAAAATTACAAATGCTGTTTGATCATTAACTGTTTCACGAAGCTTTTCAATATCTCCAAAAGGTGAAAATGATACTTTTTCCACAAGTGGTTTAAACGCTTTTCTGTATTTTGGATTAAATGTTATTGAAAGTGCACCTAGTGTTTTTCCGTGGTATGAGCCATTCATTGCAACCATTTCTGTTTTACCTGTAAATTTACGTGCAAATTTCATTCCAGCCTCGATTGCTTCTGCACCACTATTATTCAGATGAACTTGTGATAAATTTTTTGGAGCAACTTTGAAAAGATTTTCCAAAAATTCTTCACGAGTCTTACTGTAAAGTGAACTATGAACTGTAATAATTTTTTCAAGTTGTGCTTTCAACGCATTGGTAACTCTTTCATTTTGGTGTCCAAGTAATGCGACTCCATATCCTCCCATACAATCAATGTATTCCTTGCCATTGGTATCCCATACATGTGCACCTAAGCCTTTTTCTATTGTTACTGGAAATCTTTGATAAAGATTACCGAGAAACTTATCTTCACTCATTTAGTTAGCACCGTACAATTGTTATGTGCTATAGCTGATGAAATTGGATTTTCTTTTTGACCATTTGCAATCAATGCTTCTGTAACTCCCATTTCAAGTGCTTCTGTTGCCGCAAGAATCTTTTTTTCCATACCAAACCCAATTTTTGGCATTATTTTTTTTGCTTCTTCTAATGATAATTTTTCAACCAATTTGTCTTCCATGAGCAATCCGTCTACATTTGTAATAAATAACACCTTATCTGCCTTGACATGTCCTGCTACATTAGCCGCTGCCCTGTCTCCATCAACATTTAGAAATTCAGATTCTTCACTTATCGCAATTGGGGAAATCACTGGAGTGTATCCTTTATCCATGATAGTTTTGATTAAATCTGAGTTCACATTTGAAATTTTACCTGTATATCCGCCATCGATTACCTGTTTTCTTCCTTTTTCATTCATAATCATTAACTTCTTTTTCCTATTGGCCTCAATTGTTTTCCCATCCATACCTGATAATCCAATTGCATTGATTCCATTTTTTTGTAACATCTGAACAATTGTTTTGTTAATTCTTCCTGACATTACCATTGTAAAAATTTCAGAAGTTTCTTTGTCTGTATATCGACTCTTTATCCCACTAGGTGATACAACAAATTTAGGTTCTTTACCTAATTGCTCTGTAACTTTTGTCACTTCTTTGCCTCCGCCATGAACTAGTATGACGCCTTCTTGCTCTACAACTTTTTTGATATCGTCTATTGTTGATGGATGTAAATTATCTACTACGCTCCCGCCAATTTTTATCGTAATCATCTATTATACTGGTGTTAGTGGGGAATACATAATTCCTTCGAACTCATCAAATCCTGCCATGACGTTCATGTTTTGAATTGCGGAACCTGCTGCACCTTTCATTAGGTTATCTGATGCCGATAGAGCAATCAATCTGTTGTTATCTCTGTCTAGATCAAATCCAATATCACAGAAATTTGAACCAACTAAGAATTTTGGGTCTGGGAATTTATGTAGACCGTCTTTATCTCTAATTAATCTAACAAATCGTTCATCATTATATTCTGCACGATATATTTTCCAAAGTTCTTTTTCATCAATATCTTTCTTAAGGAATGTATGGTTTGTACATAAAATTCCTCTAACCACATCTACTGCATGTGGACTCATTGATACTTTGATTTTTCTACCTGCTGTTTGACTTAATTCTTGTTCAATTTCTCCGGTATGTCTATGCTTTGCTGGTTTGTATGGTCTGATGACTCCTGCACGCATTGCATGTGCTGTTCCTGCACCTGCACCTGCACCTGAAGAACCAATTTTTGAATCCACAACAATATGATCTTCATCAATTAAATTATTTTTAATTAATGGATTTAATGCAAGCATTGAAGTTACTGCCATACATCCTGGGCATGAAACCAATTGTGATTTTTTAATTTCTTCTCTATGTAATTCTGGTACTCCAAATACTGATTTTTCTAAATAATCTGGATGTGGGTGTTCCCATCCATACCATTTTCCATAATCCTCTGGATTATGCAAACGATAATCTGCACTCAAATCAATAATCTTCATTCCTCTATCATACAACGCCTTTACAATCTCAGTTGCTGTTCCATGTGGAACTGCTGTAAAAACCACGTCACAATTATCACTCATTTTTTCATAATCTAGTTCTGAGAATTTTAAATCAGTAAAACCTCTTAGGCTAGGTTGAGCTTTGTGTAGAAATTTTCCTACATGTTGTCTTGAGGTTACCATCGAAACTTCAACTTTAGGATGACTGAGAAGTAATCTGAGAACTTCTCCTCCTACATATCCTGAGGCTCCTACAATTCCTACTTTCATAATCTATTCTTAAAAAAGCATAATTTAACAGTAATTGCCATTATCACTTGATATTATGAATTGCATAGTCGATCATCTCTTTTGGAATGTTTTTCTTTGAGACTTTTACCAATCCTTTAAACTCCACCGTATTGTTTACCTCGTGTACAACTAGTCCTTTTTCTTTGTCTTCCATCAAGTCAATCCCTAAAATTCCACCACCCACTGCTTTCGATGTTTTTTCACACAAATCTTCCATCTCTTTTGTAATTTCACAAAGTTCTGGGTCTGCACCTAGTGCGATGTTTGTTTTGAAACCTCCGGATGATTTTCTATACATTGCTGATATAGCTTGGTCTCCGACAGTAATTACACGAATATCTCTTGGTGGACGATCAATCATCTCTTGTAAATAATAAATTCTATCCTGAGGTCCATCTGTTACCTGTCTATTTTCGATTACAGCTTCTGCTGTATCTTTATCTTTAACTGGCATGACACTTCTTCCCCAACTACCAATTATTGGTTTTATAACTAATGGGTATCCAACTTTTTCAAAATTATCCAATGCTGTTTCAGCTGAAAAAGAAAAGTAAGTCTTTGGAGTTGGAATGTTGTTTTTCTTTAACAACATTGATGTTATCATTTTATTTCCACAAGTATTTGCAACATCAAATTTGTTAATCACTGGTATATCCATGAATTCTAAACATGCTGTGAAATGTAATCCACGGTAATAACTAACACAACGTTCTAACACAACATCTCCAAATTCAAAATTTTCAGGTTTACTGTCTGTATCAAAACTAGTAATCTTTGCATCAACCATGGAAGTTTCATAACCTAGTTCTTCTGCATTTTTTTGCAGTAGTTTTTCCTCGGTTCTCAACCTATCAAATACTATGCAAATTTTCTGCAATTACTCTCCCCAGTCTTCGCCAACGGTTTCTGCTTCTTTTAATTCAATATTGGAACCTTCTTTCTTTGAGATTTCATAGTCTGCACCACAATCTCCACAAGAAACAATTTCACCTACAGCGGCATCTTCTGGGATATTCATATTTGCGTCACATTCTGGACAATTCATATTTTTTTTTGCACCTATCTCTAGAATTTATTAGCTTCTGTTGACTGCATTCCCCATAATTCGACAAATCCTTTTGCCAATTTCTGATCAAATGTGGAATCTTTTCCATAAGTGGCTATGTCGTGACTGTAAAGTGAATATTTTGACTCTCTACCGACTACTCTGACATTTCCTTTGTGAAGTTTTAATCTTACAGTTCCAGTTACGCGTTTTTGAGCTTGTTCAATGAATTCATCCAATTCTTTTCTTAATGGATCATCCCATAATCCTGAATAAACTAACCATGCCCATTCATCATCCACTAATGTTTTGAATTTAGTTTCATGTTTTGTATGTACCATTTTTTCAAGATCTGAATGTGCTTCAATTAGACAAATTGCCGCTGGTGTCTCATACACTTCACGTGATTTTATTCCAACCACCCTATCTTCTATATGATCAACTATCCCGACACCCTGAGAACCTGCTTTTTTATTGATATATTCTATTAATTTCACTGGAGGCATTTTTTTGCCATCCACTTCCACTGGTATTCCTTTATTGAATTTAATTTTCAAATATGTTGGTTTTTCAGGTAAATTTTTTGTCTCAATCCAAATGAATGCATCGTCTGGTGGTTCATTGAATGGATTCTCTAAAACTCCACCTTCGATTGCTCTTCCCCATAAATTTTGATCAATACTGAATTTTTTTGCAACACTATCTATCTCAATTCCATGTTTATTTGCAAATTTCAATTCGGTTTCCCGGTCCAAATTCATGTCACGAATTGGTGCAATGATTGGAAGATTAGAACCTGCCCTCAATGTATTATCAAAACGCACTTGATCATTTCCTTTTCCTGAACATCCATGTGCTAATGATGAAACTTTTTCTTTTTTTGCAATTTCAAGCACTTTGTGCGCAATTAATGGTCTTGCTAGTGCAGTTGCAAGACAATATTTCTTTTGATATAATGCGTTAGCTTTGATTGCTGGAAAAATATAATCTGTAACAAATTCTTTTTTTGCATCTATGTTATAATGTTTTTTAACTCCCAGTTTTTTTGCTTTTTTTGCAATTTTCGTACTGTCATCTCCTTGACCTACATCCACTGTTACTGTAATTACATCCATGTCATGCATATCTTGCATATACTTTACAACTACTGATGTATCCAATCCTCCTGAAAATGCAAGTATTGATTTTTGTTTCATAATGCAACTGTTTGAATGTATGTGGGCATTTATCTTTTATGATAACTATTTGGGCTCAAGATTCTATTTAGAAAACGAATAGCTACAGCTAAAATTCGATGGCTATTTAACTTTCAGGCATAACGCTGTTTTATGAAAATCTCATATCTGATTGGTGCTGTAATTGTAGTCATTGGAATTATTGCTTTTGTAGGCTTTACACAATCTTCTGTTGATGACTCTCAAAATAAAATACGTGTGGCATTCTTTCCAAGCGTTGTCCACGCAGTACCAATTATAGGAATGGAAACCCAAACTTTTGCAAATAATCTTGATGATGACTTAGACATTCAAGTAAAGATTTTTGATAGCGGTCCTCAGGTAATTGAATCTGTATTCTCCAATTCTGTTGATATTGCATATGTTGGTCCTGGTCCTGTAATCAATGGTTTTCTAAAATCTGATGGTAATGATTTGAAAATTCTTGCAGGTGCTGCTAGTGGTGGTGCAAGTTTTGTGATACAAAAAAACTCTGGATTGGATTTAATTGAAAATTACTCTGGAAAACGAATTGCTGCTCCTCAAATCAGTAACACGCAAGATGTATCTCTTCGACATTATCTTGCAGAAAATGGTTTAAAACCTGCTGAAAAAGGAGGTGATGTTTTTGTTTTGAATATAGCGAATCCTGACATTTATACACTTTTTGCAAAAGGTGACATTGATGGTGCATGGGTTCCTGAACCTTGGGCAACCATGTTAGTTGAAGAATTGAATGGTGTTCGTTTGTTTGATGAAAATGAATTTTGGCCCGAAAATCAATTTTCATCCGTGTTATTAATTGGCAGATCAGACTACATTGAAAAAAATCCTGAAATAATTAAAAAATGGATAACTGCAAATGAAAAGACTGTTCAATGGATAAACAACCATCCTGATGAATCAAAAAAACTTTACAATCAATTCTTGAAAAGCTATATGGGACGAACATTGCCTCCAAACATTGTGGAAATATCATTTTCAAATATAATAATTACATCTGAACCTCTAGAAAATTCTGTTCATACTTTTGCCGAACGTGCTGATGCGTTAGGATATCTTGGACGTGATGGTTACACACTAGATGGAATTTTTTATCATGAAAATATATCAGTGACATCAATTGAGGAGAATCACAATGGGTAAGATAGAAGCAAAAAATATTATAAAATATTTTCAACATGATGGTAAACCTCTCAAAGCCATTGGTGGAGTGAACCTCACTGTTGATGATGGGGAGTTTGTTTGTATAGTTGGCCCATCTGGATGTGGCAAATCAACTTTTCTTAGAATTTTGGCAGGATTGGAAAAACCTGATGATGGGGAAGTATTACTTGATGGAAAAAAACTTGTTAACACTGGACCGGACAGAATAATGGTATTTCAGGAAGGTGCATTATTTCCATGGTTGACTGTGGAAGATAATGTTGAATATGGTTTGAAAGTTGCTGGAATTCCTGAGAATGAACGACATGATATATCCAAAAGATATCTTGACATGATGCAATTATCTCAGTTTGCAAATTCATACACGTATCAATTATCTACTGGAATGAAACAGCGTGTTGCTATTGCACGCGCACTTGTGATGGATCCTGATGTATTATTAATGGATGAACCTTTTGCAGCTCTTGATTCTCAGACTAGAGATTTACTTTTAGTTGAAATGCAAATGATTTGGCAGAAAACAAAAAAGACCATCATATTTGTAACACATAATGTGCCTGAGGCAGCTGTACTTGGTTCACGTGTTGCAGTATTCAGTCACAGACCTTCAGTTGTAAAAAAATCTCTTAATATTGACTACAAAAGACCTCGTGTTGCAGAGGATGAAAATTTAGGAAAATTTGAAAAAGAAATTCTTGCTGCATTAAGACATCAGGGGCCAAAATAGGTGTTCATTCAATGAAAGCAAATCTCTTTGGTAAAAAAATCGCATTTTATGTACTAATCATAATTGTTTGGCAAGGGATTGATTCTGCAGAAATCTGGCCTGATAACATATTTCCTTCTCCTATAGAAGTTGGAGAAGATCTACTCTATGGAGTATCTGATGGAAGTTTGTTTTATGGAATTGCAACTAGTATGTGGCGTTTGGTAATTGGATTATCAATTGCAATTGGTGGTGGAATGTTACTTGGAATATTCATGGCTCGTGTTGAGACTGTAAATCAAACTATTGGTTCACTTGTACTTGGATTACAATCAATTCCTTCAGTAGCTTGGGTTCCACTTGCAATCTTATGGTTTGGTCTCTCTGATTCTGGAATAATCTTTGTCACTGCAATAGGTGCAATCTTTGCTGTTACAATCAATACGTACACTGGAGTAAAAAATATCGATCCCTCATTTATTGAAGCTGCGCGAAATATGGGTGCTAAAGGTGGTCAACTGGTCACGACGATCCTCATACCTGCTGCATTTCCATATATGATTTCTGGATTCAAACAAGGATGGGCGTTTGCATGGAGAGGTGTAATTGGTGCAGAACTTCTTTTCTCATTTTTAGGTCTTGGATTCTTGTTAAATGTTGGAAGACAACTAAATGATGTATCTCAAGTTATTGCAATGATGCTTGTAATCATGGGAATTGGAATTCTAATTGATGGCTTTGTCTTTAAAAAATTAGAAGATAAGGTTATGACTAAATGGGGACTTCGTTAGGTTTTTCTGACTTCATTTTAGTTGAAATTATGAATGCTGTTAGTGTCACTACAATTGCAAAAATCATAACTGATGTGTAGTCTGTATAGTATGCAATACTTCCTGCAATTACCGGACCAATAACTGTAGAAATTGCTAATGTAGAGCTAAAAATTGCTGTTGATGTTGATCTTGGATTATTTTCCATAAGGTGAAAGTTTCCCCCGATAAACAAAAATGCCCATGAACACCCAACTATCGCCATAAATGGCCACGCCATCCACCAATCTGTAATTAATGCTAATCCTACAAACACTATGACCGTCATTCCTATCCCAATCTTGAATTTTGTTATATTTTGAATCTGAATTCTCTTTGACATCAAATTCATGACAAGAAATGCAGTTAGTGTATTTGCTACGTATACCATTGAAACTTGATACAATTCTGCACCAAAATACTCCATTAACATGATAGGTAGGACTGTCCATGCAGCCGCAGCTCCAATATGGCGAATTAACAATGATGAAAAGAGGAATTTGTTTTTAACAATGATTTTCTTGATTATTCCTTTTTCTACAATTTTTTCCGTTTGTATTTTAGGAAGCCTCAATGAAATGATAAAGCCTATAATGAAAAAACAACTACTAACAATAAAAATTAATTTTTCATCGTTTGCTAATCCTGCTGCAACTATACCTGCAAGCCATCCTAACGCATGAAATGATATTACTGATGCAACCTTTGATTTCCCTTTTCCTGCCTCGTAAGCATATGCTAACATTGGTGGAATCATAATTCCTGACGCTATACCTGCACCCAATCTTGCTATGATTAGGTATGTTGTATTATCGGCAAAATAATGTAAACCAAATGTAATTGCACATAAAATGAATCCAACTCTTATGAATAGTAATCGTTTTGCCTTTCTATCTGACATACGACCAAAATATGTTTCAGTTAGAATTTGTGCAAATGCAAATGATGCAACAATTATCCCAATCTCAAAAACAGATTTTGCAACAAGACTTGCAATAATTGGCATAAACACAAATGTAATTGCTATTCCAGAATGTTGGAAAAATGTAGCTCCTCTAACTAAGTTATTTAGATTATCCCTTTGTAACACATGTTTCTTCTTTAATCACCTAATTTGAAAGAAGAGGTCAAATTATTCATTTATTTTTAATTTTGCTGTGATCTGTTTGAGCATTCTGGCTGACGCACCCCAAATAATATGATTCTTAAATCTTAATTCATGCATTTCTTGAATTGAGTTATGTTCTGGATCTGAATCTTCTGCAAGGGTTTGTAAAAATGGCATCAATGGAATTTCTAAAAATTCATCTACTTCTGAATTTGGTGTTAAATTTTTAATTTCATCTAATATACAGATGAAAGGTAAAATTGTAAACCCTGAATTTAATGTTGTAACTGGTTTTAATTGCCCAATTACTTCATCACGCTTTACTTTAATCCCTGTTTCTTCTAGCGTCTCTCTAATTGCAGTATCTAGTAAATCCTCATCATCATTAGATATCTTTCCTCCTGGAAATGCAATTTCTCCTCCATGATGTTTCATTGTAATTGGTTTTTTTATCATTAAAATTTTTGGTGAATCCTCAAAAATGATAATCAAAACAGAAGATAATTTTGTTCCATCATTGTTCGATAAAATTGGATTAATGTCAGATGTAATTGAATTTCTAATTAGTTCTAAATTCACATTTTTGTGTAAAACAAATTACTAAATGAGTTTGTCTTTTTTGAAATAACCACAATTCCAATAATTGTGGCTGCCAGAACTATCATAACCATTTGACCAAATTCTGGCACGACATAACTACCAAAAATCTCTATTTTTTCTGTTCCTTTCTTAAATGGAATTGTGATTGTTTGTCCATTTTCAAATCCAAATTCATCTGTTATGTAGACTGTTTCTGTTTCCTCATTAAACAATCCTGGCTCTGAATGAATCTGTGCTATGAATTCATCATTATCAAACGGTCTAACAAGAAAATCATTAATTTTCAATAATAGTTCACCATCATCTACTGAATTGATGTTGATAACTAGTGATGCTTTTTTTGGTTTTGCTGTAATGTCGATTACTTCGCCTCCTTCAATTTCATGATAAATTAGAGTTGTCAAATCAATCTCATCAGGTACAACTACTGTTCCATCATTTTCCATAAATCCTGAAATTTTTACATTTCCTTGAAATGCTTCTGGTACTTCAAAATAAAGATGCCAATTTCCCATTTCATCTATACTTTGTAATGTCTCAACGGATTCTGTAAATCTTATTTTTGGATCTTTTGAACTTGCACCTTTTGCAAATTTTTCCCCGTCTAAGATAACATCATATTTCTCATTCAAAGAGTTGGTTGGAAATTCAAAACTTCCTACAACTGGAAGCTGGAATCCATTCAAAGAATACATGTTCAATTCACTTCCATCATCAGAAAATTCTGCATCTGTAAACCATGCATTTGCAGTATACCTGAAAGTAAATGTATCATCATTTTGTTTTACTGTAAGTGGTTGTATTGCATCATCACCAAACGCAAAACAACTGTAATAATCAACTTTATCTGCTATACTTGGATTTGCTAATAATTTAAAATCAAAAACTTCTCCTGGTTTCATAGTATCATAGATATCTGATGCTGTAATATCGATTATAACATCATCTTTATCTTTGATTAATGCATAAATTCTAAATTTTTCAAAAGTTTCTTCACCTCCATTTCTAATTTTTCCAACTAAACTTCCATCATCTAAAATCTGTAAACTATCATCATAAATTATGTATCCACCTGTAAATGATTCAGTAGTTTTTTCATATGTTATTGTTGGCTCAAGTAAGATTGGATTTTCAGTACTAACTTCTGGAATTTGAACTTTCATTGGTAACATGTTCTCTGGCATTATTCCAGCAAGTCTGTATTCTCTGACAATCAGTTCATCTCCATCTTGAATTGAAATTGTTACTGTCGGTATAATTGGGAAATATTCTTTATTTTTGACTCCTGCAAAAATTGTGTATGTTTCATTTTCGTCAAAAAATCCTATAAATTCATGCTTTGGAATATACACTTCCCCGTACATTCCGGCATCTGCAATTCCTGGATAAAACATTGTAAAAACTCCTAATGCGATTATTGTCAAAACCAATTCTTTCATGTCCTGATTTTGTTAAAATTAGATAAAAACCTAATCAGTAAATCGCTAAACATAGAGAAGTTTTAATCAAGTGTATCGTGATTTCACATATGACGATTAGATACGAAATCAACCCTCCAAAAGTATCAGATCCTCCTTCACGAATTGAGTTATTAGATGAGCGAATTGAGCAAATTAGCAAGTTTTGTGATGGAATTCATGTAACTGATTCTGTACTGGGAATTGAACGAATTTCTCCATTAATTATTGGTGCAGAAATTAAACAAAAATATCCAAAACTTAACGTAACTATCAGTTTACGAGTAATTGATAAAAAAATTCCTCAGATTGTTGATTTTGTTGATTCTGCTATACATGCCAATCTTGATGGAATTTTAATTTTAATGGGTGATCCTTCTCCTGAAAATAATTACAAATCTGGCGTTATCCCAAGCTTTGCTGTTAATCATTTAATTCAAAATGGTTTTGGAGAAAAAATCAATTTCTATTTATCATTACCAAGTAAACCAAATTTTGATAAGATTTCTAAGAAAGTGATATCTAAACCAAATGGCTTTGTAACGCAAGTAGTCCATGATGCCTCACAAGTCAAAAGAATCAATGATTATCTGAATCCAAAAGGCTTTTCAATAATTCCTTGTTTATTATTCCCTTCACCTAAAAATTCACGTTCTGCACAATTTCTTAACCTTGATTGGTCTAATTATGAGGATAACTTCTCATCTTTTGTTCTCGAAATTGAGAGTATTACTGGAGATGTTTTACTCACATCTCCAAATGATTTTAAAGGAGCTTTAGATTTCTTAACACGATTACAAAATTGAATAAAGAAACATTTGCTGATGCATTAGAAAATAGAATTCTTCTTTTTGATGGTGCAATGGGAACAGAAATTCAAAGATATGACCCAAAATCTGAAGATTTTCCAGATGGAAAAGATGGATTCAATGATGGGTTATCTACAACCAAACCTGATTGGATAAAAGAAATTCATAGAAAGTATCTTACTGCAGGTGCAGATTGTATTGAAACTAACACTTTCGGTTCAAACAAAATTAAACTTGATGAATATGGTTTTGGTGCACAAACCGTTGAGTTAAATGAAAAAAATGCAGAACTAGCAAGAAGTGTTTGTGATGAATTTACTGATAGACAAAGATTTGTTGTTGGTTCTATGGGACCTACTGGTTATCTTCCTAGTTCTAATGATGCTGATCTTGGTCAGATGCCTTTATCTCAAATAAGAGAAGCTTTTGAATTACAAGCTGAGGGATTAATCAAAGGAACTGTAGATGCATTACTGATCGAAACTAGTCAAGATATTCTTGAAGTGAAATTGGCTGTTGAGGCATCTCATTCGGCAATGGAAAAACTTGGAAGGAAAGTTACATTAATTTCAAATGTAACTTTGGATCAATATGGAAAAATGCTGTTAGGAACAAATGTCCAATCTGCATACACCACCGTCTCTGATATGGGGATTGATATTTTTGGTCTAAATTGTTCTACTGGTCCAATTGAGATGGAACCAAGTATACAGTGGTTAAATGATCAAAAGCATAAACCATTACTGATAGTTCCAAATGCTGGAATGCCTGAAAATGTTGGTGGTCAGGCGGTATACAAAATGACACCTGAAAAAATGGCATCTGCACTTAGTTCATTCATTGAAGAATATCCACAAATTAACATAATTGGTGGTTGCTGTGGAACAAATCCTGAGCATATTACACAATTAAGAAAAATTATTGACCAGCAAAAGAAAGATTGATGAGATAAGTATTTACAAAATTTATTTTAAAAATATACATGTTAAAGCCTAGAGTAAGCTCATCGATAAAATCGGTTGATCTTAAACAGGAGGTAGGACCTCTTATCATAGGAGAGCGATTGAACACACAGGGTTCAAAAAAAGCAAAGCAGCTCGTTCTAAATGATGATTTTGATGGGTTAGTTGATCTTGCAAGAAATCAAGTTGAAGATGGTGCTCATTGCATTGATGTCTGTGTGGCAACAACTGAACGCTCAGATGAAAAAGCATTCATTTTGAAACTAGTCAAAAGTTTGAGTTTAGAAATAGATGCACCTCTTGTAATTGATTCAACAGATCCTGAAGTAATTGAATCTGCTATTGAACAAATTCCAGGTAAACCGATCATCAATTCAATTAATTTGGAAGGTGATGGGAGTCGATTCAAAGCATTAGCACCGTTGATGGCAAAATATGGAATTCCTGCAATTGCATTATGTATTGGACCTGAAGGAATGGCAAAAACACCATCTCAAAAGGTTGAAACTGCAGAACTATTATACAAATCTGGAAAAAAATATGGTCTACGTCCAGACCAATTCATCTTCGATGTTCTAACCTTTACACTTGCAACTGGTGAAGATGAATTTCTTGATGCTGGAAAAAATACTCTGGAAGGAATTAAACTTGTTAAAGAAAGATTTCCAAATTCATTCACAACTCTTGGTTTGAGTAACATTAGTTTTGGTTTAGCTCCACAAACACGACGTGTTTTGAACTCTGTATTTCTATATCATGCAGTTCAAGCAGGTCTAGATAGTGCAATTGTTAATGCACGAGAAATAACACCGTATACTGAAATTGATGAAAAAGAAAGAAAACTTGTAGAGGATTTAATTTTTAATACACATTCAAATGCATTATCTGATTTAATATCTCATTTTGAAAGTATCAGTCAAGATTCTACTGCACAAAAGAAGAAAATTGATGTTGATCCATTATGGCCTGCTGGCAAGCGTTCAAATTTTAGAATAATTAATCGTCTTAAAGATGGAATTCAAAATGATGTGGTTTCTGCTATCGCTGAAAAATTATCTGATAAAGATCTACTTGTTGACAATGATGGAATTTTATCAATTAATGCTAGTAAAGAAATCACTCATCAAGGTGCTATTGAAACATTAAATGATGATCTTTTACCTGCAATGAAAATTGTTGGTGACAAATTCGGTGCCGGTGAATTAATTCTTCCATTTGTACTAAAATCTGCAGAATGTATGAAGGCTGCAGTTAAGGAATTAGAAAAATACTTACTAAAAGAAGAGGGAACTAGCAAAGGTATTCTAGTTTTAGGAACTGTTTACGGTGACGTTCATGATATTGGAAAAAATTTGGTAAAAACTATCTTCGAAAATAATGGCTACACTGTACATGATTTAGGTAAACAAGTACCTTTGCAAAAATTTGTAGAAAAAATTAATGAAGTAAAACCTGACGCTGTAGGCCTTTCAGCATTATTGGTATCCACATCAAAACAAATGCAATTTTTTGTTGAACATGCAAGAAAAACTGATGTTAATATTCCAATACTATGTGGTGGCGCTGCAATAAACAGTAATTACATTAACCGTATTGCAAAACAAGATGGACTTTATGAGCCTGGAATATTTTATTGTGGAACCATGTTTGATGGACTCAAAACAATGGACAAGCTAGTCTCTGAAGAAAAGGATACATTTGTTGATAATTGGAAAGAAAAGATATCAAACTGGGAAGAAAGTAAGGTAACACAAGTTGATTCTAAGGATCTTCCTCATAGTGGTATCAAACCTGTATCTCCACCAACCCCTCCAAAAATTAATGATGTCATTAGATTGAAATCTGAAGATTTTGATCTAGATGAAATCTGGAATCATCTTAACAAAAATTCACTCTTCAAACTTTCTTGGGGTATTAGAGGAAATTCAAAAACTGATACGATTGATGATCCTGAAAAACTTCTTGAAGAATGGAAAAAACGTGTGATAGATGATAATCTCTTCGAACCACAAGCTGTTTACGGATATTTTTCATGTCATAACCGTGATGATAAATTAGTTGTAGATGGTCCTGATGGTCAAGATATAATTTTTGACTTCCCTCGTTCATCAAAAACAAAACATTTGTGTCTGACAGATTATTTTGGTGAAAATGATGTTGTTGCATTTCAGTCAGTAACTGTTGGCACAAAAGCTGCTGAATTAATTGAAAAATGGGATAAGGAAGACAAGTACACTGATGCATACTACCTACATGGTCTTGCTGTTGAAACAGCGGAAGCAATGGCAGAATGGATTAATCATAAAATTAGAAATGAGCTTGGATTGTCTGAAAAAGGTGGCTTAAGATATAGTTGGGGATATCCAAGCTGTCCTGATACGACTCAACAGCATCTTGTATGGAAATTAATTCATGGAGAAAAATCTGGTATGGAATTAACAGAATCTGGACAAATTATTCCTGAACAATCAACTGCTGCAATAGTTGTCCATCATCCTGAAGCAGAATACTTTGTTTTATAGAGTAAAATCACGCTTGATTTAAAAAGAGGAAAATCTGTTTGAAACTTCATGGGAGCTAGAAAGACATCTGCAAGGAAAATCAGATTAATTAAGAAAACAAAACAAGCATCCGCCGTTCCAGCATGGGTTATTCTAAAGACTAAACGTTCTGTTAGAACAAATCCGAAGGCTAGACAATGGCGTAGTACTGATGTGGAGGTTGGATAGTTGTCTCAAGAACTTGAACGTGTATATACAATTCCTCTAGGTAAAGTGCTCCTTTCTCAAAGTCAACATCGTGCAGTTAGAGCAATTAACATGATCCGTGAATTTGGTCGTAAACACATGAAAACTCAAGAAATCAAGATTGACGAAGAACTTGCTCAATTGATTTGGTCTAGAGGTGTTAGAAGTCCTCCACGTAAAATCCGTGTCAAAATGACAAAAACAGATGATGGTTACATTTTAGTTACTAATTATGAAGAGGGTACAGAATCTGATGAAACAGATTCAAAAAAATCTCCTGAGATTAAACAAAAAGTTGAACCTCAAACAGATGATCCAGATGCAATTGAAGTAACAGAAGAAACTCTCAAAGAAGAACAATCAGCTCCTAAAGAAGCAAAACCAAAAACAGAAAAGCCAGCTCCTAAAGAAGCAAAACCAAAAACAGAAAAGCCAGCTCCTAAAGAAGCAAAACCAAAAACAGAAAAGCCAGCTCCTAAAGAAGCAAAACCAAAAACAGAAAAGCCAGCTCCTAAAGAAGCAAAACCAAAATCTAAAGAATAAAAATTATTACTCTATTTGTGGTAAATCTAATTCACAATTAAAACTGGTTTCTGGTTCGTCCCAGTCTAATGTTTTATCTTTTGAAATCGTTCCTAATGGATCATATTTATCAAAGCGTGTTTCACCAGCAATTGCACTTAAGAGTACAACATTTGTGTTACCTGATGTTGACATGTCCACTTGAGAATTTTCTTCATCAAAAATACCTCCTAGTATGTTTGAAATTGAATTGATTACTCCTACTGGAATTTTATCTGCTCCATAAACATACAGCATTGAACGTTTGATGCTGTTTGGTGGTGCATCTTCGTATAACATTTTGATTGAATTTTTTACCGAATCTTCAATATTTTCAGTACTACGTGATGTTGACATGATATTTGTATCGTCTGTTAATGATGATGATTTGATTGATGTTGCAAGACATTTGATTGCATTATTTGTTACATCATAACATCTTTCTGTAGTAAAGTCTGGATTACTGTCCAATATTGCATCATTATCGATAATTATTGTTGAATCTGAATTCATTTTTAATCTCTTCAATGAGATTCCAGATTGGAAAATTCTATTTTTCTCAAATTTGAATGGCATTATTGCAAATGATAGAACATTTTTGTTTTGTTCCTTACAAATTGAGGATACTACCGGAGCTAATGCTGCTCCTGATTTTCCTGCAAGATTTGCCATAATTATGACCGTCTCATATGTGCTCATATGTTCGGCAATTTTTTCACTTTGTTCCATAGCACAACCTCTAATCAATTGAACTGATGGATTGATGATTGATTTTGTGGAAATATGGATTGAATTATGTTCTGAAACGTCTTTTTTATCTTGACTAATTTTTAATGAATCTGCGCCTAAAACTTCTCTCATTTCTGAGGCTAATTTTATGCCTGCTCCTCCTAGTCCTATTACTAGTACTGGCTCTTTAACTTCAAAAGTCATGTACAGTATCGCAATTTCTGATAAAAAACTCTTTACTTAGTTTTGATTATAATTCCGATCTAAAATTCTTGAGTCCTTTATCTGACTATCTTCCCGATCAGGCTGTGAACTGTGGCATCAGTAATTTCTACTGTTCTAATGTCGCCGATTTTAGGCTCTTCATTTACAAATATTGGTTTGTATGCAAAGTTCCTACCTCTTTTTTGGTCCTTAAACTCTTCATCAAAAACTGCTTCTCCTTTCCATCCAATCCATTTTTCATTATTCTCTTTTGAAATTTTACAAATTAATTCATAAGCCAACTTACTTCTTCTCTTCATTTCTGTCATGTCAATCTGTTTCATTTCGGCCGCATCTGTTCCTGGTCTTGGACTGTATCTTGATAAATTACCTATATCCGGTCTTGTTTCTTGTAATAGTTCCATTGTCAATTGAAAATCTTCTTCAGTTTCAGTTGGAAATCCAACTATGATGTCTGTTGAAATTGTAAATTTACCGAATTTATCTCTGAATTGTTGTGCAACATCTCTGAAAGTTTTAGCTGTATGTCCTCTTTTCATATCATTTAGAACTTTATCGCTTCCACTCTGAACTGGCACATGTAAAAATTTGAAAACTTTACTACTCTCAAATGATTTTAGTAACCCTTCACGGATTCTTGGCATATACATTGGATTCATCATCCCTACTCTCATAAAGAATTTCTCTGGAATCTCTGATACTGTATTTACTAATTCTGGTAAATCTGAATTAATATCAAAACCATAACATCCATTATCTGTTGATGTAAGCCATACTTCGCAACATCCCTCTGATAATTCTGTCTTAACTTGTCTTACGATATCTCCTACTCTATAACTTTGCAAATCTCCTTTTGATATCTTTGTCTGGCAAAATGTACATTCACTCATACACCCACTTGCAATCTCGACAATTCCTACTGCTGGATTTAGACGAATTTTTGGTAATCCTACCTTTGAAATATCTGAATCTTCTAAGGCGATAGTTTTTTTTCCATCAAGCGTAGATTGGATAACTTGTAGTGTTTTACCAATTGAATTTGGGCCTAGTAAACTTGCATTTTCTGCAAATTTCTCTACTTTGGTTTTTTCTGCTTTTGGTAAACATCCTGCAACAACAAGAGGTTTTGAACTAGAATCCATAATTTTACGAATCATCTTATCTGCTGTGGCGTCTTTTACTGAACAAGTAACGATAACATTGAGATCTGAATCCTCTGAATTTTCTGCTAAAGTATGTCCTCCATTAACAATTAAACCTGAAATCATTTCGGAGTCTGAATAACTAGCAGAGCAACCATACGCCTCTACCCAAATTTTTGCCATCTTAATCTAACAACGAGCTGACTTCTTTATTTGTCATCAATTTTTTTGAGACCACTAATTCTCTTATTGTTTTTCCTGTCTTGAGTGATTCCTTGAACAAGTCTGCAGACTTTAGATAACCAATTTTTGGTGTGAGTAGTGTCACAATTACTGGGCTATTTTCAATATTTTCTCTAAGTTTTGCTTGATTAGCAGTTAATCCATCAATAAGGTTTGCAGAAAATATTGGTAAAAAGTTTGTTAGCATATCTGTTGAATCTAGAACTGCCTTTAACATTCCTGGCAACATTACATTAAGTTCAAACTGACCTGCTTGTGCTGCAAATGAAACTGTGGTATCATTTCCTATTACACTAAAACATATCATATTCATACATTCTGCTAATGATGGATTTACTTTTCCTGGCATAATTGATGAACCAGCATGAACTGCCGGTATTCCAAGTTCTCCTAATCCTGCAATTGGTCCTGATGCCATCAATCTGATATCATTTGAAATTTTACCTAATTCTATTGTAAAATTTTTCAATGCAGATGATGCATTTACAACTGAAAATTTACTTTGAAGTGAATGTTGCATATTTTTTTGAGGAATTAATTTTAATTTTGAAACTCTACTTAATTCTGCAATGACTATTTTTCTATATCCTTTTGGTGTATTTGCTCCAGTTCCTACTGCTGTTCCTCCAAGTGCAATTTGTTGTAATCCCATCATAGATGTTATCATTGCATGTTGAGCTTTTGTTAAAGATGTATCATATGCGTCAAACTCACTACCTAGTGTTACTGGAAGTGCGTCCATTAAATGAGTACGTCCAAGTTTTTTATATTTTGAAAATTGTTTTGCTTTCTTTCTAATTGATTTAATTAATTTATCAATCACTGGAATTAGTTCATTAAATGAAAAAAGTATTGCCATATTCATTGCAGTAGGATACGTGTCATTACTAGATTGTGACATGTTCACATGATCATTAGGATGAAGAAATTCATACTGTCCTTGCTTTTTACCTAAACCTTTCAATGCAACATTTGTAATCACTTCGTTAGAATTCATGTTGAATGCAGTTCCTGCACCTGAGTTTATCATATCCACTACAAATTGATCAATATATTTTCCTGAAAGAATTTTATCACAAGCCTTAACGATTGCAGTTCCTTGTTTTTTGTTAATCGCTTTTGTCTTCATATTTGCAACCGCTGCTGAACGTTTTATCATCACAAATGACTTAATCAAATTTCGATGAGATGGATTACCTGTTACATTGTACTGCTTGATTGCTCTTCCGGTAAATGGTCCATAATATGCATCGGCTGGAATCTTTACTGGACCCAGAGAATCTTTATCTGATCGATACTTCAACATAATCTCTAAAACATCCAAGAATAAAAACTGAATTTTCGATCTACTATGCCTAAATTGATAATAATGTTTTCTAGTAATTCTAGATTCTAAGATCTCAAAATCAGTAGTATATCCATCAAAAAACTGTAGGTTTTATATAATCTAGTTCAAGCATCGAAGAACATGAATAGACGTATTAGTACTATTATGACCGTAGCTGCAATCGCAGTTATGGGAGGCGCACTATTCGGAAGTTCTATCACTGCTCCACTAAACAGTGGTACTACAATGGAAGTAGAGACATCTCCACTTGCACAAGTAGCTGCCATGGGCGGATTAGAACTAGTAATGCCTGAAGCATATGCATCAGGCCCATGTGGAGACCTACTTAACTCAGGTCGTCCTGTAGTCAACTTTGACCTAACTGGTGAAAGTGTTGATCTTCCAACAATGACTGGAAGTACCTACAGTGCAATGACCTTTAGTGGACAAGTCCCAGGACCAACACTAAGAGTTACACAAGGAGACGTTGTACACATGACATTGACAATTCCAGGTGATGAGGTAACTCAACACGGAAATGATATGCATGCATCACAAATGTCATCAAAACCTTACATGGGTGCAGTAAAAATCGGTGAAACCGGTGAATACTGCTTTGTTGCAGAAGTTCCAGGTGTTTTCAAATACCACTGCTCAGGTGTTGACCTAGCAGCAATGGACCAACACGTACTTTCTGGTATGTATGGTATTACCATTGTTGACCCACTCGATGGTTACAAAAGACTAATGGTGGAAAAGACAGCACTACAAGGCGGTGAAGTTGTAAAGGACAAACAATTCTATGATGCTGATGCACTAGAGTTCCAATTGCAATACAACCAGTTGTACTTAACTGACGCTGGTACTTACGACATGGGAAAGATGATGAGTCACTCAACATCTCAAACTGTTGTTAACGGACAAGCATTTGGTTATGTTCCAAACGGAATTCATAACTTACTCATGTTCGGTGATGCAAACAAGAACATATTCTTAGCACAACCATGGAATTCTATGGACTTAAAACAATATCAATCACAACTACTCTTCATACCAACAGATGAGCACGTTCGTATCTTCATTGAAAATCAAGGTAACGAACCAGTCTTCTGGCACGTAGTCGGAGAAATTGTAGATAGAGTTACACAAGGTAACAGAGTTCAAGCACAAGGTACTGAAACATGGTTACTCGGTGGTTCACAAAATATGATAGTTGATATCGTATTCGACGAACCAGGCGTTTACGCAGCAGTAAACCATGATTATGCAGCTATCTATAGTGGTGCAGCAACTATCTTCGTTGCAGGTCTTCCATTAGACCCAGTAAATGAAACCGCAACCGCACTTGGCGTAGTCCAAGGTGCAGTCGATGCAGGTTCATATGCAGGTGTCTTAGGTAACCCACACGATGCAGTTCCACCAGCAGGATTGAATACAATTTCACATCCAGCATTGAACGTACATTGCATGTGTACTGATGATGTTGCAAATGCAGCTATTGAAAACGGCGCTTTACCACTATGGGAAGTCATCCCTGCAGTAATTGCTGCAGCACAAGGATAAACTTAAACCCATTTTCCTTCTTTTCCTTTTATTCCGAACTAGTGACTTATAGATATAATTCTCGTGTTCAAAAAATATTATTGATTTATCTGAACATAATCCAAATTCTGGTACCTACAAAAATTCCTACTGCTGCTATAATACACACAATTGGAATAATTTGAACTATATCAAATTGCATATTTCTCTATGATGACTAGATAATTTTAGTAATTCTACACTTTCAAAATCATTATATTAAATGAATTCAGGCTTTTTGCATGAGTATGAATCAATCAGTTCTCATATGTGATCAAGTGAATCCTGTCTTAAATGAAATTTTAGAAAAAAATGGATTACAAATTACATACGAGCCAGAAATCACTCCTGAACAAATTCAAGATAAAATTGAAAACTTTGAAGTCGTCATAGTTAGAAGCAGAACAAAAATTACAAAAGATATGATTGACAAAGCAACCAAATGTCAAATTATTGCAAGAGTTGGTGTTGGTTTAGATAATATTGATCAAGCAGCTGCTAAAGAAAAAAATATTCGTGTAATTAATGCAGTTGAAGGTGCAATGAATGCTGTTGCAGAATTAGTTATTGGTTTAATGTTGTCATTAGCAAGAGAGATTCCACGAGCTGATAGAGAAGTAAGAAATGGAAACTGGATAAAAAAAGAATTGATGGGTACAGAATTACGCGGAAAATATTTAGGAATTGTTGGACTTGGAAATATTGGAAAAAGACTTGGACGTCTTGCTAGAGCATTAAACATGAACATTATTGGATATGATGTTGTTCCGATAGATGAAGAATTCTCAAAAGAGGTAGGATTAATGAAAGCTGATCTTGGTACTCTTCTTGCAAGCTCTGATTATGTATCATTACATGTTCCTTTATTGGACAGCACTAAACATTTGATTAATGCTGAAAAAATGGGTACAATGAAAAATACTTCTCGTATAATCAATACCTCTCGAGGTGGTGTAATAGATGAGGAGGCTCTATATGAATTTCTAAAGGATGGAAAATTGGGCGGTGCTGCATTGGATGTATTTGAGGTTGAACCCGCCACTTCAAACAATCTAGCAACCCTACCAAACTTCATTTCTACGCCTCACATGGGTGCTCAGACAAAAGAAGCTCAGTCTTTAGCTGCAAATGTTATAGCAGAAAAGATAATACAAATCCTTAGAGGCGTTACTTAGGATTGAAACTAAAGACTGTATACATAACTGCGCTTATTTTCTCGATAATGATTCCATCAGCATTTGCTGATACTATTTCAACTGAAATTGATAATACTAATTATGATATTGTCTACACTGGAAACAATGTCGTTTTAAAATCAGCTTCTGCTGATCTTGATTTCATATCCTTAATTTTTGAAATAGAAGTTTCTGGTTCTGATGGTGATGTATCTATTACATTTCAACGAGACTTTTTTGATGCCAAACTTGGATACTCTGACGATGATTTCTTTATTTTATCTGATGGAGATGAAATTGAATTTGTAGAAGTAAAAACTGATGAATCTAGAACTTTATCATTTTCACTTTCTGCAGGAACTGAAGAAATAGAAATTATTGGAACAATTCTTGCAAACAATTCATTTTTGATAGAACAAGAACAACAAGCCCAAGATTCCGCAGCACAAGCACAAGCTGATGCAGAAGCAGCAGCACAAGCACAAGCTGATGCAGAAGCAGCAGCACAAGCACAAGCACAAGCTGACGCAGAAGCAAAAAATGCTGAAGAAGAAAAACTTGATAAATTAATGAATGCATGTGGTGATGGAACTGTCTATGAAAATGGTGAATGTGTTTTATCTCCTATGGGAAAAAATGCATCTGATATGAGAACGGGCCCTCTTATCTATTCTATAGTAATTGGAATGTCAATTGGAATTGTGATTATGATGATTTTGTGGGGAATTGGAAAGAAAAGTCACAAAGTTTTATCAGATGATGATTCTTGACCAAATGATTTCTGTTCAATTGGAATTTTAATCACTTTATCATTAATTAAAAATTGTAATGCATCTCCGTAAACCGTATCTGGAATTTGATTATTTACCCACCATCCAGTTGTCATCCTAAACCACTCTGGTATTTCTAATTCCTGACTTGGTTTAGCATTAAAAATAATTTTTTCGTCAATTAAAAATTGAATACATTTTGCAAACTCCTCATCTTTTGTTTGTCCACTCACCCAGATTTTTGATATATCTTTTATCCAGTACGGTATACCAATTGTTCCATCATTAACAATTGTAAATAATGTAGTTGATGTTGCACCTGAATATTGCAATTCTAATTCATAGGTGCCTTCACTCCATATCACACTATCAAACGCAAATGGGGCAATTATTCTTGATTCCTCTTGTGAGATAAGCAATGACAATAACTGACTTTTATTTCCATTCGTATTTGTAATAAAAATAACTGCGTCTTCTCCTGTAACTTCAGAAACTATTATTTTATAATCTAATTTTTCTCCATAATTATAACTGGAAGATGAAATTATTATCTCAACATCTTGCATATTTTGAGCATAAGCACTACCTGAAAAAATAATACTGACTCCAAGTATTAGTAGTAAATACTGTCTCATACATTACCTTTCTATTACATAATATAATGAATTTTGCATTTTTTTCTCATAGGATTATTAAGGGGATTTTTTTCTATGAATCTAATGACGATTAGCCAAGATGATGTATGGTACAAAATGTGGAAGGAAAATTCTATCGTATTAAGAGAACGTGCAATTGTATGGAGAAAAGAAGAAGCAGTTACACGTATTGAAAGACCTAGTAGACTCCTTCGTGCAAGACGACTTGGCTATAAAGCAAAACAAGGAATAGTTGTAATTAGAATGCGAGTTGGTACTGGTGGAATGAGACGTCAGAGACCACGAGGTGGAAGACGTCCAAAACATCTTGGTGTAACTCGAATAAAACAAGATGACAACATGAAAACGGTGGCAGATAGACGTGTCCTTGAAAGATATCCAAATATGAAACTTTTAGGTTCTTATTTTCTGTACAAAGACGGTAAACATTACTGGTATGAGGTAATCTTAGCAGACCCATCACATCCAAGTATTGCAAAAGATAAAGAATTAAGAAAAAGAGTAATTTCTACTGCTGCATGATAAAAAAATTATTAATTTTTCTAGTAATATTATCTATAGTTATTCCATTTGCTGATGCGGTTCCGCTCTCTGATAAAACTGGTCTAAAATTCACATTTCCTGTAAAAACAGATGATTATTCATTTGTAGTTGAGGTTACTGGAAATTTGGATGTAACAAATCTTGATTTCGATAAAGAAAAAAAATCAATCACATTGTTTGTTCTAAGTTCTATAGAAAATAATTCACTTGAGGTAAGTTTTCCTAACACATTGATTGGCGGTGATTATTCTATTTTTCTTGATGGTGAAAAATTCATGCCAAAATTACAATCAGGAAGTAATACAACATTTGTAACAATGGATTTTGCAGGAATGGGAAAACACAAAATAGAGATAGTTGGAACCACATACCTTGATGTTTTTAACATTAGAGATGTAATTGATTATAAAATATCTAATGGATATGTCGATGATATTGATGAAAACCAATCAACTAATTCACTAATTTTTAGATTGTTTGATCCTGGAGATAATGGAGTATTGTCTATAAAATTATCTGATGAGATAATGACTCCATTTGAAGATGGTTCATTTATTGTAATGATTGATGATGTAGAGTCTGATTATGTAATTGACGGGGATACTATGAATATCACATTTAATTCCAATAATGAAACAATTGAAATTTTTGGAACATATGTTATTCCAGAATTTCATGAAATTGCACCATTAGTTCTTGCAACTTCTTTTATTGGATTGATAGTTTTAAAAAAATATAAAAAATTATTCGTTTAATAATTTCTCAATCATAGATTCTAAATTGGCTGTTTGACCAAATGAAACGTCTCGTAGTATTCCTTTTCTATCTACTAAAATTGTAGATGGTGTTCCATTCAATTGGTACATCTCAAATGTCTCTGCTGAGTATTCTTTTGTCTTGAAATACTCTCTTACTCTGGAAAAAATCTGCTCTTTGTAATCTTCTGTCTGTGTATCAAAATCTGGTAGCTGATTTTTGATAAATGCAGTCATCTTTTCTTTAGTTGGCTCTCCTGCTTTTACCAGTGAATCCATTGCAACTGGATATGGAATCTTGTATGATAATTTTCCTTCATTGAGTTGACCATATTGAGATAATGCTTGTTTTGTATCTCCAACAACTTCCCCTGTTGTAAGAAGCATCTCTAAATTCTCTAGTGTATTTTTATCATAATCCTCAAATGCGGTTGCTACGCCCATTACTGATAATCCATCTCCTTTGAATTTTTGATAAATGTTAATTATTTCTGGAATTGAATGCATAAAACATCCTGGGCAATTTACTTGAAACACTTCGACTAGTTTGACATTATCTCCCTCTTTGTCAAAGTTTGTATCCATTCCTTGAACCCATTTTCCTAGTTTGAGATTCGGTGCTTTTTCTCCAATTACTACCATAAATTTTGTGATTTTGTTTTCTATTAAAAAACATAACGTCCATTTCAAAAAAAGGAATTAAAAAGGACTGGAAAAAACCAAAAATATGGATGTAGTACCACAATCTAGAATTGATCTATTTGCAGAGATGGAATCTCATTATGAAAAACAAGATACTGAATATTTTGTTAAATTATTAGAGCATGAAGATTATGTTGTTAGATGTAGAGCCACATGTATCATAGTTGATCTTGGCGGTGAGGATAAAGTCCAATATATTGCCAAAGTTCTCAAAGATGATCCAAATGAATTAGTTCGTCATGAGGCTG
Organism: Candidatus Nitrosopelagicus sp.; assembly: GCA_028343215.1. GTDB lineage: Archaea > Thermoproteota > Nitrososphaeria > Nitrososphaerales > Nitrosopumilaceae > Nitrosopelagicus. The sequence goes on along the minus strand of JAOLYB010000001.1, from coordinate 104,384 downwards.
CATTTTCACTAGGCCAGATGTGTTTTAGTAGCGGAATTGCACCACTTGAAGATGCTACTGCAAATGATCCTAGCATGTTTGTTAGACATGAAGCAGCAGTAGCACTAGGAGTTGTTGGTTCTACAGGTGAGCCTGAGGTTTTAGAAAAAGCACTAAATGATCCTGAAGAGTCTGTAAGACATTCTGCAGTAGTTGCATTATCTAATCTGGAATTTATGAAAACTTTGTGTAAAAGTGAAAAATTTGGTAAATTAACTGGTGGCTAAAGTAAACTAACTACTGTTCCATCAATTGCCGATTCAAATTTGTAAATATTTTCTACAGACGAGTCTTCAAAAATTTCTGCATCATGTGAAATAATGATAAACTGCATTGAAGCATTCTCACCTCTGATGTTTGCTAACTGCGATAATACTTCAACTAGTGCTTTTCTACGTTCACTGTCCAGATGTGTTGTAGGCTCATCTAATATCATGAAATTAAGATTTGAGGAACCTAGGAGATGAGCCATTCCTAATCTTAGTGATAATGCGATGCTTACTTGTTCTCCACCACTAAGTGATTCTAATTCTAACATGGTTGATCTAGCATAACAGGTAATGTTTACATCTCTTGTCTTTTGTGAAAGTGAAATTCTTTGAATTTTTGTATTTAATTTTTCTAAATATTCTGATGCTTTTTCTGAAATTATTTCTAATGCCCATGAACGTAGGCTTTTTGCAACTGTTCCATCTATGCTGTAGACATTTTTTTGTATATTTTCTAACTCTATAACATATTTTCTTACTTTATGTAACTCATCTAATGAACTCCTATTTTTTTCAAGTTGCTTTTGGGCATTTTCTATTCTATTAGATACTGCACCAAATTCTTGATCAATTTCTCGTAATCGTTGACGGTTATTTGCAAGTTCATTTTTCTTTGCTAAAAATTGTTCTTGATTAAATCCACTTGTAGTTTTTTCAATCTGTAAAATTTTTTCATACTTCATTTTTGCATGTGTATCAATTGTTGATGCCTCTAAAAGTTGTCCTGAATTAATTGTAATTGGTATTTCCTTGATTTTCTTTATTTTTTCTTTAACGGTCTCTGCAATTTGCTCTAGTTCTGTTTCATTTGAAATATTATGTGTCTTTAATTTTACATCTGCATTTTCTGCTTTTCTTAATCTATCTGTTTTTTCTTGAATTAAATTTTCTAATTCTAATTTTTTCTCTTCAAGCTGAATTAGCTTTTCACTTAGTGTTTTAATCTCTTCTTCAACATGTTCTTTTTGAAATAATGGATTCAGATGATCCACTTTAGAATCACAGACTGGACATTTACCATCTCTTAACTCTAATCTGTTTGCAAATTCGCTTTGTTCTTCAAAACGAATCTTCTTTTTTCCATATTCGTCAACATCTTTCATTATTGCAGATAATTCTAAATTTAGTTTTGAAATTTCAAGCTCTATCTCTTCTTTTTCACTAACAATTGAAAAACAGTCTTTGCATTCGTTAACTTTTCTTTCTTCTTCCATAACCTCTTTTTGAATTTTTTTTATTGCATCTTTTGCATATGATACTAATTCCTCTTTTTGATTTTTTAATTCTACGAGCTGTGATTCTTTCATACTGTCCTTTTCAATTTCTTGTTCAATTTGTGATATCTCTATCTCTGTAGTCTTTTTCTCTTGTTCTAGCTCACCTATCTTTGGTTTTGAATTTAAAATCTCATTTTCAAATTCGCTCATTTTATTTTCTAGTAATTCAATTTGTGTATCATCGAAACCATGTTTATTTTGTGTATCTTTTCTGAATTCTTTTAAAACTTCTTTCATCGATTCTACTGCAACATCTAATCTATCTATGCCGATTATTGTATTCAATAATTCTTTGAACTCTTTTGGTTTTGCTTTTATGATTGAATTAAGTTCTCCTTGCTGAACTATTGATGCAATTTTTAATTTTTCAAAATTCATTCCTAAAACTTTCTCTACTTCATTAGTCATGGATTCCCCAAACTGTTTTCTTTCTCCTTCTGCAATTGGTAAAAATTCTTCTCCATTTTTTTCTAAAAACTGTGCAGTTAGTGTTCCTTTTGCATCAATTTGTCTAACGGTTCTATATTTTTTCCCGTTTGCAGAAAATTCAACTTTAACTAATGCTTTGTTTGCTCCTCTTCGTATCAAACTCTTGTTATTCTTTCGCATATGTGAGCCAAACAATGAAAATGTAATTGCATCAATTATGCTTGATTTACCTGCTCCATTCTGACCAACAAATACTGTTGCATCATTGTTAAACTCTAACTTTGTATCATGATGTGCTAGAAAATCAATTAACTCAATACTATGAATCATTATCTTCTCCAGAAAAATTACTAAAATTTTCTACAACAACTTGTGTTGCATTGTCGACTTGTCTCGTTGATAATAATGGTAATAATTCATTAATTGCAAAATGTGCTAACTTTTCTGATTTCAAAGAATTCACCGCAAGTTTGAATAACTCTTGTTCAATTTGTGCCGGTCTGTTTAACAATACGGATGATTCATCATCATTTTGAAAGATTTTCCATGAAAAGTGTAATGATTTTGAGGCTAAATCTGCTATTTTTCCTTCTATAGCATCACGTTCTAAATTTTCTCCATGAATTTTTATTTCAATTATTGGTTTCTTTTCCATTCCTGAAATTTTCTCATTTAATTCTTTAATAGCTGAATCAATATTTTCAAATTCAGTTTTTACTGAAATTTGTGGTCTTGTATCGAGTTTTATCCATTCGGGCTTTGCTTCGTCATCTGAAATATCAACTTTGAGAAATCCTTTCTCTGTTTCTTTAATCCCTTCACTAGTGGTCATTTCTGTAGAACCTGGGTATGCTAATGGTCCTTTTAGATGATCATACTGTTTAAGAAATTTATCATGAAGGTGACCCATTGCATAATATGTAAAATTCTTTGGAAGATCTGTAGAATTAACTTCTCCAGCAAATTTGTTAACTTCGGTAATTCCTTGATGTAGTACCAAAATTTTATGTCCTTTATGTTTATCAGCTAAAGATTCCACGTGTAAAAATTTCTCTTCTAATCCTGTCATTTCATTTTTTCTTATCTTATCGAAACCTACGATCATGACATCTTTGTAATATACTGGCTCTCCTCTTCCCACATATTTTGAAAATTCTAAATTATGATACACATATGGAATTGGCGTAGAACGTACTCTGCTAATATCATGTTCACCTAAAACAAAAAAAGATTCTATCTCATTTTCTTTTAATCTCTTTAATGCATTTGCCATTTGTAAAATTGCAGTTCCACTTGGATTTGGGGTATGAAAAATATCTCCTGCAAAAATTACAAAATCAACTTTATCCTGTATTGAAATGTTTATGGCTTGATTAAATGAATCATAAATATCCTGTTCTCTTTCCTCTAATCCATATTGGATTAGTCCAAGATGTGTATCTGAGATATGTGAAAATTTCATTTTAATCTAATAACAGATCTTTTTGTACTGTTCCTTGGGCTTGTCCTTTGTTTTCATCCTCAAATTTTCTTGCAATCGTCCATTGATCAACTGCATTTTGGTCCGAACCAATCACTTTACCTTTCATCTCATCAATGTGAATTATTGCTGGTAAGTTGACCCATTGACCTACCAATACAGCATCACCAACATTCAATGATGTTAACTGAGCAATCAAATCTCTACTAATTGATTCTGATGCAGATGCAATCTGATGTTGGTCATCTTCTTGAACCATTTTCATTACCGCTAAAGAGCCCATCTGGCTGAGAATACTAGGCTCAATATTTCGTGGTCTTTGTGAAACTACGCACAATCCTAATCCGAATTTACGACCCTCTCTTGCAATCTTTGTTGCCCAATATTTTGCTCTGGCATCTTCACCTTTAGGAATGAAAACATGAGCTTCTTCAATAATAACAAAAATTGGGCTGTTGAACATGTAACTTTTCTTAGATTTACTTTTTGCACTTTTTGCGTTACTTGCAGCCTTTCTATCATTGAGTAATTCTTGAAGATAATATCCTAATGCAACATTTGCTTGTTTGTCACTAAATTCTGAAACATTGAGAATGTTGAGTCTTCCTTCTTTGATTAATCCTACAGGATAAACCATGTCTGGATCTAAAATATCTGCAAATCTATTACGTGCATCATCAATTTTATCTTGAACCCTATCTGCTGAATGTCTTTCTTCTTTTCTTTCCGGATCACTTCCAATGTATTGTACTTGTTGATCCAATGCTTCCCAAAAACTAGATGATTCTTTAACTTCCGGTGTGAATGCTTTTCTTAAAATTCTCTGCTGAATGTCTGCTCCTTCTCTAATCTCTAAAACTTCTGATAATGTTTCAGCATCTAGTAATCTTGGATTAATTTTCGCATCAATTACATTAATTTTTGGTATGTCTAAATCTGCATAGTCATTATGATAATCAAAAATAATCACTGTTCCGCTTAATGCTGCAATTTTAGATGCAAGTAGTGAAACAAGATTACTTTTTCCCATTCCCGTCATTGCTAAAATTCCTAAATGTCTCGAAACAATTTTGTTTAGATTAATTTTTGAATCAATATCTTGATTTCTTAAAAGATTACCAATTTTCAACCATTCATTTCTTTCAGGTGCAAAAATATCTCCAAGATCTGCTTTCGTTGCTTTAATTACTTTGGTTCCTGGTAATGGCGGGATTGCAGGAAGTATTGCCTTTCCTTTTTGTAACATTTCCAAGAAACCTAAAATCAAAATTTTCCCAGTATAACTTTTATCTCGCTTGTTGAGTTCGGCAAGTTCAATACTTTCTTCTGCTTCATCAAAATTTTTCACATCGGATAATGCTGCACTTGTAACAAATGACGTTTCTACTAGACCTACAATTTTACCTTCATCAACTTCTATTATGACATATTCGCCTATTGGAAGCGCTCTTGATGACTGTACTGTTACTACGTTTGGCTTTGATTCTCCCACAACAAATCCTAGACTCATCCTAAAACCTCCCTCGAACCAATCTCATTTGATAGTCCATGTATACTTGCCAGTTTTACAAGATCTTTTCCTGAAATTTTACAGTTATTGTGAGCCAGTTTTAGAGAATATGGATATCCACTGATACTATTTTTGTAAATTTTATTCAATACTTGTTTGAAATCTTCATTCGTATATCCTGTTCCAAATAATTCTACTTTGATTAGTGGTAATGAATCTGCTAATCTTGCAAAAATTGATGTAATGATTTTATCTTTCCCAAATTTTGAATCTTCAAATATCTTACTAAATCCTGGGATTCTTGCAGCATGATTATAATAAAAAATATCTCCTGCAATAGCACCCAAATCTTCAAATTGTTTTCGTGTGTTTGATGTTTTTGAAATAAATACAACATTGTTTCTTTTTTTCATTGCATTAACCATTGATTCTGTTAATGATGCTTGTCTTGTCATAAACTGTGAATAAAGTGATCCATCCATCAAAACTAAATCCGCATTATCAATTGACATGTTACATGCATCAATCTCCATTTTACTTGCTAATGATGCTAATACTGGATTTGTATCCAATCCAAAATCGTGCAAGTCTGCAATTATCTCTCCATCTGTTTTTATCGATACTGCTGTCACTGCCCATAACTCTGCACCCTGAAATTTCGTGCTGTTGAAACTACTATCAATACCTGCAGAAACTACTTCTTGTTTTTCTGGTTTATAATCAATCCAATTTTCCTTTGCTTTTTGTATGATTTTTTCATAATTTGGTCCTTTGAGAATAGATAATGTTTTTTCACGATTGATTATTGCATCTTTGAAAACTGTATTGAGCATAATGTATAATTCCGGTTTTCATGAATATGAACATTAGGGTAGAAAATGAGCTGGCTATTTGTCAGAACTGAATATTATTTCTTATCTTTTGATTCATCTGGTTTGGTTTTATCCCACATGTGCATATTTCCACGTAACAAAAATGAGCCTACGATAATTGTGACAAGTCCTACTACTATGAACATAAAGCCTCTACCTATCACTCCAAGTTTTGACATATTCTGATCTGGAATGCATTATTATTAAGACGTATTTCTTGTAGATTATGCCAAAGCGTAAAGATATTGCAACATGGATTGCAATTTTAGCAGGTGGAATCGGGTTCTTCTTATTTTATGGCGTTGCAGCAGACCTGATGAGATAATTTACGAATTTAATTACCTGTAATCTAAACTCATTTTATGATTGAATTTGATGACGAGATAAAAAATCTTGTAAATTTTCAAAAATTAGGTTATGTTGCAACCGTCGCTTTAGATGGCACTCCAAATCTTTCGCCAAAAGGAACAATTGCAATTCTTGATGACTCACGATTGGTATTTGCAAACATTCGGTCTCCTCAAACAATTGAAAATTTAACAAAAAACCCTTCAATTGAAATTAATGTGATAGATCCTTTTTCTCGTCTAGGGTATAGATTCAAAGGATTAGCTGAAATTCTGTCAGATGGAGATGATTTCAAAAATATCCTTGATTATTTTGAGAAAAAAGGCATCAAAAGCAAAATTTCTCATATTGTAGTAGTAGATGTGAAATCTTTTTCTGAAGTAACCTCTCCTTCATATGACTTAGGTATCAAAAAAGATGATTTAGTGAAAAAATGGAAAAAATATTATAACTAATCTAATAATTTCTTTTTTGTTTCGTTATGAGCCTTTCTTTCTTTATCTAATAATTGTCTGACAACCTCAAGCTCTTTTGTTGTATCTTGTAATCTTTTATTTGTTGTAGCAATTATTTGACTTGCCGCTTCAACCACATTCTTTGAATCATCTACTTCATTATTTTTTATATCTGTCTTTTTCATCTCTCCTAATCTTTTTTTAAGAACTTCTAACTCATTTTTTCTTTGATTTAATTCCTCATCAATTTTCTTTTTCTGGTTTTCTGAATCTGAAATAAATGGTTGATTTTTCTTAATCTTCTCTTCTAATTCTTGATTAATTTCTATTTTTTTAGCAATATCATCTTGAATATTTTTCAACTCAATTTTTGAATCGCTAATATCTTTTGAAATATTATCTTTACTCTGATTATTCATTCTTGTTTCGTTAGTATTTACTTGTGAAGTTCCATGTGTGCGTAACTCTTTTTTTGATTGAATTATTTTACCTACAATTTCGTCATATTCTTTTTTTGATAATTGAATTTTTTCTAATATTGTGCCCAATCTTTCATCTTTTTCTTGAATCTCGCTTTCTAATTTTTCAATCTCGCTTTCTGTTTCATCTTTAATTTTTTGTAGATTGTCATTTGTTTCCTCATAAACATTAGTATCCTCTTTTTTTGTTTTTTTAAATAATCCCATTTCTAACTCTTAGATCCGTTTTGCCTTTTTAATAAATCTCACATAAAATCCTCCTGCTCCGACTATTATTCCGAAGATTAAACATACAATTCCTAATTCTGGGTTATCTGTGTGTAAATTTGGTGCTAAAAACAATAACAATGCTCCAAAAATTATTAGAAAAAACCCTCCACCTTTTTTTTGTCTATTGTGTTCGTTATGAGCCATTTAATTCACGTATTTACCAATTTTTTCTGCTACGTTCTTTTTTCCAATATCTAAAATGAATGGGCCTATTTTTGGTCCTCTAGTAGTTGATAAAATAATTTGGTATAATACTTTGAAGAAATCTTTTGGTTCTATGTCGTCACCTTTTGCAATTTGATATATCTCATTTTGTAAATCTTCAATTTCTTCATCTTTTTCTAAAAGAATGACCAGTTTACTTAGTGCACCTTTGACCTTTGAATCTACATCGATATCAATTTCATCTGATATATCAAACTCATCTGCAAAGTTTCCTGCCATTTCAATTAATTTATCAATTTCAGCTGATGTTTCTTTTATTGCATGATAATCGATTAATTTTTTATTTATTCTGGAAACTCTATCTTCTTTGAAAATCTTAGATAATTCTAAAAGAAGTCTATAACTTACTTGGGCTGGCATCTGCTTTGGAGGCGTTAACAGATTCACATATTCATACAATCCTTTTGATTTGACCAATTTTGCTTCATTATCAATCTTAATTTTTCCAAAAAATATTTTCTCTAATTCATTATATTCATCCATAAGTGATGGTATGTCTTCAAATCCCAACTCTCTTGCACCTGTAATTCTCTTGTATAGCAACAATAGTATTGATTCTGGTGTTCCAAATTTCAACCATGTTTGAGATGTTACAACATTACCAAGTGATTTTGATATTTTCTTTCCACCTTTATCCAAAAACATTTCATATTTTATGTGATGTGGATGTGGGAAATTCAAAACATCATCTGCAACCCAATCATTCACTTTGACTGAATCCATGATATCTTTTCCATACGCTTCGAATCTAATATCAAATGCACTCCACCTTGCAGCAAATTCCACTTTCCATGCTAATTTTCCAAGATCTTTTTTAATATCGGCTTCTCCTTCATACCCACAACCTTTGATAATTTTTCCTCCAATTTCTGCATCGCAACATTTGTAACGAACCTTTCTTTCATCAGATAGATATTCTGTTGCTTCTGCAACATACAGTCTGTTACATTGTGCACAAACTGGAAAATATGGTAAGAATTTTTGATATTTTTCTTGTCCAACTAAATCTTCAATTTTGGCTCCAATTCTTTCACTCTGTGTTAAAATTGTGTGAATCTGTTCTTGCAGTAAGCCCTCTTTGTAGGTGTCTCTTGCTCTTTTGAAGGTGTATTCTATTCCTAATTTCTCTAATCCGTCCAAAAGCCTATTGCTCATATTCATTCCGTATGATTCATGTTCTCCAGTATGATCTGGTATTAGCGATACTGGTTTTCCAATATGTTCTTCAAGCGAATCTGGAAATCCTGCAGGAATTTTTCTTAATCCATCAAGATCATCTGAATATGCAATTAATTCTGATTTATATCCCATATTTTCTAAAGCAAGTTTTACTCCGTATGCTCTAACGGCATCTCCTAAACTACCAATGTGAGGAATACCTGATGCACCTAATCCACTTTCAACTCTGATTAAACTTGTATCTCTACCCAACTGTTCTTCTCTTTCAATTAATTCAGATGCTAGTTTGTCAATCCATGTACCTTTTCCTATAACATTTTGTTCAGACATACTTTATCACAACTCCTTTGCCATATACGGTCCATTATTTTTATAATTTAATTTTCTATAATATTCTCTTGTACCTACTGCACTGATAACACATAATTTGTTTGATGATAGATCTGTTGCAGCAATTTCTTCTGCTTTCATCATTAATCTTTTTCCAATCCCCTGGTGTTGAAAGCTAAATTCTTCCTGCTCACCAATACCAACTGCTTTTCCTAGTACGTGTAGTTCTCTTACAATTGATGTTTTATCAGTAATTTCCTCTCTATGTGCATTTTGACTAGGTTTTCGTAGTCTCAAAAATCCATATGTTAAGTCATTTTCATCATTAAATGACAAAAATACCTCTTTTCCACCACATGCATCGTAATCTATTCTTTCTAATTTTAATTCTGAAAATTCTTTTTTATTATTCAAACCTGCTTCTCTACATCTAATACATTTGCATGATGTTCCTTGTTTTTCTAATTCCTGATGAACTTTTTGTCTTAAATTTCCCATCTTTGGACCATCAATAATTTCATCTGTTGTTATTTCTCGTTGAACTCTCATGATTCGAACCCATTTTGGAACCATTTTTTTAGATTCAGTTAAAACATTAATCATATCTTCTGTTGAATACGGTTTGTAATTTCCTAATTTATAATCATCATAAAGTGGAGTATCTTTTAAAACTAAAGCGGGATAAATTTTTAGCATATCTGGTTTGAATTCTTTCATCTCGAATAATTTTTTAAAATCCGCAATGTCTTCTTTTGGACTCATAGTTGGAAGTCCTGGCATCATATGTGCAACAACTTTGTATCCTGCATCTTTTGCAATTTGAAATGAACTTATCACTTGTTGTAAATTATGACCTCTATTCACAATATTGTAAACTCGTTCAGTTAGACTTTGAACACCAATTTCTACTCTGGTTGTTCCATAATCTAGCATCATATCCACATGTTTTTGTTGACAATAATCTGGTTTTGTTTCTATTGTGAAACCAACATTTCGCATTTTTGCTTTTTCATTATTTCTTTTTGCATCTTCTAAACTACTTGATTCAAATCCATTAATTGCATCATAACATGATTTTATGAAATTTCGTTGATATTCATCTGGCATAAACAGGAACGTTCCTCCTACGATAACTAACTCTAATTTTGTAGGATCATGACCAAATGCGATTAATTGTTCAATTCTTCTTTTTATCTGAGTTCCAGGTTCATAATCGTCTTCTATTGCACTAAGTGTCACCGGTTCTTTCCCTGTGTAGCTGTTTGGAGTATTGATCTCTGTTCCTCCGGGGCAAAAAGTACATCTTCCATGTGGACATGCAAACGGTTTTGGCATTATTGCAATGACTGTTACTCCTGAAGCTGATTTGACCGGTTTTTTTAGTAAAACTTTCTGAAGCTTTAAGAATTGTTCTTCGGTTGCAGATGATAATATTTCTGAATTTCTAGGTAGTCTTTCTAATGCATATTTTGCACATACTTCTTTTATTTCATTTTTAATTTGACTTTTTCCTGGATTATCAATTTGAGATAATTTCTCACAAATTTCTTTACATGCATGTAAAAAATCCTCGCTTAATTTCTGCATGCTCTATGCAAATCAATGCAACATAAAATGGTTTAAATGATATTTTACTTCCGCTTAGGAGCTGCTTTCTTTTTACTTGCCTTCCGCTTAGGAGCTGCTTTCTTTTTACTTGCCTTTTTTCTAGATGGTTTTTTGATTTGTTTTTTTAATGATTCTAACTCGTCAGTTAAAGTTACCATCTCTTTGAGTACTTGCAATTCTCCTCTTAACGCTGATACTTGTTTCTCAAACTCTGCTTTCTTTTTTATTTCATCTTCTGATTGATTTTTTGCAGCTGATGAAGCTTGAACTTGTGCGGCAGATTCATTTTGTACTTTTTCTGCATCTTCAACTTTTCGTGTTCTTTCTTCTTCACTCATTGGAGTTTCTTCATATTGGTCCAACTCCACTTCTTTCTTTTTTGCTAATCTTTCTAGATAGTCTTTTTCATACTCTGAACGTATCTCTTCTCTAGACTTATCACTCATGGATGTTTTCTGAACCGGTATGATTTAAATAATTTTTAAAATAGTTTGAACCACACATTTGTTTATTTTCTAGTTATCCTCTGTTTTCACTGCAACTTCTCTTCTATAATCCATCTTCAACCAAATTGGTGTGATTATAGTTGTGACTGCTACCATGAGAACGATTGTTGTGTACACATCTCCTGTTAGTACTCCTGATGATAATCCAACTCCTGCAACAATCAATCCAACTTCTCCTCTTGAAATCATTCCTATTCCTACTCTCATTCCTGCAGCTTTATTTTTCAAAAATAGAATTGATGGTAATCCACATCCGAATAATTTAGTTGCAATTGCAATTGCAATTACAACTGCACTTAACATTAGCACGTCCAGGTTTACCGTTCTAAAGTCTACTTGCGCACCAATTATTGCAAAGAACAATGGCGCAAAAATTAACCCTATTCTACTAATGAAGTTCTCTATTTTCTCAAATACTTTTGTGGCTGAAAGAGCCATTCCTACCGCAAATGCTCCTACAATTGGAGATAATCCCAACATACCTGCAATTGCTGCAGCACCAAAGAATGATGCAGTTGCTATTCCCTCCACACTTCCTGTTGCTTTCCAAATTCTAGGTGTGATAACTTTTGGAATTACGAAAATTGCTGTAATTAATATCGCTGCAAAGAATCCTAATACCTTAAGAATCGTAAATGTAACATCTACCAAATCAATATTGTCTATTGCTTCTGCACCTCCAAATGATGTAACGACAGATAATACTGCAATTGCCAAAATATCATCTACGACTGCTGCCGCAATAATTAAACGAGCTTCTGGTGATTTAATCTTATTAAACTCCTTTAGTACTTGTATTGAAATTGCTATACTAGTTGCAGTAAGTGCGGTTGCAATCATCATTGCTTGTAATGCATCAAATCCAAATGCTTGAAATACTAAAAGTCCTGCAAAGAATGGAACTACTACACCTAGTGTTCCTACTGTAAATGATGCCTTTCCACCACGCAAAAATTCTTTTGGTGTCATTTCCAATCCTGCCATAAACAAAATTACAATTGCACCAATCTCTCCAAGTGTTCTAAGTTCTGGTCCGATTTGTAAAATTGATTCTCCTGTATCTGGATGAAGCAAAAATGCTCCTAGTGCAAATGGACCAATAATCATTCCTGCCAATAATTCTCCTAGTACGATTGGCAGCTTTATTCTACTGAATAATTCGCCCATTAGCTTTGCAGCTGCTAGTAAGATTCCTACTGCAATGATAACTTCAATGAAGCCTGCTTCTGCTGCCATTATCTAATATTTTTAGAATTACGTCATATAAGCCAAATCTAGTAAAATTTTCTAAGACAAGATGTTATTTTTCTATGCAATTTTCAATTTATTAATAAAAACGCCCTTGTTTTTACTAATTCTGCCAATTTCATAAGATTTCATCTTATGTTTATTGAAAATTTTATGAATATCTTTGACTTGATTTTCTGGTGAAACGATACAAAATCCTACTCCCATGTTGAATGTTTTGTACATCTCTTCATTTTTCACTCCTGTATCTTCAATTAATTGCATTAATGCTGGAGTCTTTGGCATACTATCCAAATGATATCCTATCTTCTTCAATCTCAATAATTTTGTAAATGATCCTCCTGTAATGTGTGCTAATCCGTTTATCTTACATTTCTTCAGTGCCTCTAAAACTGGCTTGACATAAATCTCGGTTGGACGTAAAAGTGCGTTACCTAAATTTCCAACTCCTTTGATGTTATCTTTGACTGAATATTTTGTCAAAAGTGCTTTTCGTGCTAATGAATATCCATTTGAATGTAAACCTGAACTTTGTATTCCGATAATTACATCATTTGGTTTTATTTTATCTCCCAAGACCATCTCTTTTTTTGAAAGCATTCCTACAACCATTCCTGCAAGGTCAAATCCAAAACCTTTGCCTGAAATCAAATCAGACATTATTGCTGTCTCTCCTCCTACAATTGGCATCGCTGATTTTTTTGCACCCTTTACCAATCCTGATACAATTTGTTTGAATATTTTTTGATCATTTTTGTTTGCAGCAATATAATCTACAAATGAAATTGGTGTTGCACCTATGCAAATTATATCATTAACATTCATTGCAATACAATCTATTCCGATTGTATCGTATCTTTTCAACATATTTGAAATAATCACCTTTGTACCGACACCATCAGTATGTGTTGCTAATAATTTTCCTCCAGGAATTTCAACAATACCTGCATAGTGACCGAAACCATGTTTCATCTTGGCCATCTTTTGTAGATTATGTGTTGATTCTATTAATTTACCAATTGCTCGTTGACTTTTTTTTATCTCCGAAATATCGACTCCTGCTTTTTTGTAAGTTATTGTCATATCCATTCACCTACATGTACATATTTGAATCAATTTTTTTATGTTCTGAATATTTATCTGATAATTCTCTTAAATCTACCCCAATCTGTTTTTTCTGTTTCTTTAAATTTTTAGTATTTATCTCAGTTTCATACACTCTATTTACTGCATCAATGATTGTTGCAGCAGCTAGAGGATCTGGAGTTGTTTCGTTAGCTTTTGCAAGTAATGTAATGCCTCGAATTTTTCTAATTAGACACTCATTTAGTATTCCTCCTGAAATTCCGGTAATGAATCCTTGAGGTATCATTTGGATATCATTTTCTTCCATAATTCTACATAAGTCAACCTCTGCAGCAAAAAATGCATTTCCGTCATGTTTTTTATCTGCAACTCCATCTAGCACTATTATTTCGTTTGAGCCTTTTTTTTCTGCCCAATCTAAAATTGCCATGGCGATATTGTAAATTCCCTCTTTACTGATTATTATTTCACAAATTATTGCACAGATGCTTCCATCATTATTTGAATAAATTCGAAATGGATGTCTTAGTCTACCTTGCATGAATACTGTTGATGGCGGTAAGTGTTTTGAACGTAGAAAACCTATCTCTTTCATATCTAATTCATTTATCATATGATCTACTGCTATGGTTCCGACCAGTCCTGCTCCAACAAACCCGACAAAAATGGTAGGGTTTTTCAATTTATTTTTCTCTACTTCATAGATCTCTGCTTCTGGTATGTTAGACTGCAATGTTCTATTGATTATGTTTTGTTTAATTACTTGTTCGCTTGATGAAGAAATATGTCTCGTGGAATGATTCGGATAATTATTTTTGGAACTGGTTCTATACTGTTTGTTTTGTTATATGCATCACGAATATTTTGATCTAATTTTTCTCATTTATTGTAAACAAATCAAGCATAATTCTTCCTTTTTCTGTAATGGTATAGATCACATTTGATCCCACTCTTTCTTTTTCTATGAATTTGTATTCTACACAAAAATGTAGATAATTCAGAAAAGATTTTTTCATTCTTATCTTTGATTTTGAATACAAATCTGAAAATGTCATTGGATTTGAGTTTAATTGATATAATAATTTCAATAGTGAAAGTGTACTGAATTCCTTTGTTTTTGCTCTAACTGCATCTAACACTTGTTCATCTCGTTGAATTATGAATCCTTCAAATCGTTCTGCTACTTCTAGTGGTACATATGTTAGTCTTGCTCTCATACAGTATAGTACCGTACTTTACCATATTAAGGTTAAGTCATGCATTGTTGAGCTATTTGATCAGATTTACTAAACTTGAACAAATCTTGATATCTATTTTCCTTGTTTGAATTGTGAATTATAGGGAAGGAATGTGATTTAAACAAGATATCTTGGCATAGTTGTTGTGGATATACTTGATATTGGCAGTGTACTTGCAGGTTTAGTACTCTTGTGTATTGGTGGATATGCTATAGTTTCTGGTGGTGTTTCTCTTGCAAAAAAACTTAGAATTAGTAGTATGATAATTGGTTTAACAGTAGTGGCATATGGCACGTCTACTCCTGAACTAGCTGCTTCTCTACTGGCTGCCTTTAATTCGCATACTGAATTAATACTAGGCAACATTGTTGGAAGTAATGTCAGTAATGTTGGCATGGTGATTGGAATTTCTGCAATATTTACTCCTCTTCTAATTAGTAAAATTACTGTTAGTAGATGGATTCCAATCATGATTGGTGTATCCTTGTTGGTTGTAGCAATGTCATATGATGGTGAAATCTCACAAATTGACGGTATTCTATTAATTGCAGCACTCATTGCATTTACCGCCTATACTATCAAAACTGTCAAAAAACAAAAAATTCAACAAAATGAAACTATCGAAAACGAAGCATTAGAAGGTGAATATTTCTTATCAAAATACAAAATTGAAACTTATCCTCAATCATTTGGTCTGATTGCAGCTGGAGTGATACTGCTATTTCTCGGTGGTCATCTTACAGTTGATGGTGCTGTAAATCTTGCTGAAACTTTGGGATTGTCTCAACTAGTTATAGGAGTTGTAATTGTTGCAATTGGAACATCGCTTCCAGAATTAATTACATCTATTATCGCAATAGCTAAAAAACAAACCGATATTGGTGTAGGCAACATTGTTGGAAGTAACATATACAATATTCTATTGATATTGGGAGTCTCTTCAGCTATTGTTGGAATACCTGTCTCCTCTGATGTCTTTTCAAATTATTACATAATGATTGCATTTAGTCTTGTTTTATTCATTGGATTCAGAAAATCTATTCCACGATTTGTAGGGATTGGACTTACAATAGCATTTGTCGCATATTTGGTGAGTCTTTTACTTAATTTTTTCTAGGATTTTGATATTGGTATTTTTTAATTTTAATTAATTCAAAATATGATCCAAATTTCTCTGCATCATCCACGCCGTCTAATCCATCAGAACCTGTAGGTTCGACCTTAAATTCTTTAATTTTCTTATATATTGTATTTCTTTCAGCAGGAATCCTTCCTATACTTCTAATCAAGTGTCGTATCTCTTTTGGTCTTAATAGCTGACCATGTTCTGCACCTGCTGCAGTTGATATGCTCTCATTGACTAATGTTCCTCCAAAATCATTTGCTCCCCAATTAAGAAGTAATTGTGAAAACTTTGGTCCTTCTTTTACCCATGACATTTGTATATTATCTATAACATTATTCAACATGATTCGTGAAATTGCATGAACTAACAATGCGTCATTCGAATTTGCGCCTTTTTTGATACCTTCATGAAGTTGATGTTTATACATTGGTGCTTCTGAGTAAATGAAATTGAGTGGAACAAATTCTGTAAATCCTCCTGTTTCTTTTTGTATCTCTCTAATTGTATCTAAATGATTTACTCTATGTTCATTTGTTTCCAAATGTCCAAACATCATAGTTGATGTGGATTTTATTCCCATCTTATGTGCCGTTTTTATAACATCTGTCCAATCTTTGACTGTAATCCTACCTGGAGAAATTTTATCACGTAATTTTTGATTAAGTATTTCTGCTGCAGTTCCTGGAATTGTATCTACACCTGCATCCTTTAATCTACTTAGATATTCTTTTGTTGAAATGTTAGATCTTGTTGCACCATAAAGAATTTCTTCTGGAGAAAATCCATGTATGTGTATATCTGGAACTTCGGTTTTAATTTCTCTACAAATATTTTCATACAATCCTGCTTCCATATCTGGCGGAAGTCCTGCCTGAACGCATACTTCTGTAGCTCCGTATGTGTATGCTTCTTTTGCTCTTCTTGTAATTTCTTCAATAGGAAGCGTATAGCCTTCTTCTTCTCTGAAATCTCGACTAAATGCGCAAAAACCACATTGCTTTATGCATACATTTGTGAAGTTGATATTTCGGTTGACCACATAAGTTACTGTATCTCCAACTTTTTTCCTTCGTAAATAATCTGCAACTTTACCAACAAGTTGAAAATCAATTCCTTCTGCATCAAATAGAACTAGTGCTTCTCTAGATGTGATATCTTTCCCAGAAATTGCTTTATTGAGAATTGCTGCAATTACTGGATCTGCATATTGTAAAATTCCATCCACATCTTTATTTTCTAAATTCATTTCCAATAACTCTCTTTTACATAATTTTCCTCATCCGCAATTAAAGATATTCTTTGTTTCAAATCATCATTTACTAATGAAATGAACTCTGGGTATACTGGAAATCTAGCTTTAAATGAAAAACCTGAATTGTTACATTTCTTCTCAACATTTTGAATATTTGGCCATGAAAACTCTGGATTTACATAATCTGAGGTTATAGGTGAAATTCCTCCCCAATCATTAATTCCGACTGATAGAAATTCATGATAATTTTCTGGTGATAAATTAGGTGGAATCTGAATATTTGCATCCGGAATAATAATTCTACATAATGCAACTACCGTCTTAAAATAATCTTCTTCAGGTGTTGATTGTTGAAACATTGATGTTTTTGGTTTTGGATGAAAGTTTTGTAATATGATTTCTTGAATATTTCCATATTTGTCATAAAGTTCTTTGATATCTAATATCGATTGAATACATTCTTCTATATTTTCACCAATTCCGACTAGGATTCCTGTGGTCATTGGAATTTTCAATTCACCAGAATTTTTTAGAATATTTAATCTTGCATTTGGATCCTTACTTGGTGCGTCATGATGTGGCATTCCTGCTTCTCTCAATCTAGGACTAGAGTTTTCAAGCATCATTCCCATACTGACATTAGTTTTTTGCAGTTCTTTCATTTCACTTTTAGTAAGATTTCCTGCATTAGTATGTGGAAAAATACCTTCATTCAATACCATCTCTGAACAATGAATCAAATATTCTGATGTAGATGAAAACCCTTCATCTTTTAACCACTTTTTTGCTTCAGAATATTTTTGTTCAGGTCTTTCTCCTGTAACAAATAATGCTTCAGTGCAATTATATTTTTTTGCCAAAATTGCCAATTCTTTAATCGTCTCCTTACCCATCAATGATAATTTTGTATCTGCAGGTTCGGCTTTGTAGGTACAGTATGAGCATGTATCTCTACACAGATTGATTATGTTGAAAAATGCTTTTTTTGAAAAACTAACGGTTCTACCTTTCTGTTTATCTCTAATTCTTGACGCTGTATCAAATAAGATTTCTTTAGGTGCACTTTCAGCTAATTCTAAAATTTCTTCTTTACTGATCTCTTTGAATTCATTAATCTTATGAATAATTTCAGAATCAAATTGTAATTCACTCATTGCTTAAAAATTCAGTATGGACTATTTAATTTTGTAGAAATTCTATTGAGGTCTTTCTTCGAGAATCATGGTTAATTCTAACATCTCCCCATTTCTGTTTACAGATAAAACCATCTCATCTCCGACTGATTTCTCTCTTTGAAGATGAACCAATATGTCTGAGATCTTTCTAACAGTTTCTCCATCTATTGCTAATATTATATCTCCATCTAGAGCAAATTCTCTTCCATCTCTCTCTTCTGTTTCTGTAACTCCAAGTAACCCTGCCGTCTCTGCAGGACTTCCTTCAATTACAGATACGACTAAGAAACCTTTTGAACTTTTCAATTCTCTCACTTCTGCAAGCTCTGGATCCACATCTGTCCCTGAAATTCCCATCCATGGATGTTTGAATTCCCCATCTTCTATTAGAACTGGAACTACTTTTTTTACGGTATTAGATGGAACTGCAAATCCAATACCTGAAAATTCCCCAGTTGCTGATTGTATTGCTGTGTTAATTCCTACAACTTCACCTTTCATGTTAATCAATGGCCCTCCTGAATTTCCAGGATTTATTGCGGCATCTGTCTGTATTACGTCTGGAATTGAATATCCAGTTTCCTGTGGTAACAATCGTCCCATTTGACTTACAATCCCTGCTGTCATGGAACCTGATAATCCAAATGGATTACCTATGGCTGCAATTTTTTCACCAACCTTTAGTTCTGACGAATCTCCAATCTTGATTGGTTGTAGATATGTATTAGTTGGTTCAACTTTAACAACTGCAATATCTAAATCTCTATCACTGCCTACGACATTTCCAATGTATGCTTCTCCGTCAAGAAATGTAATCATTACTTTTTGTGCATCTTGGACTACATGCTGATTAGTAATAACATATCCTTCATCAGAATAAACAAAACCCGAACCCATTCCTCCTTCGGATTCTCCTCTTAGTACACTTACTTGTACAATACTTTCTTCAGATTTTTCAAAAATATCAATTAGTGAATATTCGTAACTTCTTTCTATTCCTGTTACTTCTCCTACTGTTTCTCCATAATTTCCATTTGCAACAATTAATTCTCCAGTTCCATTATCTGAAATTGAATTGAATGATACAAACACTGCAAATATTATTGCCGCAGTTGCAATTACTCCTCCAACAATAATGCCATTGTTTGCCATGATGGAATTATGTTTGGTTAAACTATAACCCTTACTGATTTTTGTTATATTTTATTACACTTTAAGATAATTTTGAGAAAATTCCTTAACTGAATATTTCCGACCTCTCCATGATACTGCGGTAGATTTGTTTGCATCTAAAATGCCTGAAAGAAAACCAAGTATTACGACAATACTTCCAATAGGTGCACATATTGAATTCGCTATGTTTAGGTTTAATCCCATTCTAGTTTCCATTAAAGATGCTGAAAAAATTGTGATTGTAGAAATAATTGCAGAAATTAGCAAAGTTGTAAACGACAGGCTTGATTCAAAAGCAATAACTGAGTACCCTAATAATGGAATTGGCATAAATAAAATGAAAAGCACTGCAAAGAATACGCCTATTGCTGATGAAGAGCTTTGATGATATAGTGGAACGATTAATCGTTTTAATCCATTCCACATTTCTTTTGAACTTCTTGAATACAACGCTTCGATCAGATGTTCTCCTCTGACCATCTTTAATGCATATCCTGACTCTTTGGTTATCTTACCTAATGCTCCATCCTCAATTATTTCCTGTTTAACTTTTTCATGAGTACCAATTTCCTCATACACCTTTCGTTTAATTACAAAAAAACTACCAAAAAAATACCCTACCTTCTTCTTTGGATTGTTTACGTTCAGTGCGGAGTATCTTGAATGTAGGAATGTAGATAACATAGGTAAAGTTATTTTTGTAATTCTATCAATACAACGAAGTCGTGGAATAACTGTTAGCGCATCAAGATTTTCTGATTGTAGATGTGCTACTGCCAATGTAATTACATTTTTCTCAAATTTTGTGTCTGCATCTGTAAATAACATAATCGCTCCTGTAGCTTTTTTGAATCCTTCCATACATGCCCAATTTTTTCCCATCCATTTTTCGGGTTTTTCTTTTGCACTTACATGGATGATTTTTGAATCATCTTTTGCAAATTTTGCAATAATCTCTCCAGTTCTATCTTCTGAAGAATCATCAATTGCAATTATTTCAAAATTTTTGTAATCTTGTAAACTTAACGTCTCTAAACACTTTGAGATAAAATTTTCTTCATTTCTTGCAGGTAAAATTACTGATACTTTTGGCGTTGTTGTACTATTATTTTCAAATATGTCTAAAAATGGTGTTTTAGTAAATGATTGATACATAGAATGTAATAATGATAACCACGCCAAAAAAACTCCTACAAGTATGACTGTAAAAATAAAATTGAAAACATCAATGAAAACATCGACCATTAATTTTCCACTTCTTTTTTAATTTCTTGGAGTGCTTGTTCAGTTCCACTTTTGATATGTTTTTTTATTATTCCTGTGAACATGCCCATTTTTCCTGAAAGTTTTACATCCCATACAGCTTCTAGTTCACATGAATTATCCATATTTTTCAACGTGAGAATTTTCTCTCCTACTATGACTCCTTTTGTAAATACTGCCTTAATCGACTCTTTTGGAACAATCGTCACTTCTTGCAAGCATTTCTGATCACGAAATGCAATTGTAATTTCTCTTGATATTTGATTTCCGTCTTCTGAAATATTTCTAACTTCTTTCGTACCTTTCCAGAATTTTGGTTCATTATCGATATCTGATATGACATCCCAAATTTTTTCTTGAGTTGAATTAATTATTACCGACGTCTTGATTTCTGCCATATCTCCATCCAATTACTCGAAAATATTAGGTTTATCAAATTCTAGATACAATTTACAGTCTAAAAATTTAGAAATTAATTTTAAACCGTCTGTATTTCATGCATTATGGATGATATTTCATATGATGATTTTTCAAAATTGGATCTACGTGTAGCAAAAATTGTATCCACTGAAAAAATCCCTGAGAAATCAAGAATAATCAAAGGTACAATTTCTTTGGGAGATGAGGAGCGTGATGTAATAATTGGCGGTGCGCAATTTTATGAACCTGAAGATTTGATTGGAAAAACAGTAATTGTTGTTGCAAATTTAGAACCCAAAAAAATGGCTGGTGTTGAATCTAATGCAATGTTATTAGCTGCTGATATTGATGACAAGCCATTTTGGTTAACTGTTGATGATGATGTTCCTGCAGGAACAAAGATTAAATAATTTTTTAATCGTAAACCATTAATTTTTTTTCTTCTAAAAGTGCGTGTAAATTATTCACTGAACGATAAACATCTTCTTCTTTCTTTGCACCTGTACATACAAGTTTTCCTGAAGAAAATAACAAAATGACTGTTTTTGGATCAAGCATTCTGTGAATCAAACCTGGAAATTGTTCTGGTTCATACATGCTTCTTGGTAATGTTCTTGCTGCTTGTTCAAGATGAATTCTTCCACCTAAATTTATTGATGCAACAATATTTTGAATTGTCACCACTGCATTTTTTTTAACTTTAATTTTTCCTTTTCTTAATTTCTCCACTACTGTTTTAACTGCATTTTTTGACATTTGTTCTGATTTTGCACCTGTACATACCATCTTTCCTGAAGTAAAAATTAGCGTAGCTGTCTTTGGACTTTTGATTCTGAATACTAATCCTGGAAATTGATCTGGATGATATTCTACATCTGGAAATTTTTTTGTAATATCATTTAGATCCATTTTTTGGTCTACTGTAGCTGAAGCCACTACATTTTCAACACTAATGATTGGTTTTGTTTGTGGCATATCACAATGTAGAAAATATCATTAATAAAAATACTCGTGAAATTACACATTTTCTCTCTTAATTGCATGGATATGATTAAATTACAAAATTAAAGTAATTGATTATTGGAAATTTTAGGTTATAATCTTGATGAATTTTTAGCATGGGTTGGTGAAGATATTGATACAGTAATGATGTTGATATGGATACTACCTGTCATAATCTTTGTTTTTTATGGACAACGAATTCAACTGATAATATCATCAAATGAAATTAAAAAAGATATTGGAAAACTAGATGAATATACTACATCTACAAAAAAGGATTTTCTAAATTATGTGAAAAATAATCTTACATACAAATCTGATCCATCAAAAAAATTGGATAGTTTTTTTGATTATTTCACGATTATGCCTGTGGATATAGATCCTAATGGAATTATTTTAAAAATTAATCATCTAGTTCGTTCACGAGAAGATTTTATTAGATTACAAATTAATACAATGTTTTCTAATTTATCTTCTGTAGAGTTATCCAAACTTCAGAATTTATTAGAAATAGTTACTACTTTACAATTATTTCATAAATACACACGTCATCTATATCTCACTGCAAAAAAACAGAAAAACTTCCCGTTAATTTTACCATTACAAATGATGATTCCTTTCATTATGGAAGAGGCTGTTGCATTGAAGGATGCAATGCCTGCAATAAAACATGGTCAACCAATTGGTGATGGTATTGGACCAATGATAGTTGGTGAAATGATGTTAGGTACTACCAAAGAACCTGCTGCATTCGAAACGGTCTGGTCAAAAACAACTTTTGAAGATAGAGATTTATTTTTATTAAAAGCTGAAGGTCCAAATGCGACGGTTGGTCGTCCTGGTGATGGACTTGAAAAGATAATTTCAATTAAAAAACCTGATCTTATAATTATGATTGATGCATCATTGAAACTTGAAGGTGAGGATTCTGCATCTATAGCTAAAGGATTCGGTGCGGCAATTGGTGGTATTGGTACTGAGCGATTTAAAATTGAAGAAATTGCTACTAATAACCAAATTCCAATTTTAGCTCTTGTTGTGAAACAATCAATTCATGAAGCAATTACTCTAATGACTAAAGATATTGCAGATAGTGCAAAAACTGTTAAAGATGAACTTCATGAAATGATTAGAGAAAATACTTCTTCTGGACAATCAGTTCTAGTGATCGGTGTTGGAAATACTATTGGTGTATCACAATGAGTAAATCAAAAAATACACTTTCTACATGTTATACTTCTATGGAATGTAATTCGTGTAAATTCATAAAGAAAAGAAAATTTTCTACTGGGGATGTTGTTTTTTCCACTTCTGAAGATTGTTCTCAATGTGATGGAAAAATGTCAATTACAAAAATTTTTGGCGTAATTATGGATTAGTGGTTATCATCACTCCGTTATCATTTGGAATGAATGTATGTTCTGCTTGAGCAACTCTCTGACCATTTCCTTCTACTAATACTGGATATGCATGAACTGCCTTTTTCTTGATCAATATTTCTAAAATTCTTCTAGCATCCTTTTCTTCCCATTTTTCAAGTAACCATCTTAGCGCAAATGGCAACATATTGAAATTTGTCCATATGTAATCTAACATATCATCTGCTTCTTTGTCTTTAGTTTTTTTTCTTGATGCTAATGCAAAAATATTTTTCACTTTTCCCTCATGAACAAATCCCAATCCATCTCCTGTTGTTACAAAAGGTTCACATGCAAATGCTTGTTCACTTGGAAAATTAAAAGAACCAATTGACCAAATGTTTGGTACCGATTTACCTGCATGAATTGTATACTGTTCTAAAGAATGACCGCTGAGATTTGCAATTGGAATTAGCCCTAAATCTTTGATAGTTTTTTCTATGGTCCTTCCAACATCACTCGACTTTATTCCTGTTTTCATCATTGACATTGCATTCTTTAATGCAGATTCTGCACCTTGAACAAGTGTATCAAATTCTGGATTATAACATACTGTTACTGCAGTATCTGCAATGTATCCGTCAATTTGTGCACCAAGATCAATTTTTACAAGATCATTATCTGTAATTACTATCTCATCGTTTGGTTCTGCTGTATAGTGTGCTGCTACTTCATTAATACTGGTATTTACAGGAAATGCACATTTTGCTCCTCGTTTTTTAATTTCTCCTTCAACGTACTCACAAATTTCGTATACTGTTTTTCCCACCCAATCTGTTTTTCTAACATTTTCTCTAACTTCACCTGCAATTTTTCCTGCTTTAATATAATCATCAAGTGCCATAAGCTATCTCTGATTTACTCAGTTAAGATTCTATTGTTTAAATTGGGCAATTGTTTTTGTTCGCTGGGAGCGTGGTCTAGCTTGGTATGATTCTGCGTTTGGGACGCAGAGGTCGCGCGTTCAAATCTCGCCGCTCCCATTTTACATATTTATACAAAGAATTGTCATATTATTCGCTGAACGATGAAGAAGAGTTAGAGTATGGAAATTGAATGAAATAATCTATTATCTGAGTTTGGCATTATCTTTTTATCAATAACATTGAATACAAAATTACTTGGCATTAAAAAGAAAAGATTTTTTGTTAATAGTTGGAATCTTATTTTTTCTAATTGGCTTAATGGGAGTTGGACTTCCGCCCATTTATGCAATAATTATTTCATTGGCAATTTACTTTGGAATTAGAATTTTTGTTGGTCGTAGGAAAAAAATGATTGAAGAGTCTGTGGGTGAAGGAATATGTGTAAAATGTGGCTCAAAAATTGAGAATCAAAAATGTCCGATATGTGATAGAAAAAAATTTGGAAATGTATGATTTCTACGAGCGGTTTATACCAATTCATGCCTAATCTTTTGTAATGTGCCCAAAAACACATAAGACTTTGACAAACGGATCAACTTTTTCTCAATTTGATTCTATTATTGGTAAAAATAGGAATATGAGTAGTAAATGCATTTGAAAAATCCTCTACTATTTGGCCTAATGGCGATTTTATTGCTAGGTGGTACTATAACCCCTGGACTTTCACAAAGTTCCTTTGATTCTGATATAGTAATTAATGAAGTTGAAACTAATTCTCTTGGTTCTGATACCTCTGAATTTGTTGAACTTTATAATCCTACAGCAAAAGAAATTGACATTAGTGGATGGTCGTTAGTTCCGTCAGCCACTTGGAAGACATTGGAAATTCCAGACGGCACAATAATTGAACCAAATTCATTCGTGGCTTTAACACATGTCAATTTTTGGTTTAAAGACTTTGGTGAAACTGTTACACTTCGTGATGCCGCTGGAAATTTAATTGATGAAACTCCTCTAATCAAAGATTTAGATGATGATGGTAATTCATGGCAAAGAACTACAGATGGAATGGATACAAACTCTGCTTCTGATTGGGAATTAAAACGAATGACGCCAAAATCATCTAATGGAAAAATTATTGATATTGAACAACGTGAATTTTCTTTATTTACAACTCTTGGAAAATCTGGATATGTATTTACTGAAACTGTGACAATTTCTGGAAATATATCTGAAGAATTATTCACCAGCTTATCTACACCTGAGATGATTAAAATTAACATACAAGGTCCAAATTATTTTAAAAATTTAGCACTATTTCCTGATAGAGATCTAAGTTTTTCTACAACTTTAAATCTCCAAAAAGTTTTAGGATTTAATCAAGGTGATTATAATGTGGTAGTTTCTTACGGTGAATACACTTCTAATCTAAATTTTAGTATTAACACTGAAGATAAATCATCTGAACTTGAATCTGAAAAAGAAAATCTGAAAATTACTACTGATAAAGAATCTTACATTCCTGGTGAAATTGTAATATTATCGGCAGATACAAACTCATCAATACAATATGGTGGATTGGACTATACTGTAACTAATCCAAACCAAGAGATTATTTTTGAAGGAACAATTTTTCCAAATGAAAGCTTTTCAAAAGTATTTCAACAGGGTGCTGGAGAACTATTTGCATTTTCAACTCAATTATTCATGGGAACTGTAAATCCTGTTTATGGAACATATCAAATTGAAGGTATTTACAAATCTCAAAACCCTAGATACTATTCCTCTGATGATACAATAAATGCTAGCGCTAGTTTTGTTTTATCTGAAGACGTAAAGGAAAATGTACTAATCTCAATATCCACTGACAAGGAAGTCTATTCTGTTGGAGATATCATAAAAATTACTGGCAGAAGTAATGATATCTGGGTAGAAGATCTAGAATTGAAGGTAACACAAACTGGTGTTTTATCATCATCTGCAATAGGTTCTGATGCACGTTATGTTGCACCTGATCCATTTGATTTACAGGATAGAGTGAGATTGAATGGTGATGGAACTTTTGAATATGAATTTAATCTAGTTGAAAATACTTCTTCTGATGAAAACTATGCGGGTTCATTTGGTGATTACAAGGTAACTGTTTCTGAATACTTTGGAGATGGCGTAACTTATTTCAAAGTTGTTGAAGATCCTGAATCTTTTGTTGATATCAGAACTCCACTAGGATTAAAAATAAATGAATCTAGTTATGTACTAGGTTCTGGTTTATCTTTGACTGGAAAAATTTTGGATTATCATCAAGCAGAAATTGGTAATAATATGCGTAATTCTGTAGAAATCACTTTTGCTGATTCTTCTGGACGAACAATTACATATCAGGATCATAATCAAAAAGATGGCTATACAAACTGTAATACCAATGATTGTTCTGTTTACAATAAACCCTTGAAGTTTACTGCATATCCTGATTCAGTTGGAGGTTATTCTATTGATGTAATATTGTATCCATTACAATTTGATTATGGTCTTTACACTGTAAATGCGGTTCACCCACTTTCTAATGTTTCTGAATCACTTTCATTTGAAATAAAATCTGCACAATCTGAAATTATCACAGAAACTGAAACTCAAGAACCTCTGACCATGAATATTTGTAAAAGTAATCGTGCACATGTTGATGAAATTCTAAAAGATTTGAGAAGTATAGGAAAAGGTGAAATTCCACCTTCTATGGAGTCTGTGATATGCGGTGAGAATTTGACATTTAATGTTGGTGATAAATTAATTGTAACTGGAACCGTCATGCAAAAAACAGGTATTGAATTAGACCAATCCTCTACAAAAACTAGTGCACAAACACAAGAAGGCTCATCATATTCTACTAATTATGCTCAGGCAATGATGAATTATGTTGAGGTTTCAATTCCATATCCAAGATCTATGACTATTTCTGGTGCCGCATCTGTGCAAACAGTTCCTAATGCAGATGAGAATTATACTGGTGGTGGCGGCTCAGGCGAAGGCGGAGCATATTACGAAGATGCGGATGGAAATATTATTCGTGGTGATGTAGATCAAAATACAAAAAGATCTGACAGATCATCTGGCTATGACGGTACTATTATCATGAAATCACAAAAACTTCTCCTCACTGATATGCGATATAAGGCATATCCTGACGATGATGGAAATTACGCAACCGTCTTTGATTTACGTGCTGGAGTTTTCAAAGATGGAATTTATGCTGTAAAAGCCGATTACTTTGGTTATCATGATGAAACTTCTGTCAAGGTCACTGACTCTTCACTAAAGGGTGGATTGTCCCCTTCAATTTCAGTAAATTTAGAAAAAGATGAATTTGTGGCTGGTGACACTATCCGAATATCTGGAAAAATAAATAACATCTATTATTATGATAGTGTATCTGTAAGAGTTGACACTCCAGATGTTTCAAAAATAAATTGTTTTGAAGGTGCACAATGTGGATTTGGAAATTCCGAAAAGAAAATAAGAGTTCAAGAAGGTGTTAACGGACCTGGATTTTTCTGGAATTATAAACTACCTTCCAATTCTGTTTTGGGATTATATACAATAGTCGTTGATACACATTTTGGTGAATTTGAAAAACAATTCTTTGTAGTTGATGAATCTGAAATAATTGGAATTCCCGTTCATGAAACTAGCACAACTATCTCAAAAAAAATAATTGAAAAATTCAATAGAATCGCTGATGACACAATTCCAATTATCTTAACTGAAAAATCGACTGATGATTCAACTCTTGTACCTCGTGTAATCCAAGGTTCACTATTTACTTCTGCCCGAGGTGAAGAATCTGATGTAAATCTTCGAATTACTACTTCTAGTGGTCAATGTATAATTGGACAAGGTTCAGATTGTTTAGTAACTGAATCCACTAGAAAACCAGGTGCAATTTATTCAATTGTCACAATTGATGACGTTAATTATAAAATTCGTTATAGTGGCGATGATGTAAGATTAGAGAAATTCTCAATTGTACCTGAAGATTCAACTTCAAAAATTGATATTGATAATTGGAATGTAGAAATTCTCAAAGATGATCAACCATCTAGATTTTATTACAAGGTATCATACGTAGCATTAGAGTAAAACACAAAACCTTCCCCAAAATCCTCATAATATGAAAATTAATCTTTTAATGTTCTATCAAGATGATCCAAAAAAATGCACAGCTGCTAAATTAATAAAATTTGGATTGGCACAAAAAATCACAAAATCTCAATCAAAAACGGTTCTTTTACACCCGTATGCAGAAAAAACATTACTGAATAAGGAAAAATCACTTTTCACGTCCATAACTGGAATTGATTGTTCATGGGCTTTAGCGGAAGAAGTTTTCCAAAAAGACTTTGTTGGTGTATCTAGAAAATTACCTCCTCTTTTAGCTGGTAATCCCGTAAACTATTCAAAAATTAACAAATTAACTACTGTTGAAGCAATAGCAGGCGCTGCCTTCATTTTAGGTGATGAAGAATTATCGCAAAAACTACTTGAGAAGTTCAATTGGGGACATACGTTTTTGGAATTAAATGAAAATCTCTTACATGATTATCAAAAAGTAACATCTGAAGATCAGGTAAATGAGATCATACGTGAATATGGCTATGAATATAATTAAGTAAAATTTAACATCTCAAATGGATAAAACTTCAAAATTATTTGATGTATGGGCAAATACTGGTCGCTCAGAAGAAATGGAAAAAGGTCATGGTACCACCGTAAATCAATTTCTAGACAAACTATCTCTAAAAGAAAATTTTACATTTCTTGATATCGGCTGTGGTAATGGCTGGGTAGTAAGAAAAATGTCAGAAAAACCCTCTTGTATCAAAGCAATTGGAATTGATAAAAGCAAAATGATGATTAAAAATGCAAAATCTAAAATTTCATCTAAAAAAGAAAGTTATTTTGTTACTGAACTTGAATCGTGGGATACAAAAGAAAAATTTGATATAATTTTTTCAATGGAATCATTATATTATTCTGTACCAATGGAGCCTGCATTAGAAAAGGTATTCAAATTACTCAAAAAGGGTGGTACATTTTACTGTGGAACTGATTTTTACAGTGATAATACTTTGACCACTAGATGGGTAAAAGATATGGATATTCCAATGGATTTACGTTCTGAAAAAGAATGGAAGCAAATGTTCCGCGAAATTGGCTTTACTACTCGTTCAAAACATGTCACAGATTCTAAAAACAAATCCAAATGGAAACGTGAATTTGGAACGCTATTTGTTATTGGTAGAAAGTCTTGATTTTCTAATTACTAAAACTGCAATAATACTAAAAATAGGAATAATCAATAACACGTACCAATAATCCACTTCTGATTTTTTTATGTCACTAATTACATCTGTCTTTGGAATTTCTTTATCATTTGAAATTATCATGAAACTTTTTGAGTATTCGTATGGTTTCAGAACATCATCTGATGCTGCAAAAATTTTGATAGTATGAACTCCTTCACTAATTACTGAATTTCTATCTAAATTGATATTTCCCATACTATTCACTATCTCTTTAATTCCATTTAGAATAATTTCTCCTTCTGAATTAACAATAAAGTAATGGATTTCAGATGAGTTTTCTGTTGAAACAAGAATTTCTTCATTTGAGCCTAAAACATATGGCTGTGTAAACTCAATAGAGTTGATTGATGGAAATTTAACATCCTCGAACTCCTTCCATTTTCCTTGCTCAAAAACATAATTTCCATAATCAAATGATTTGATAACTATAGTCCTTGAATCAGGTGAATATCTATCCAGATAAAATGGACCATTACTAATCACTGCGTGATTATTCTCAGTAATCCATTCTTGACTAGAATCATATCTAATATTTTGAAATCCGTTTTGTGGATTGAATTGTTTTAGCGCATTTGGTATGTGTTTATTTTCCTCAAAAGTATCCAATTGCATTTTTACCTGATTTGCATCATTTGGAATTATCAATGAAAGCCAATTGATGTTTTTTGTAATTGATTCTGTACGTGAAAATGAACTTTTTCCATCTATTACGATTTGTTCCATCGATGCCATAATTTCCCAAGGCATATTGCTCCAAACACTTCCCCATGACGCAATCTCCCCTGAATCAAAATGCCAAAAATCTGTATACACCTCAATTGTATTATCATCAATTATACGAATTCCCTTCAATGTATTCAAAACTTGAGATGCTTGTGGTGAAAAATCTGCATCATACGTTCTATCATCTTCAGTTCTTTCTGAACCCCATTCTGACAGAAAGTAAACTGAATAGATTATGTCATTCATGTTCATCTCTTGACCGTGATGCCATTGATTAAATTTCAAATCATATGTAATCTTACTTTTTGCAGAAATTCCATTTCCTACTTTATCCCATTTCTCTGAATCAGGATTCCATTTTATTGCATCATTTGGAACATCTATTGATGATGTAATTCCATTTGTTTCCACTTCCCATGAACTTCGTATTGGCATCATCTCTCCTGAAAATGGATGTCCTGTTAAAATTGGGTCTGTAATTGAGAGCCAAATTTGATTACTGTATGTATCACCTAATCCTCCAATAGGATTCCATGCTGCTTGATAAATTTGCTTTACGCCTACGTCTAGTGTTCCTGAATCAGTTCTGACATTAATCGGTGTGAATCTACTTGGAACTCCCGCTCCTAATGCATTGATTATTCCATCTACCTCTTGATTCACGACATATTGATCAATTTTACTTGCAAGAAATATTCGAACCGATTCATTTACGCCTTCTTTCATCGCCTCTTTGATTATGCTAGTTCTTTCATCTTTATCATTAAATTCTCCGGAGTAAATTCTCTGAGTTAATTTATCTAATTTTTCATTTTCATAATTCCAGTTTGATGGGTTATTGTTTCCAGGCATGCTTGAAAACCATGGGGAATACATCTGAGCAAGTGTAACCGAATCATATCTTGTAAAACCTGAACTACCCCACCCCTCTGTGTATAAACTCCATTTCTGTTCAGCAGGATTTGAACCGTAAACCACAACATATGCCTTATTCAAATCTCCAAATTCTTTATTCACCTTAAATCCAATTTCTTCCAACTCTGATGATAGAATTTCTCCTATCGCTTTTCTAACAGGATCATCACTTCTGATAAAAAATGTAATTTCTATTGGTTCATTTTCATAATTCCATACTCCATCAATTTTCTCTGCTCCATGTATTGTCAATTCATCCGTAATTACTTTCTCTGCAAATGATGGATTATATCTAAATTGGAACGTCTCAATCACATCTAAGACTCTCAAATATTCTGCAGAAAAACTTCCATAATTTGAAAACATTGATGTCCCAAATCCTCCTAGTAATTCGTTCACAATCAAATCTCTGTCCACCATAAAATTCACAGCGTATCGTATTTCTCGAATTGAAAAGGGATTGAATGGTCCTTCATCTGTCGGATTTAACAAAATACTGTAGTACCCTCCTGTTGATTCAAACACCTTCAACTTCTCTCTAGACTCCGAATCTTCTATTCTGTCTGAAGAAATTCTGTAATAGTACATATCGAGATTCCCATTTTTGACTTCTTCTAAGGCGGTATTCTCGTCAAGATATTGTATGAACTTTATCTCATCAACATACGTTCCTTTTTGAGCAAATGCTGGTGGAATTATAGATATTAAACAAATAATGAGAATTATTTTAAAATTTTTCAACTGTTTCAACTAATGCTTCACCTTGGATAAATTTTAGCATTTTAATACAATTGTAATTGAACTGAATTATACATGAATCCAAAACAGGTTGTTAAGGGAATTAACGGTATACTTGAAGGTGGAGTGAGCGTTACCGATTTTTCCATTGTTACAGAATTGGATGAAATTAGTGCAAAAGAACTACTATACACGTTAGTTCAAAATGGGATTGGTACTTGGAATGACGATCTTGTGGATTTTGATATTCCTAATGATAGACTTCAAACCGCATTATTTGCAATCAAACTTGGTGCCGATGTAGAATCTGTATCTGAATATCTCACCTGGCAGGATTTTGAATCTATCACTGGATTAATTCTTGAAAAAAAGGATTTTGATGTAACAAAAAATCTCATCTTAACAAAACCTAGAATGGAAATTGATGTCGTTGGAACAAAAATGGACATTGCGCTATTGATAGATTGCAAGCATTGGAAAACTATGAGTAAATCTGCATTAAATGAGATTGTAAAAAAACAGGTTGAACGTGTAAAAAGATATGTGGCTGATGAAAATATGTCTGCGCTTCCTGTAATTGTAACACTTCATCAAGAAGAGATTCAGTTTATTGAGAATGTGCCAATTGTACCTATAATGAAACTATCGTCATTTTTAGATGAATTTGTAGGAAATTTAGATTCTCTTGCGTCTATAGAAAAGTAGAGACAAAGAATTTTGTATCTATTAGTTGCCAACGGTCATACTGGTTTAGATATACCTTGTATATTCAAATAGATATTGAAATTCAAAACTCTAGGTATCGTCATGATGATGATTGTTGCAAGTTGCCTGTTAGTTTCAGTTCTTTCTACTGGTGACTTTAGTTCAATTGGTGAATACCAGTCTGATAATGAAAAGATCTTAGCACGGTCACCATAGAGACCAAGGTTACATAAATAGATACTATCTTTAAACTATCTATAGAAAAATAGCAGCCAAGAATAATCCTGCATCTGCTATTAGACAATATTTTGTAATATTCATTGTCTTATCCATGATCTTTGAATAATCTGAAAATATTGTAGGTCCCATGACCTTAACATTTGTTTGATGCTCTAACACCTCGAATGATCCCTCTTTAATTCTTGATTCCGCCTTTTGTGCTAAATCAAAATACCAGTTTGATAATTCAGGTGGTTTTGACAATACTCCTAACTGATGATATCCATTTCTATTTCTTGCACCGCTTGCGGTATAGTGTGTATCTGATGTACAAATTTCAATTAACTCTGATCCATTATCTGCAAAGTGTTTAACGATAGTTTCCCTTACACCATTTTCCATATTGTTGGCATCTGCCCATCCCAAAAAGTATTTTTTATTATTTATCTCCAAACATAAAATCGCAATTCCTCCTCCTGCAATATCGTTTTCAATTAACTCCATGTCTTCGGAATTGGCAAATCCGAACTTGAACGGATGACTCTCTTTAGTCTTCAATGTATCCAGTGTAGATTTTGCAGCTAAAAGCAAATCTTCTGAATCTTCTTTCGAAATATCATTTCCCATGGCATTATGAGTATCTACAATCATAACTTGCTCAAAATTTCTATTTTCAGCAAATTGTTCAATCTCACTTCTAACGTTTGGTGGTAAATCTTCCATTCCGTGAGGTGATAATGACAAAAATAACAACGCAGTTCTATCAAATAGCAATCCTCCTGCTCTAGCCTTGTTTATTGTAACTGCTACTGGTTCTGTACATACTGCTCCTCCTTGTTGTACCTTGCTCTCTTGCAAACTGTTCAGATAATTTTGAACTTCTTTTTGTGTTGGTAAATTAAGATCATGGTTTGATATACTATGCATGACCATTGCAGTTGAATCCATTTTCTTGTAAATCAGGTCTGTAATGTTACTTCCGCCTATAGGATGAAATGGACCTGGATGAATATCTGGTAATACTATTCTAAAATCATCTTCTTTATCTGATGATTCAAATCTTAATTGTGATGTAGACACAGTTGATTCTGTTGCACTTTGTTCGATAATTTTTTCTAATGGATCTGGATCTTTTCTAGACATTGATGTGACATAAGCTTGAATCAATTCATGAGTACTTTTCAATCCTGGTCGTCCTGCTTTGTCCGTAAGATAAGCCCATGCTGTCGCTAATCCTAAAAATATTGCTCCAAAAAACAATGCCATTGGGTTTGTAAGTGAACTAATCCACATTTCTGGTGGTATCAAAACCAAATACATTGCTAGAGGTTGAATAAACGCAACTGCCCATGCCTTCTTTAAACTTGCTCCTAGAATTGTTGTGAAAATTCCGATTCTAAAGCTTGCAAATACAATCATTCCCATTGTAACATAAAACAAATCCAATCCATCTTTTTCAAACAGTCCCATTGCACCAAATCCTATCAGTGTGCTAACAAAGAATAATCCATTTCCAAATAATGAAACGTGTAATGATTTTGAATATTCTTTATGTTTTGAAAATAAAATATCTAAAAATTGTGTTCCAACTAATGCTCCAATGACTGCTAATGTTGGAAGTATCACTTCTGTTGAACCCAAGTATGTTGAAGCAGTAAATGCTCCAATCAATCCTGCAATTACAATTGATATTGCTAGAGAAATATAATGTGATGATGGATTGATTAATGATAATGTGTATTTGTCGTGTATCTTGCTAACGTCATCTTTTTCAGGCATTTCTCGATCAAGGAATTAACAGTATATCTAGTAACCATGAGACTACAATTAGACTAATTGGAATTGAAACAACAATTTTTGGGTCTACCTTTACTCCTTTTGTCTCATCTTCAAAAAATCTTAAAAGACCTGCACCTGATGCTGGTAATGATGCACTTGCTTTGTTATCTGCCATGACTCAAACCAAGAAATTACGAATAAAAAGTTTTTGACTACTATTTCAACTTGGATATCGTATCGATTAGTAAATTGATCGATTTTAGTATGGTTTGTTGTTTTTCGGGATCTTTTTCCTTTGATAATTCATCGGTCATACTCTGTAATTTTTCCTCCAATTTTTTTACAGGCGAGTCATTTTGCGGTTCATTGCTATTTTTTTCGAGTTCTTTATCAGGTGACTTTCCACAACTAACACATAATGCATCTCCATCTTTCATTACTCTGACTCCTTTACAGTAGGGGCATGGTTCACTAAGTAATGTGGCACCACTCAATAGCATCTCTATTGCCTTTTTTCTTATATCCTCTGACATGTTTCTGCTTGTTATACAGCCTAAAAAAATTGTATTTCTTCTACTAAGGCTTAATAACCTGATAATTCAAAGCTTTTCGAACTAATGGCGGTAATCTGTAACACTTGTGGTCTTCCTGATGATTTATGCGCTTGTGGTGATTTAGACAAAGATAGTTCTCAAATAATTATTCGTTTAGAGACTAGAAGATTCAAGAAAAAAGGTACAATGATTGAAGGCTTAGATCCTAAAATCAATAACTTGGAAAGTGTAGCAAAAGAGCTAAAAGGTAAATATGCTTGTGGTGGAACCGCAAAAGAAGGTTACATCTTCTTACAAGGTGATCATCGAGATACAATTAAAGAAGCACTTGTTAAGTTAGGATTTTCTGAAGAAAAGATAGAACTTCATTAGAATTATCGTGTCTCTTCTAGAAAATATTTTACATGGTTTTGGAATTCCTTTCTCTGCTTTAATGTCTGTAATTTTTGGTTTGATGATTGTATCATTTCCATTAGGTGCATATGCGATTTTTAATTCAGACATTGGTGATGACATAGATTATACCTTTCCTCTAGAAAAATTTGATTTTTTTATTGCCGGTGTAAACATTCAAGTTCCAATAGAATATCAGATAGGTGATTTATTTGTAATTTTCTGGTCTATTTTTATAATTTTATTTGTTATTTCCTTTTTAGGACCTAAAAAAAATTTTATAAAAATAATCTCAAATATTTTATCAAATGAAAAAATTTCATTTTCTGAAAACTACATGCTTAACATTATCAAATGGTTTTCAATACTTGTTCTTGTCTCTGCTGTAATAACAATTATTCAAGAAAGTTTTGGAATTATAACTGAACCCCCTGACACTGCAAATGATTTGATATTATTTTTACAAATATCATTAGCACCAATTACTGAAGAAATTGGGTTTCGTTTAATTCTGATTGGAATTCCATTATTTTTAATTTATTCACATAAATCATCCGTAAAATTTTTCATAAAATCCTTGTGGGCTCCATATTCAACTCTGCATATTTATGATAACAAAAAGGCTATGACAATAATTGTAATAGTTGGAATCTTTTTTGGAGTAGCTCATGTCATTTCCGGTGAACCTTGGACCACTGGAAAAATCCTCCAAGCATCCATTGGTGGAATAATTATTGGTTGGGTCTATTTTAGATATGGATTAGCTGCTGCAATAATTTTACATTGGGCTACTAACTACTTTATTTACTCGTACCTGTTTTTAATATCTGAAATTAATGGAATTTCTGTACAAAATGCATCTGCTCACTCTATGATTGGGACTTTTGAAATAATTCTAATCATCTCTGGTATTATCTCAGTAATTATGTTATTTCTAAACTATAAAAAATCCATTAATTCTTCTATCATTCCTGAGTGATCAATTCTCAATTATTCTTTTAATCTTATCACAAAATTCTGGTTTAATGTTTTGTTTTATAACAAATTCCAAATCTTCAGTATTATCGATATCTAACATTAGTCTGTACATCAATCCAATTGTAATTTTTACATCATCATTTTTTGCAGATTCTGTCTGAAAACTATAACTTCCCTCGTCATATCTTGGTGTCATGGAATTAATTGGAGTTCTAACTAGTGCATTAGTTCCATCAAAATGTCTTGATGGCACTATTATTACTGATTTATCTGATGAGACTTTCAATAATTCTTTTAGATCCTCTGAATAGAAAAATGGAACATCTAACGGTAAAACAATTGAATGTGTGAATTGATTATCGATAAGATATTTTTCTGCTAGTTTTACAGCATCATTTACACTCGTTTCATATTCATCTTGAATCTTTTCACAATCATATTTTTTTATGATGTCTGAAATTTCTTCTTCGTTAGTGACTACGATTGTTTTATCAATTAACTTCGATTCATGAATTGTTCTAATGACTTCTTCTAATAATAATCTGCACAACTTACTCGTTTTTTCTTTAGATAATTGTAATCTTGTTTTAGATTTTTGAAATGTCTTAACAGGAATTATTACTGATGTTTTCAACTATAATTTCAATTGTTTTAAAATGAATCCTGCAAGTGCTTCTTCAGCTATTTTATTTTGCATTTTGATTTTTGTATCTAGTACACGTATATCTAAGCCTTCAATTTTAGGTGCAAGTGCCTTATCTTTTGTATCTATAATCATTTTTGAACATACATCTGCATAAAACTGTGCTAATCCAAATACTGAAACTTCAATTCCTGCAGCTTCCATGTACTTATCTGCAGGTCCACTAAATGATTTATTTCCCACCAAAGGTGAAACAGCAACTACTTTCTTTTTATTTTTAGTTAATTCTT
This sequence comes from Candidatus Nitrosopelagicus sp., assembly GCA_028343215.1. Lineage (GTDB taxonomy): Archaea > Thermoproteota > Nitrososphaeria > Nitrososphaerales > Nitrosopumilaceae > Nitrosopelagicus. The sequence goes on along the minus strand of JAOLYB010000001.1, from coordinate 66,544 downwards.
TTCTAACTCCTTTAATTCCCATCATTGGTCCAATACTCGTTAATGGATTTCCAGGTGCAATTACTACCAACTCTGCATCTTGAATTGCTGCTATGGCATCTGGATTTGGTCTTGCTTTGTCTGCTCCGACATATTGAATTCCTTCAATTGTTCCTCTACCTCTATGTTTAACCCAAAATTCTTGTAGATGCAAGTCTTCACCATTTGCTGTAATTCTTGTTTCAACTGTATTATCTGTAATTGGAATGACTTTAGATTCAACTGCAAATTTTTCACACATCCATTGTGTGATATCCGAAAGATTTTTTCCATTCTTTAGCATATTAGTTCTCATAAGATGTGTTGCAGCATCTCTATCTCCAACTCTAAACCATGTCTCTTCTCCAAACACTTCCATTTGTCTTAGGAAATTGTTGGTATCTTTTTTTACGCCCCATCCCTTTTCTTCATCTAAAATTCCAGATAATCCGTAAATTATTGTATCAATATCTGGACACATGTACATTCCATAATGCCAGTAATTATCTCCCACATTGCTAATCACTGTAACTTCTTGATCATGAGCTGCAAAACCTCTGACCATCTTAATTGATCCTGTGCCGCCAGCCAATATTGTTATCATAAATTATTATACCGAAAGTCTCAAAACGCTGACTACATATTACTTCTTCCAAATGATCGCAAAAAATAATCGTCTAAGTTAGATTTATTATTAAGAGTAAAAAAATCGCTACGTGTCTCGTGTAGGAATTTTAGTAGCATCACTTGCTGTAATTATGCTAGCATCTACTGTAGGCCCTGCATTTGCAGCACAAATGGAATTTAGGACTTGGGTTGAAGGTGGTGCAACTGATGAAGTTGAGATAAAATTCCAAAGAACCGTAATTATCAATTATGATGATGGTGGAATGCTTACAGAGGAACTCAGAGGTCAGAAATTTGCTAAAACATTCACAATTACTTCTTCTGATCCTGGAGTAAATGAACTACGTGACAGAATTAACTATCAATTCTCCCAATCAGGAAGTTCTGCTGCTGTAACTGACGTTCAAATAGATTATGATACTAAATTGACTGGTCGTGGATTAAACACATCAATTGATTATAAAATTATTCTAACAATGCAAATAACAAATCACATACTTCGTGAATCATCTGGTGGAAACTCTGGCTTAGTAGATATGAATTGGAGAGGTGTAATGGTTCCAGGCGAAGTAACTGTAAATTCTAACGGAATGGATCATGAAATTAACTTACCAATATCATTTATCGCTGATGTTGCACCGGGATTATATGCTTCAATATTAGGTAGTGAAGCTGAAACATTATTGAATTCTCCAATTATGGATGCAACTGGAATTAAAGCACAGCCACTAGGCAACTGGCACTTCTTATTTGACCCAACAGGAATTAACGTTGACGCATCACAATTTGGATTATCTGAAGAATTAGCAGGAGTTGTTTGGTCTTCTTACACAATGGGAGAAAGTAGTCTCAGAGAAGGAATCCAAACAGAAAAAGAACATGAAGCATCATTTACCACTGACAAAACTTATGATTTACGAACTATTGAATCTGCAGATTCTGCAAATATTTTCTTTGCAGGATTCGCAAACATTGACACATTAGACCGCACAGAAGTTGTTGGTGTTTATCCAGAAGCACCTGAAGGTTATGCAACAACATCCACTGGTGAATTTCCTGTTATGATTATCTATGGAATGGCTGGATTTGCTGGTATCGCCGGAGTTGCAATTTTCATCGTAAGTGAAAAGAAACGTAAAGGTGACATTGCAGCAGGAAATGTACAAACTGGTATTGATCCATCACAATTAGTTGGTGCCGATACAAGTACCGGCTCTGGTGGTTACAAAACTAACAGAGGTGAAGCACATCTCAAATCTGACGATTACGAACATCACAGAAGTGTTTATGACAATCCACAAGTTGAACAAAAAGCTGAAGAGACAACAACTGAACAAGCACCAGCTGAAGAATCAACTAGTAAACCTGGTGCCATGCCAAAAGGCTGGAAACCAGAGTAATAGTACGTGCTGGCCGTAACCCTCTTTCTGTTTTACACATTATTCCGCTTTGCAGCCTACCTGAACCAGATGCAGAATTCTATAGTTCTGTTTGGCTTTGCTCCTTGTGGGTCAGATTTCTCATTCTCTTTTCTCGGAAATCTCAGATTTTGTCCTCATCGTACACTCCAAGAGAGATTTTTTTCTGCTCTGTTGCCAACCATCTCTGATTGCCCATCTCCGGACCACAATTTCTGCAAGGAGAGAGGAGTTTCCTCTGTCGTAACAGCACTGTGCACCAGCTCGCACTTGTAATTCTTCTAAAAACTAATCAGTTATTTCAAGATATCTGAAAAATTAGGCATTGAAGTGGTCATCATCATACCTATCTTTTTGAGATTTTGCTTTCATAGAGTAAATCTTTTGCATGATATTGACATAGATCTGGTAGATAAATTTCACTTGAATTATTTTTGGCATGATGAAATTTGCAAAAGATCTTGCGTGTACTTCTGAGAATCTGTGATTTCTAACTATTATGGCTGATTTCCCACTCTTATCTAAAATGCTTAGCGTTTTAGGACTAAATGCGGTATCGGTTTGATTTCCCGCACCCAATATCAATAATGCATTCTTTTCTTTTTTGAAATTATCTAATAGTTCATTTATGATGTTAGAATCTGAATACACTTTTTCAAACTGTATTTTTGGCAAATCCAACTCAAACATTTTTTCATTAATCCTGTTCACAATTTCTGTTTCTTGTTTTGGATCTTCAATAACTCCTCGAATCACCCGAATTTTTGACTGCTCCATTTTTTGAAATGAATTAGCAATTTCCAAACCTAGATCACTATGTCTTCCTTTATCGTATGCAACAATGATGTTTTTCATATCTTCTTCAAATGATTTTCGTACTCGGACTCCAATAATATCGCATGTTGTAAGTGAAAGTAATTTTCTATTATTTTTCAAAAAATCAAAATCAATCAACAATGTATTGATATCTTGTTCTTCAGTAGTTTGTAAAATTGCCTCTGTTGGATCATGTGCTAATCTCACCAAGTATCTATTTCTTAATGAACCTGTAATTTCTCTTTTGAACTCTTCTATTGCTTTTAATCCTTTTTCACCAATACCATGTGTTAATGACAATGGTGTTTGTCGTGGTACATTAACAACATCTAAAATTGTAACTTCTCCATCTTTATCTTTGGCAATCGATCTTGCCATCTTGTACATTCTTTCTGCAGAACGTTTGTCAAAAACCATCAAGACTCTGTATTTCTTTCGTAACTTTGGTCCTTGTGTAAAAACTAATGGTGCATTATGCTCTAACTCTTTTTTTGATGTATAAAATTTGTAAATTACAAAACCAATTACTATCCAAATTATAGCTATTAGCCAACTCTCAGGATGTGTAAATAATAGATAAATTGAAAGTCCCATTGCCGTGATTATTCCTATTATTGGAATTAATGGAAAGAGTGGAGTCTTGAATCCATAATCTACCGTTGATGCATATAGTCTTCTAATTGTAATTGAGGCTAAATTCACCTGTGTGAACAAAAATAGGAACATAACACTTGCTGCAAACGCAATTGCGGTCAAATCCATGGATACTGCAAGAATCAACATGATTATTCCTGAAACAATTGTTGCTACAAACGGTGTGCGATGTTTAGGATGAATTTTACTGAACACAAACGGTAGATTATACTGTGTTCCCATCGCAAAACTCACTCGACTTGCTGCAAATGTAGTTGCATTTAATGCAGAAAGTGTAGAAACTAAACCTCCTGCTAATACAATTAATGCACCAAATGGAAGAAATTGATCTGCTGCTTCTATTATTCCTAATTCTCCAAAACTTCCAATAAATTCCCATGCGGGCATTCCTATTACTGATTCGTTTAATCCTCCAATGAAAACAAATGTAAATACAATGTAAACTGAAACAACAATTCCAAGTGAAATCATAATTGCACGTGGGATATTTTTTCTAGGATTTTTTATCTCATCTCCTGCTTGTGAAATTATTTCATAACCTTCAAACGCAATGAATGTTAATCCCATCGCTAATGCCAATCCGGCTACTCCGCTAGGAAGGAAATCTCTATAATTATCAGACCAATTTGGATTTGCAAACATCATTGCACCAATTGCTGCTGCAATTAGTATGCCAATTATTGCTAATTGTGTAAATGTAATTGCATTACCAACCTTTCCTGTATCTGATGATCCTCTGACATTAACAAATGTAAAAATAATTATTGCGATTATGGCAAAAATTTTATCTACTGGAATTCCTATGTCGTCTCCAATAATTCCTGATGTTATCAATAGATGCGCAAAAAATGAACCAAACGCAACTGCATAGAGAGAACCTGCAATTGTATGTCCAAACCATGCCATCCATCCGCTAAGATATGCGTTAGGTCTTGGTAATCCCTCTCTCACCCATTTGTAACCTCCTCCTGTTGCAGGAAATGCAGATCCTAATTCTGCATATGTTAATGCTGTAAATACTGTAATTACGCCATTAAGTAAAAATGCAATCATTAGTGCAGCTCCAGCTTGAGCCATACCTGGTCCTACTAGGACAAAAATGGCTCCGCCTATCATGGATGCCACTCCAATCATAACTGAATCTTTTAGAGATAAGCTACGAACTAGCCCAGATTCTGATTTTTCAAATACCATACAATTTTCGAGAAAATCTAGATGAATAAAGCCTTGCTTCGTATATGATAATAAATTACGTACCTTTGACCATATTGAATAACTGTCTTACAACCATCTTTGGATGGTGTGTAGCAAGCTTTACCATTTTTGCCACTCCAAAATCTGCACGAATGAAATCTAAAAATTCATCTGCTGTTAATTCGTTAATTATGTCTAATTCCTTATCCCACTCGTCATCTGATAATCCAACCCATCTATTTTGAACCTTAACTGCAGAATTAATTTTTGATTCTATTGCTTTTTTCCATTCTTTTTCATATGGAATTAATGATGCTTCTGTTGTATTGTTATTTTTTATTGCATCTGCTGCAACCTTACCTGCAACTTCACCAAATCTAATTGCATATCTTATTCCTTCTAAAACAAGAGGATTTGCTTGACCTGCTGAATCTCCAACTAGAATTAAATTATCAAAAACTGTTTTCCTTGACAATCCATCATTTGGTATTAATCCGTAATGAAACTCAATTTTTTCAATATTTCCCAAATCTTTGATAGGGCCAATTTTTTTATCAATTAATTCATTTAATCTAATTGTTGGATCCACATCTGAATCTGGTTTTCCAACTCCCACTCCAATTCTTGCAGTATTTTTCGATGTTGGAAAAATCCATGCATATCCTGCAGGTGAATACTCTTGTCCTACCATTAACCACCAATTATCATATTCTAATTTCTCTGTCTTTACTTCAAACTCTGCACCTACTCCAAACTTTTTCCATTGTGTTACATATCCTAATTCTTTAGCAACAATTGATGTAAACCCACTTGCATCAATTACAACTTTAGCGTTAAATTGCATAACTTTACCTTGTGATTTAGCAACAACTCCTACACACTTACCTGATGAATCCTTTAAAACCTCTGAAACATTTGTATTTGTAAATAATTCACTACCGGATGATTTCGCTCTAGTTGCTAAGAATCTGTATGTTTTTCTGACATCCAATACTGCTGCTTTTGCAACATCATCTGCAATTGTAACATAATTTTTTGGTGAACAAAAAGAAAATTTCTTTATTGGATTGTAGCAATCTTTTGGAATTCCAAATTCATTAATATCGGAAACCCATGTCACGCCGCTTGTTCTAACAGTTTCTGCAATTTCTTTTTCTTTTTCGATTAATGCAACTGTACAGCCATTCTTTGCTGCCATATGTGCTGCAGATGAACCTGCAGGACCTCCGCCAACTACTACTACGTCAAAATTTAATTCTTCCAACTAAATTGATTACATTTCTGAATATTATAATCTAACAATTGGTATTTTTTTTAACATGTTTATTTTGGTGTAAATTCATAATAATTCATGGCAGATACTGAAGTTGTACCATTTGTAATGTGGTCAGGATTAACCGCCATTTTGATGGTCATTACCGGATTGACCTATAAGGCATATCAAAGAAAAAACTCTAAAGAAAAAGTCCCATCATCAAATAATGATTAAATTTGTATAATTATTCAAATAAAATCTTCTTTTCTTTATAGAGATTTTTAGGATCAGGTTCTGAAATTGCAGAAATTAGTGCTTTAGTATACGGATTTTCAGGCTGTGATAACACCTTCTCGACAGTACCTATTTCCATCACTTTTCCTGATTTTAAAATCAAAATATCATCTGCAAAGTGTTTGGCTGTTGCAAGATCATGTGTAATGTATATCATTGAAATATTATTTTCTTTCTGAATTTCTTTCATCAATTCTAAAACCTCTGCACGTATTGAAACATCTAACATTGATACTGGTTCATCCGCAATGATAATCTCTGGTTCTACTACTATTGCTCTTGCAATTACAGCTCTTTGTCGTTGTCCTCCTGACAACATATGTGGATATTTTTTAGAAATTTCTTCTGCAGGTTCCAGTTTTACTTTTTCTAATGTTTCAATTACTCTTTGTTCACGTTCCTTTTTTGTACCTATATTATGAATCTCTAAAGGTTCACTGACAATATCTGAAATTGTCATTCTTGGATTAATTGAATCATAAGGATCTTGGTATATCATTTGACACTTCATTCTAAATTTTCTTAATTCATCTGAATTATCCATAATCTCTTTTTGATTATGAAAAATTTTGCCTGAATCTGGTTTAATAGCTCTGAGAATTAATTTTGCAATAGTTGATTTTCCTGAACCTGATTGTCCTGCTATAGCTAAAATTTTTCCTTGTTCGAGTGAAAAATTAACTGAATCTGATGCAATAACTTCATCTGAATCAGATGAAAAAAAGTTTTTTTTCTTAAATTTCTTTGTCAGATCTTCGATTCTTAGTACCTCTTTCATATTGGTATTATATTCTCCTATGATAAGAAATTTATGCAAAGCAAAAATCGCCAAAATATGAACGATAAATCAAAACAAAAAATGTCAGGCTATCAATCATACCTAATCCAAGATAATCTAAAATATTTCAAACCTCATAAGACAAGTGTTACTGTAACTTTTGCCGAAGAACTTCGTAAGACACTCCAGGAACCAAAAAAATCAATCAGTCCAAAATTTTTCTATGATGAAAATGGTTCCAAACTATTCGATGAAATATGTTCTCTTCCGGAATACTATCCTTACAATTCTGAAACAGAAATTCTACAAACACTTGAGAAAAAATTACTCCCATACCTTTCAAACGAATTTCATTTAGTGGAGTTAGGAAGCGGTTCTTCTGTAAAGACTCGTCTTTTAATTAATATTTTATTCAAATCTCAAACACATTTACAATATTTCCCAATAGATATTTCAGAAATTTTAGATCAAAGTGCCAAAAACCTTTGCATGGATTATGAGAATCTCACAGTAACTGGAGTGGTGGATACATTTGAAAATGGTCTTGATTTCATTGAACATTATGATGATAAGCCAAATCTAATCACTTTTCTTGGTTCAAGCTTTGGAAACTTTAATGAAAATGAAGGAATGAAATTTCTTCAAAAAATTAATAATCTTATGAAATCTGATGATCTATTTCTAATTGGACTAGACCTGAAAAAAGATCAACAGGTGTTACACAATGCATACAATGATTCTCAAAATATAACTGCAAAATTCAATCTAAATGTCTTGAAAAGAATTAATGATGAATTGGGTGCAGACTTTGATTTAGAAAATTTTGAACATCATGCAATTTATGATGAAGAAAAAGGTCGTGTTGAGATGTATCTTCGTTCATTATCTGATCAATCCATAACAATTCCAAAATCTGATCTATCTGTAACTCTTTCAAAAGATGAGTTAATTCATACTGAAAACTCACACAAATTTTCCATCTCCCAAATAGATTCTTTATTGAATGAATGTAATTTTGAAAAATTAGAGATTTGGTTTGATTCTAAAAACTACTATTCACTTGTTTTAGCAAAAAAACTCTAAATATCTTCCACACATCTGAATCCTGAAATTAACCATCTCTCATCTAATCTGAAAAAATTTCTGTAAGATCCTCTAATTGATTTTGACGGTGTTCCAAAAGATCCTCCGCGTAAAACTTTTTGATTTGTAAACCACTTGTCGTTGTATTCGTCAAACCCACTTTTGAATCCTGGATATCCGATAAACTCTGACGATGTCCATTCCCAAACATCTCCTATCATTTGGTAGCATCCGTAGTTACTTTTTCCATTCTCATAGGCGCCCACATTACTGCAGTTCCAAATATTTGACTCTAACAAATTTGCATGTGATTCTGTAGGTTTTTCATTTCCCCATGGGAAAATTGTCTTGATTTCTTTTTTATCATTCCAAAGTGCAGCTTTTTCCCATTCTGCCTCTGTTGGTAGTCTTTTATTTGCCCACTTACAGTATGCTGCTGCTTCATAGAAGCTTACGTGACATACAGGCTCATTTGGATTAATTTTTCGTTTTCCTGCAAAATCTCTTGTAATCCAGTCATCTCTATCTTTTTCCCAATACATTGGAGAATTCCACTCATTTTTCTTTACCGCATCCCATCCATCTGAAAGCCAAAATGAATAATCTTCATATCCTCCTTCATTCATAAATTCCAAATATTCTGAATTACTTGTCAAAAAATTATCAATCTGATAATCATTTAGATACGTTTTATGTTCTGGAAGTTCAATATCATAACAATAATCATTTCCTGAATATCCTAAATTGTATAGCCCTCCATTTACTTTGATAGCTTTCTTTTCTTTATTTGATGATACTACTGGTTCGTTAATTTTAGCTGGTCTATATTGGTCTCCTAGCAGATGTTGTAAATCATACACTAAAAGTTCTTGATGTTGACATTCATGATTGATTGCCATTGTGAAAAGATATGCTGTTTCTTTTTCTAAGGGTTTACTGATAACCTCTCTAACCTTATTTGTTATAACATCAAAGTATTGTAAAATTTCATCTACCGTTGGTCTTGACATTACTCCTCGTTTTGATTTGTCATATGGTTTACCAAATTGATTATAGTATGAATTTAGATATTCAGAAAGTTCATCTGAAAAAAATTCATAATTAGGTTGTGTTTTGCTTAAGACTATTTCGTTTAACCAACTTACATGTCCAATGTGCCATTTTGGTGGGCTCATGAAAACTGCAGTTTGTACGCCAAAATCATCTCTTTCTAAGTTTTTCACTAATTGTAATGTTGTATTCCTTGTTTCATTAAATGAGTCTAAAAGAAAATTCTGAGATGGTTCTTCAAGTGTCATGTAATAGTTGAAATTTTTTGAATATATTTGGTTTTATGACTATTCTTTCATTACACAGCATGTAGCGTTGTTAATGTTACGCATGGCCCACCAAATTGAAAATGTTAGTGCGCCAATAGATATGAATTTCAATTCTAATCCTTGCAATGGGAATATGGCAAGTCCTCCTACAATTCCTAAAACTGCTGATAATGATGTTGTACATGCAGGACAACCAGGGGTAAAGGCTGTTAGTGCACCACCTAATATTGCACTTGTACCATTTTTCATATTTTTACTTCGCTGTGTCTTGATATTGTAAGCAACCAATGCAATGTTTATTCCTGCTAACACTGCTACTACTGCTGTCAACGTAATTGATGCTGCCATATACATTGGCAATAATTCAATTTCTGCTGACATGTGGGCTAACCCCATTTCCAATGTGAGGAAATAGTATAATGTCCCTACACTCACTCCTGAAATTACAGCAATCATTCCAAACGTTCGCTGTTTCAAAATATCTTTAATTGTTAATTTCAGCATCATACTCGTTTATGATAATCTGTGATTAATAATATTGATGTTATTTTTTATGATAAAATTGAATTTTTGAAATAGTACAATGATAGATCTATTGTGATCATTATTATATTCAGAATCCAGAATTAGATTGAATCTTATGACTGTTGAATCATCATATCACTCTGCTAATCCTGAAATTCAAACATTAACTGAACAATCAAAGAATTACTCCAAACAAATAATGACAATTGTAGATGAAGTTCAAAAAGTCATAGTAGGACAAGAAGAAGTAATTAAAAAATTAGTAATTGCAATGATGGCTGACGGACATGTTCTATTAGAGGGTGTACCTGGTTTAGCTAAAACCAAAATGGTTGATACATTGTCAAAAACACTTGGTGCAAATTTTTGTCGAATACAGTTTACTCCTGATTTACTTCCTGCTGATATTACTGGAACAAAAATTTATGATAACAAAAACGAAAAATTTGTAACTGAGAAAGGACCTGTTTTTAGTAATCTAATACTTGCTGATGAAATTAATCGTGCACCTCCTAAAGTTCAATCTGCATTACTTGAAGCAATGCAAGAACGACAAGTAAGTATACACGGTGATACATTTGAAATTGAAAAACCATTTTTAGTTCTTGCAACACAAAATCCAATTGAAAGTGAAGGCACATACCGATTACCTGAAGCTCAAATTGATAGATTTGCATTAAAATTAATTATCAACTACCCGTCTAAAGAAGATGAAAAACTAATCATTCAGCGGAATACACAAGAAACCAAACCATCTGCAGAAAATATTGTATCAAAGGATGTAGTACTTGAGATACAAAAATTTGTCCAAAAAATCTATGCAGATGAAAAAATTGAAGAATATGTATCAAGCATTGTGGATGCCACACGAAATCCAAAAAATTATGATCTTGAATTAGGTGATATGATAGAATTTGGTGCATCTCCTCGTGCATCTATATGGTTAATTTTAGCAGCAAAAGCAAATGCATTACTTGCAGGACGGGGTTTTGTCATACCTGATGACATTAAATCAATTGCACATGATGTCTTACGACATAGAATTATCCTAACATTTGAAGCAGAAGCTGAAGGTAATACTTCTGATGCTCTAATTGATAAAATATTGGAAAAAGTCCGTGCACCATAGAATTCAATTGTCTGAAATTAAAGATTTACTGAAACGTATTCGTGAATTAGAAATCAAAACTAAGGGATTAGTGGATGGTATGATGGCGGGAAGCTATAAATCAAAAATTCGTGGGAGAGGAATAGAATTTTCTGAAGTTAGAGAATATGTTTTGGGTGATGATGTAAGACATATTGACTGGAATGTTACTGCACGTACTAACAAATTACATGTAAAAGAGTTCGTTGAAGAACGTGACTTACGTGTGTATGTGATATTTGATTATTCGGCAAGTAATGACTTTGGGTTTATGAAAAGTAAAAAATCGATAGGACATGAAGTTGCAGCATCAATCATATTTTCTGCAATGAAAAATAATGATAATGTTGGACTTGGAATATTTACAGATAAACTAGAACAATTTGTTCCGGCAAGAAAAGGTAGAAAACACAGTTTATCATTACTTCGAACATTACTTGCATACAAACCAAAAAGTACACAAACTGATATCCAATCTTCATTACTACAATTACATCGCATTTTAGGCCAACAAAGTGTAGTATTCATAATATCTGATTACATATCGCCAAACTTTTTACGTCCATTAAAATTTCTTAAAAATCGTCATGATGTAATTTTAGTAAATCTATCTGACATACGTGAATCTGAGTTACCAGATATTGGATATACAATGTTAGAAGATATTGAATCTGGTGAACAATTAATGGTTAATACTTCTGATGCATCATTTAGGAATGCATTTACAAAAAACTCATTAGAAAATAGTGAAAAAATTAAAAATGATATTACAAAATTAAAAGTAGAAATGGTAAATGTTTCAGAACAAGTTCCATTTGATGTTGCGTTAAGACAGTTCTTTAACCAACGTATGAGGCGATAAATATGGATTATGAATTTGGTTATTGGTATGTTTTATTTGCACTTTTAATATTGCCTGGATTTTATTATCTGTATAGATTTTATACAAAAACAAAGAAATCAAATTCACTAAAATTCAGTAATCTACAGCTTGTAAAAAATTCTGTTTCATCACAATCGCAATTACGAAAACACCTTCCGTTCATACTCATACTTGTCGCTGTAGGCCTAATCATAATTGGTCTTGCAGATCCAAGAATGCCGCTTGAAAATATTCAGGAAGGAGTGAATGTCGTATTGGTTCTTGATGGCTCTGGAAGTATGGCTGCAACTGACTATCCACCTACTAGATTGGAATCTGCAAAAAATGCAGCTGAGATTCTAATAGATAATCTTGAACCAAATGATCATACTGGAATCATTTTATTCGAGTCTGGCGCAACAACTGTTTCATATCTGACTCCATTCAAAGAAAAAACCATTAACGATTTACAGTCAATTCGACAAAGAGATGGTGCTACTGCAATCGGTGATGGTCTTGTATTAGGCGTGGATATGGCAAATTCCATTCCTAACAAGAAAAAAGTAGTAATTTTGCTAAGTGATGGTGATCATAATGCTGGTATTGTAACACCAAATGAAGCCGTACAATATGCATTGCAGAAAAAAATTCAAATTCATACAATTGGCATGGGCTCTGATGAACCTGTATTACTTGGAACAAACATCTATGGAAATCCTTTGTATGCAGAATTAAACGAAGAGGAATTGATTGCTATTGCAACTGCTGCAAATGGAAAATATTACAAATCTGTTGACAATGATAGTTTGAATGAAATTTTTGAACAAATCACTGATGACATTGATAGAGAATTAGAACAAGTGAGCATAAAGGACTGGTTTTTCATTGCAGCCGTAGCCGTTTTAGCTGCTAATATTTACATTGTATACGGCAAATATAGAATAGTGATATAACTGTGAGAAAATTATTTTATCTCTTCATCATAATGGGACTAATTCCTCTATTTGGTTTACCTGCATTTGCTGGAGGGGGATTTGTAGCAGCTAAAACCCCTGAAGTACTAACTACTGATTCTGGTTTTATCATTCAAAGTGTAAATGAATCTGAGAATTCTGTTTTTATGCAACATGTATTGATAAATGATTCTGGCACTCCTGTTAATGTTTCAGTTTCAAGTTATGCTAGTGCAAATTTTTTAAAAATAGATGAAACATGCAAACCTCAAACATTGTTTACAAATCATATTTTAGTAATTCCATATGCTCCCGTTCAGATTGCTGATCTAGGGAGATATGTTATGCTTCCGGCATTAGTTGAATTTGAACATCCTGAAACTTTTGATCAAATTGAAATATTTTTTGAAAAATATGGTTTATTACTTGATGATGGGCAAAACACTGGATTCACAAATTCTGTTGATTTTTCATGTGATGATGTTTACATCTCAATGAATCCTCGATATGATAATTTATTCCAAGAGAATCTTACAATGCAGAGTCAATCTAGTTCATCGTCTCAAAATGGTGCACAACAAAATGGTGCACAACAAAATGGTGCACAACAAAATGGTGCACAACAAAATAGTCCTCAAAATGGTCAACAATCAGGCACAAATTTGACACCTCAGGAGCAAGAACTTCTCCAACAGGCTGATGAATTATTGCGTGAATATCAAATGGCAGCTGAACTACAAAATTCTCCTCTTGATCCAACTGAACGCCCATTTTTAGTTGAGCAAAATACTGAACAATTTCGAGATGAAATTAGAGAACAAATGCAAATACAAGAACAACTAATGCAGCAATTACAGCAAAATCCTGACTTTCAAAATTTTGATGAACAATTATCAAACGAAGGTTTGACACAACAACCTCCATCACTTTCTATGTCTGATGATGAAACCTTGTTATCGGTTCCGTACGAAAATGATGATATGTCTGCCACAATATCTGCAGAATTTCAAAATGGACAAATAACAAATGTCTTACTAGAACGTCCATCTGATGAAATAGAATCTAATCTCTTATGGATAATTCCTTTGATAATCGGAATTATTGCGGTTGCAGTATTCATATCAATGAAACTTCCAAAAAAGAAATCAATCATACAAACTCCTATGATAGTAAAAAATGATAATTATACTATCAGCTATGTTGATCTAACCCGTGAAATGCTAACTGAGGCTCAACAAATGTATGATGAGGATCTTTTCAAAGACGCACACGAAAAACTATCTCAATCAATTCGATTCTATTACTCCAATAGATTTTCTACCGGAACAGAAATCACAAACATGGATGCATTACAATTGTTAAGAAAAGAGAATATTCCTGAATTCGATTCTATACTTGACTATCTTGGTATGTGTGAAATGATTGAATTTGCAAAAAATCCTACGGAAAGAAAAAGATTCTTCTCTGCGATAGAGAGATTTTCACAAATTATTGAATAGTTTCAAAAATTTTGATTAGATTTCTTTTATGAGCGTCTTGATGTTTGCCACATTTTCAGGTGTAAGTTCAATTTCTTTGTGTTCTGCTTTTACATGTTCTTCGATTTTTACCATCAATTCATTTTCTGTTGGTGCGCTTGCAGACCATTCACAATCTTTTCCTGCATCGTGGCAACTGATACTTTTTGTCATATTTGCCTAATGTTATTAAGAAACATTAAAATTTTAAAAAAAAGTTATTAACTTTTTACACATTTATTAATAATATTCTATGGTTATAGAATATGACGACAATGATTCAAGTAAATCTTGAAACTGAAAATGTTGACAACGCCGAAGCATGGGTAAATGAAATTGCCAATGTCTATGCAGATATGGAAATATCTGACATAAGCATATCTGGAAATAAGATTTCATTTAAAGCCGGTCTTTCTGGAATGGATGATACCACTTCTGATGATATCAGACTAAAGATTGACGAGTATGCTACCATGTCTGACACACAACTCAAAAACATTTCATGCTGATAACCCAAAATTCTTATTTTTTTATCCCCTTCAATGAATATTTTCAATTCATAATGAACTATTACTTTTAATAAACTCTAAAGAAAAATATTCAAAACTTTATCTGAATGTGCAAGCAGTAATGTAAATGCAACAACTGCAACAATTTGCTTTCCTACCATTTTAATCGCAAACATCCATGACATTTCACGAATAACGGTTAAGAATGTCACAATGCACGGAAGTAATGTTCCTGCTAGATAAACTCCTGTTAAAATTTGTAATGCTGAAAGTGAACTTACTAAATTAGGTTCAGCAAGAAGTAATAATCCATCTTTTCGAATAGAGCCAAATATTATTGCAAGTGATGCATCTTCAGGTAGATTAAAGAATTTCATTAGGAAACCAATTTCAACTGCAAAATAATCTATAATGCCTGTCCAACTTATAATTGACGCAACAAATGTGATTGCTAAAAATATTGGGAGTGCCATCTTAAAGAATTGACTAATGTTTGACTTTGATTCTCTCCAAATTGCACTGACTGTAGGTTTTTCAAAGAATACTTGTCCCTCAATTACTGGCATGTTTAGCTTGACGCGATTTTTCTTTCTGCTGACCAGTCTGGTGTAAAGAATAGTTGTTGCTGTCAAAAAAAGTAAAAATGGAATTACCAACCAAGGCATGCCAGATGCTGAAAAAACAGCAATAGATGCACTAAATTGGTATGAACATGCAGAACCAAAACTTATTGCAGAAACGGTTGTTCCTCTTGTGCAACTTGAACAGGATCTACTACTAATAACGGCAGGAACATTACATCCAAACCCCATTACTATTCGAGTTACATCTCTCCCACTCACTCCAATTTTCTTTACTAGTGGATGAATTGCTAAAGATGTTCTATCCAATAATCCCGTTGATTTGTAAATCCCTAATACTAATGCGTATATTACAACTACAGGGGTCGCCCAAACAAAAAGAAATGGACCCATGGATACAAATCCATAGTCTCCAACAAAAATGTCCATTAATGGCGATGGTAAAGTACTAAGACTTTCTATTGGTTCTTTCAAAAGATCTGATATTATTGGATGAATAAGATCTCCAAAATAATTGGCTCCAATGACTGATAATATGGACGGAGAAAGCAATAATGCTAGTCCAATCAAAATTCCTGCGTGTTTTTTCTCAAGTATTGTTGATTTTGGCCTAATCGATATGCCTGTATGAACTGTTTTGTTCGAGAATACACGTGGATTCTCTAATGTCTCAAAAATACTACTTTTTTGAGAATCGGTAATTCTTCTTGCATCTAAGGCTGTAATAGGAATCTTAAGATCCTGTTCTAGATTTTCAAGTATACCCGCATTTTTTGAATTAAATCTATCCCAATTTGTTACTATTATCATTCCTTTCTTGTTTTTGATCAATGGGAGAAAATATTCAATATCGTCATCTATGTTTGTGGCACTAATAACAAGCAATATGGAATCGTTTCCATGTATCGATGAAATTGCAATCTTTGTTGTTTCACTGTCTGATTCAAAAACAATTCCAGGGGTATCTATAAAAGAGAACTTATCGTTGTTGTAAGATTCCTTTGAAACGGTGGAACCTTTAAAATTACTACTCTCTGCATCCTTTCCGGTAAGAGATGATATTAATTGTGATTTACCAACTCCTTCTTTACCGATTACAATAATTTTTGGAGTTGAAGAACTTTTTAGCATGGTAAGCCATCCCATCCGCATGATGGACAAAAACTAACTTCTTCTGGCCATGAATCACCACACGCACCACAAACTTTTTTTGTTTTTTGAGACTGTTGTGTAAGATTAGTTTGTAATGGCTCTAATGCTCCTGCACCATAATCTTGTTCTGGTGGTTCAAAAGTTTGAAGAATTTTTGGAAATTTTTCAGATAATTCAGACCATTTTTTATCTAAGCGAACAGGAGGAGACAAATATTGACCATCTAATGATTTATCGCGATATGTTTGTCCACATGTTGTTAATACCCATTTTTCGTATCTTTCTAACCACTTTATGGATTTAACAAGTAGTTTTAACATCAGAAGTTTTTCATCAGAAGTTTTTGGTATTGTGCAATGTGAAATCTGATTAGGTTCCCAAATATGAGATGGGATTGAATTAACATCAAGTAATTTTGGTATAAATTCATGACGCCACAAAAATACCGCATCATTTTTTGTAGCAAATATCATTCCAAAACCAAAAAGAATTATTTGATCATCTTGTTCAGTTAATGAATATTGACTAGTTCCCTGTTTAGGAATTGGGGCGCTCTGTTTGGTAAATCCATATTCTGCTAAAAGATTTTTCTCGTACAGTATATCTTTGCCAAAGGCATAGATTTGTTTTGTAAAAAATCTTTGCCAGTCCTTTTGAACATATTTTGGAATATATTCTGAATAACTCTGGTTATCTTCTTCTTTTACAGAATTTTGTTTATTCGCTTTTAGTTTTTCAACAAATTTTCCTGTAACGCTAAATGCCCGAGTTCCCATATCTCCCTAACCACTAGATTTCTCAGGAATTTTTATATATTAAGATTATTGCTTATTCTTAATAATTATTATGATAAATACCTAAAAACTTTAATATTCTTAGGCGTCAAATAAGATATGTTAGAAGTAGTTGTGGTAGGTGCAGGACCATCAGGTATTGGCGTATCAATCATACTACAAAAAATGGGAGTTAATTTCACAGTTTTAGACCGGAATAATGTAGGCAGTTCTTTTCTAAAATGGCCAAAGCAGATGAAATTACTAACTCCTTCGTTTTTCAGCAACACATTCAAAATGATAGATCTCAATGCAATAACCTATGATACTTCACCTGCATTGACATTGCAGACAGAACATCCAAGTGGACAAGAATATGCCGCATACCTGAAAAAACTTTCAGAGCATTTTAAGCTGCCAATTCAGGGTAACACCAATGTAGATTCCGTATCAAAAAAAGATGATGTGTTTACCATAAAAACTAACAAAGGGGAAATAAAATCTAAATATGTAGTCTGGGCTGCAGGCGAATTTCAATATCCAAAAATCCATTCATTTCCAGGTTCAAAACATTGTACACATAACAGTTTGATTTCCAATTGGGAGAATGTTCAAGGTGAAGAATTTTTTGTTATTGGTGGTTATGAAAGTGGTATGGATACTGCAATTAACTTGGCAGCACGAAAAAAACGTGTCCTAATCATTGACAAAGATAATTTACTAAGCACTGAAGATATAGATCCTAGTAGAACAATATCTCCATACACAAAAGACAGATTGAGAAAAGTCAATACTGACAACCTAATAGAGTTTCATACTGGAAAAGTGGTTAGAGTAGAAAAGATTCAAAATGAATATGTAATTTATACCGAAAAAAAGAAAATTCGTTCAAAAACAAAACCAATCCTTGCTACCGGTTTTAAAGGAAGTCTTTCACTGATTAAAGGATTGTTTGACTGGGAAGATGGAAAATCACAATTAAATTCATATGATGAATCTACAAAAACACCGGGACTTTATGTGACAGGTCCAATGTTACAATCTCATAATATGGTCTTCTGTTTTATTTACAAATTCCAACAAAGATTCGCAGTCGTTGCAAATAATATTGGAATAAAATTAAGCAAAGATGTCTCTGTAATTGAACAGTACAAAAAAGAAGGAATGTATCTTGATAATCTGGAAAACGCCAAAGACGAGTGTGCATGCTGAAACGATGAAAAGTTTAGAAGATAATTTACAAGAGTGTATAAACGAGATGATATGGGCAGATAACCGACAAGATACTATCTATTGGTTAGGCAGAGTAGACGCATTTATGAAAATGGTTCATGAGCATGACTATGAATTATCTCTTTCAGTAAAACTTGAAAAATGTACTATTGAAGAAAAATAATTTTTCATTATGTGCCTGTAATCATTACTTTTATTGAATTATTATTTTTTATAGCACATTCAAATGCTTCTTTAGAATCTTTTATTGAAAATTTATGAGTTACAAGATTTTTAACATTTATTGAATGATTTTGTATCAGTTCAATTGCTGTTCTGATATCCTCATTTGATGCTGCATATGTAGTATGTATGGTAATTTCTTTTGAATATACCTGTGACATATCGATTTCACACGACGAATCCTTTCTTGGTTGACCAAATAGCATTATCTTGCCACCCTTTCTAACTAATTCAATTGCTTGTTTCAATATTTCTATATTCGATGTTGCAATAATGATTAAATCCACTCCTTGGTTGTTAGTTATCTTTTTGATATTATCAAAATTTTCAATTGTTGAATTAATACCCTGGCCTAAATTCATCTCTTTACAAATTTCTAATTTTTCTTTATTCACATCAACGCAAAAAATCTGATTAAATTTGTAATATTTTGCAAGCATTGCATGCATTATTCCTATTGTTCCTATCCCAAAAATTATACATGAATCATTTTTCACGGCTTTAATTTTCCTCCATGCTCTAACACAGCATCCAAGTGGCTCAATCAACACTCCCTCTTCATTACTAATTGAATCTGATAATGGAATTAAGCAACCATTCATTACATTCCATTCTGGCAAAACAAATTTTTCTGACATTCCACATGGTTCCAAACTATCTTGGTATTTCTCACACATTGTATGATTTCCATGTAGACAATAATGACATTCATTACAATGAGTGTGATGATGAACAAAAACTCTCATTCCTTCTGAAATTTCTGTATTAACTTTTTGTCCTTTTTTAAGAACTGTACCACAAATTTCATGTCCTAGTTTTGTTGATGGTTTACTTGAATCTCCATTCAAATTTTCTTTGTCTGTACCGCAAATACCACATCCATCCAATTTTATGAGAACATCACCACTTCCTATCACTGGCTCATTGACTTCTTTGACAATTACTGAAGAATTTTCCGTAATATCTACAGCTTTCATAGTTCCAAAAAATCTAGTATTCTAGGCATAATTTTAGTCATATCTAATTTTTCAGGCAATTTTTTTTCTGAAATTGTAGTGCCGATAATTGGCAATTTGGAATTTTCATTATCAATTATTCCATGAGACCCATGAACTAATGATGTATCATGACTGATTTTTTTTGTCTTCATATCAAAAAATAATTCCAATGGATCAAATCCTGGTTTTCTATGGATGTCCACTGAAAAAGTAAAGTCTGGTGCATTTTTTTCATCTGTCCACCAATGATAATTAAACCATGAATTTTTTTCAGATGTTAATATAATGTCTCCACTCCTTTC
Organism: Candidatus Nitrosopelagicus sp.; assembly: GCA_028343215.1. GTDB lineage: Archaea > Thermoproteota > Nitrososphaeria > Nitrososphaerales > Nitrosopumilaceae > Nitrosopelagicus. Next base: position 46,314 of record JAOLYB010000001.1, on the reverse strand, counting down.
ATTGTCTATGTGTAATTCTTTTTGTTTATCTTTATTGAAAATCTCTCCAATGGGTTGTTTCTCAAAAATTTCTGTCACTGTTTTTTCAAATCCTGGTTTTATGAAAATATGTGCAATTTGATGGTCACACATTGCAAACGCCTTACTTAATTCATAATCGATATACTCTTTTCCACCTATACTCCTAGTTTGTAACAATGAATTTTCATTAAGAATTATGTTTGGAGAAATTGAATTGTCTACTTGATTAAAACCATATTCTGAAAGTATTATTATTTCATATTCTATTTTTTCTGATTGTAAAAAGTCAATCAAATTTCCTATCAATTCGTCAACTTCTGATAAGCTATTTTGAAACTCTATGCTTTCTGGCCCATATTTCTGACCTGCATAATCCAAATGTGGAATATAGGTGAAAAGTAAATCTGGATTGTGATTCTTTATTGTAATTTTTGTGGCATTGATAATCCATTTACTTGATTCTATTGATGCAAATGGTCCCCAATACCATTTTAAATCAAATTCACCTATCTCTTTAACTATTTCTTCATAGAAGTTATGAGGTTTAGAATAACACCACATAACAAAATCATTTTCTAAATGTAGTGGTTTTGGAGTTATCACGATATCTGATTTTGCAAAAAGTGTATTTTGCCAAAACAACACTGCTGTTTTTATTTTAGAATTCTTTTCTTTCAAAACATCCCAAATTTGTGGTTTTTTTACTAATTTAGATGGCTGATCCCAAAAATGAATTTCTTTGTAAATTTTATCATAATATCCATTTGCGACAATTCCGTGTTCACTTGGATACGTGCCTGTTAGAATACTTGATTGTGCGCTACATGTAACTGCTGGAAATGTTGGAATTAATGCTGAATGATTATTTCCTATAATTTTGGAAATATTTTTTGTTTTATTTTTATCAATATTTGCCCCAACTAATCCTGGAATATCTAAGACAATGATTTTCTTCATCTCTATATGATTAATTTTTATTGTATAATTATGTGATGTATAGCTTTTTTGTGATGATATATGCGGGGATAATGAGTGATGATAAAATTATCCCATACACAAATTCATTACTCAAGCTTACAATTATTGCATCTAATAGTATGATTCCTAAAATCTGAATTGTAACTATTTTTGAAATATTTGTTTTATAATGTTTTAACGAGAAAAATATCAATATTGAAAAAATTCCTAAAAATATTATTGAAATCCAACTATAATTTTGAACTATTAAATAAATTACACTTGCAATAGTTACTATTAAAAATATTTTATTTAGAATACTATCTTTTGAATTTGTATTCAATTCATTTTTGGCAAGAATACTGATTCCTGCAACATAAATTGCCACTGGAATTGCATAAGGTAAAATTTCAAAACTTAATTCTACAATCGAAAAACCTAAGATAATATTTAAAAATCGTATTGCAGAAATAGTAAATATTCCAGCTGATGTTATATTTTTTAATTTAAAATTATATGATATGATTAATCCTGTCATTAGTAATGAAATGATGATTGATGTCTCACCAATCATTACTGCAGACAGATTCGCTATTGAAAAACAAGCTATTGTAAGATAGAGTGCGGTATTACGTGAAATTTTTCCCGATACTAATGGGCGTTTTGGTCTTTCAACTGAATCTATTTTATGATCTGCATAATCATTCATCACCATTGTACCTGCAAAAAGAAATCCTGTAGTGGTTAGCAAAAACGGTAATACATTAAATTCAAAATTTCCATTTGAAATTAAAAAAAAGCCAATGAGTACATTGCTGAATGCTGTAAAAATTCCTGGAAATCGGACTAGCTGAAAAATATTTTTTAACATTTTACATCATTGATTTTAGATGATTTAATGCCTCACTTGCAGCCTTTTCTGGCTGTTTTAGATATGGATACAATTCAATTGTAATGAATCCTTTATACCTGATTTTTTCTAAATTCTCAAAAATCTTTTCAAAATTTATCACACCACGTCCTGGGATTAGATGATTGTGAACTCTATCTTTTGATATGTCTTCAAGATGAACGTGTTCAATAAATTCTTCTAATTTTAAAATAAGATCTGCAGGATCCTCATTTACACAAAAGAAATGACCTATGTCAAAATTTAATTTTATGAAATCGCTATCTATTCTTTTCATAAATTCTAAAAATTGGTCTGAGTTTTCAATTAACAAATTTGGTTCTGGTTCAATCAACAATTTGACTTTTGTTTGTTCCAAAAGTGGAATTAATTTTTCAATTCCTGTTTCAAATATTTTCAGATCTTTTTCTTTAGGAACTCCTTCAATTGGACCTCCAGGTTGCGTTGAAACGGTTTTTGCATTTAATTTATCTGCAAGTATTATGCAATTTTTTGTGTGTTCTATTCTTTTATTCCTAAATTCAATTGAATCTTCAATCCATGATGGATGATGAAAATCTTGTATTGCACATAACATAAAGCCATTAAGATTTGAAATTGACATTTCATTATTTTTTAGTTTATTTTTAATTTGTAAAATTCTTTCATCTGTTAGCGGTGGATATGCGTGTGGTGTATCACACATTATTTCTAATGCTGAATACCCTGCATTTTTTATCGAGGCTATACTTTCCTCTAATGAATGCTGTCTGTATGCATTAGTACTGAAAGCAAATTTCATTTTAATTATTAATCTTATAATTTCTTGATTTTTTTAAAAATGATTCTGGATTGTTATACAATAGCTTTTCAATTTCATTTTCACTAAAGCCCTCGTTTTCCATGTATAGTGCAGTTTTAGGTACGCTTAGAGGATCTGACTTGCCCCAATCAGCTGAACTATTTATCAAAATATTTTCTATTCCATATTTTTTGATTATATTTACAGCTCGAATTGGATTTAATTTTGTATCTGGGTAAACTGTTATTCCTGAAAATACTTCGTATGATTTTGACAATTCAATTGTTTCTTCTGTGTTATGGTCTACTATGATTCGTGTTTGGTCGACTCCTGTTTCCTCAATTATCTCAAATGTACGTTTAGTACCTTCTAATTTGTTGATGTGTGGAGTATGGACTATGATTGGGCATCCCAACTCATTTCCTAAAATTAATTGTTGTTTCAAAATATCCTCTTCTTGTGAAGTTATATCGTCAAACCCTATTTCTCCTAATGCTACTACGTTATCCCTTTCCAGATATCGCTGAATGTTTTCCATAGCTTCTTTTGATAATTTTTCATTGTTAGCTTCTCTAGGATTAATTGATATTGCACAGAAATGATTTATTCCAAACTCTTTTGCCCTATTTCTCTCAAATGTGATTATATGTTCCCAATAATCTTCTAATGTCTTATACGAGGTTCTTTCTTGGCCTAACCAAAATGATGGCTCGATTACTGTTTTAATTCCCGCCAATCGCATATTCTCATAATCATCGGTTGTTCGTGAATACATGTGAATATGTGGATCAATGAATTTCAATTATGAATTAGATTATTCAAGAAAATAAAAGTCTCACTAGCCACTTCTCTGGGTTTTTCAGCATACGTGTATAACTCTGCAGTCAAAAAACCATCATAATTAATTTCCTTTAGATTGGAATAAATTTTTACAAAATCAATTTCTCCATATCCTGGTATCAAATGATAGTGGATGGAATTTTTACAATCACTGATATGGGTATGAAATATTTTATCTTTAAATTTATGAATTACTTTTGAAAAATCTTCATTTGAAACTTCAACATGGCATGTATCTAAATTTAATCCTAAATTTTTAAAATTTTTAGATACTTCAAAAACATCTTGTGATGTTTCTATTAAAAGACCTGGTTCATATTCCATACAAATTAAAATACTATTTTTTTCCGCAAATTCTAAAATTTCTGATAATGATTTGTTGATCTGTGTCATTTCATTTTCAAATATTTCCGTATTTTTTATTCCAGATGTAATGCATACTGAAGGTGCACTTAACTCCGCAGCTACTTCTATTGCTTTTTTTGTATATCCCACTCTCCATTTTCTTAATGTTTCATTTTTGTTAGATAATGATGGTTCAAATTTTTCATCATTGCCATTTTCTAAATTCCATCCTAATACGGTATTTGCATTAATGTTTGAAACTAATAATTTTCTATTCTCTAAACTACTCTTAATTTGTTTTAATTTTTCATTTGATAATGGCAAAAATGCATGTGGTGTGTCTACAACTATCTCAAGACCCTCATATCCCACATCTGAAATTATTTCAATTGTTTCTAGTAATGAAAATTTTGTAAATGCATTTGTACTGAATCCTGTTTTCATTCTTTCATCTTCAAAATATTGACAACTTCAGTTTTTGCTCTTTGGACCATTTCAGGCTCAATGTATGAATCTGGATTCAAGATTTTTGCTGTTTCCCAGATCAAATTTGTGATTTTTGCATCTATTTCATGTTCTTTTCTATTCATATCATTTTTCTTATTTTATAATTAATTATCTTTGTCCAAAAATCCATTCATAATTTAGATTCCCTTTCTCTTTGAGCCTTGAATTTTCCACGAAATGCAAACGCTGCAATTATGGTTCCTACAAATGGGGCTGTCCAATATAGCCACAAATTTTCCATTACTCCTGATAATAACGCTGGAGCAAGCGCACGGGCTGGATTCATTGAAGCACCTGAAATAAACGCCAAAAACAAAATATCTAATCCCACAATGCCTCCAATTGCTACGCCGCTAAATCCTCTCAAACCTTTTGTATACACGACATAAAAGATGACTCCCATGAGCATTGCAGATGCCAAAACTTCCACCGGAAATATCAAAAGCATGGAAAAATCAAAGTTTGGTGCATTTGCACCAAGATCTGCTTTATCCCCAATTATCGTTAAAACAAATAATGAACCTAAAATGGCACCAATTATCTCTGCTGCAAAATAATACACTACCTGAATTTTTGAAATATGTCCTGTAATGTAATATCCAATTGTTACAGCGGGATTGAAATGTGCAAGTGATATCTTTCCAAATGAATAAACTCCAATTAGTAGTGCTACAAATGGTGCAACTGCTGCAAATGGAATTCCCAGTTCTCCGTTAAACATCTCTGCGTCCAAAACAATTGAGCCTGTTGCAAAAACTACAAGAATGAAGGTTCCAACTAATTCAACTGTAAAAATTTGTAAATTTGAATATGTCATTATTTTTCATCATCTATTGATGCAATCAAATTCAAAACTTCAGATTTTATCTGATCACGAATCTCTCTGACCTGTTCTATTGTTTTTTCTTTAGGATCTGGTATATCCCAATCAATTACATCTTTTACAAAAAGTGCCGGACATGATTCTTTATCCATACATCCCATGTTAACTGTCTTAAATGAATTAGAAATCATTGAATTAGATATTGTCTTTGGAGATTGCTTTGCCATATCAATTCCAATTTCTTTCATTACTTGTATAACAACTGGATTTAGATTTCTTGAAGGAACTGTTCCTGCACTAATTACATTAATTTTATCTTCTGAGAATTTTTTGAAAAATGCTTCTGCCATCTGACTACGACCTGCGTTTTCTACACATACAAACAGAACATCTCTAGTCATAATATTTATATAAATATATGTTGATATAAATATTAATTGATATGAACGGACCTGCTCTTTTGAAGTGTATTTGTGATGAAACCAGATTTGAAATTTTAGAATTATTACAAATAGACAATGAATTGTGTGTAAATGATTTTGTTGATAAATTAGAAAAAGATCAACCGCTTGTTTCGCATCATCTCAAAACTCTAAAGCAATGTGGAATTGTAAAATCAAGAAACGAGGGAAAAAAGGCAATGTATTCAATTTCTAATCCTCAACTATCTACTTTGATATCTGCTGTGACTAAAACAAGCAATAAAATCCCAACTTTATGTACTGATGAAAACTCTTGCTAGAACTTTTCTGTTCTAACTACGCCAACATCACTAACGTACAAAATTATGGTAAAATCTGGGAATAATGTTCTAGATATATCCTCAATTACTGCTGATAATTTTTCTTCACGCATAATTACCTCCACTTTGACATTTTTTTCGGCTTGTATGCCTTGACCTCTTAGTCCCTTTTCTCCATTACCATCCACTTCATAAGATGTGTATCCTGTAATCTCATGATTCTTCAAAATATCAATGACATTTTTTTGTGCCAATATTTCACAGGTGATTGTAAGTAATTTTACATCATAAAGTTTCATATGAACACCTTTGATACGTAATTGAATAAGTCTATTGCTTCTTCACCATGTACCCATGTTGAAACGGTGAACATGATTGGCAGTAACACGATAATATTGTATGGGAATGTAATTCCTAAGGCTGATGTAATGTATAGACTTGGATTAGCTTGAGGTATGGCATGACGTAAAACAGCTGGTGCTGCAATAAATGATGCACTAGCCAAAAGTAATCCAAACATAACTGCCCCACCTAAACTTAATCCCAATGCTGTTGAAACTAGTACGCCGATTATTCCATTAATTGTTGGCATTATTATTGCAAATGAGGTAAGAAAAACTCCAACCTTTTTGATATCCTCTAATCTTTGTCCTGCAATTATTCCCATTTCAATCATAAAAATTACTATTGCTCCTGTAAACAGATCATCAAAAACAATACTGATTGGTTCAAAACCTTCTTCCCCAATTATATATCCAATTACAATACTTCCAAGTAAAATTACTATTGCTTTTCCTGTAATTGATTCTTTTAAGACCTGGGAAAGTTTTGTTTTAGTTTCTTTCATTCCCATGTCGATATCAGATACTTTGTCACCTGAAAATGACTGTTTTTTTGTACGAATCTGTTTTGATACTGCCATGTTTGTCAAAAATATTGCCAAGATGAATGCTACCGGTTCTAATACTGCAAGAATTGCTGCCAAATATCCTTCTGATGTAACTCCTTGATTTTTGAGAAATGACAATCCTACTGAGAATGTTACTGCTCCAACTGCCCCGTATGTGGATGCTAATGCGTATGAATCAAAGATGTTGAACTTACCTAATCTTCTTAGAATTTGATAATGGTTCAATGTGAATAATAATGACAGACCTATTGCAACTAGCATTGGTACTAACATCTCCTCAAAACCCGTCTTTCTCATCTCTATTCCTCCATGAAGGCCGATAGCAGCTAGGAGGTATATTGGCAAAAACTCTGAAATTGCTTCAGGAATTTTTAAATCAGATTTTATTCGTGCTGCAATAATCCCAAACAAGAAGAATAGGATGATTGGAGTTAGCAGATTCGATTGGATTAATTCTAAAATATCCATTAGCTATATTTGAAAAAATTTTCTGCTGAAATAAAAATCCAGAGGTCATTTTTGATGCCTATAGTGATAATCATTTGATATGCATTTGATATAATATTCCATAGTTTCGAAATAATGATTATGTATAATAAAGAATAATTCAGCGAAATATTATGAAGAAGATTGAAGCTATAATCAACCGAAAAAATTACCCGGTTCTTCGTGAAAAATTAGATTCTTTGGGTATTGACATTATCGATAAACGAAATTTAGAAGACAGTAAATTCATCAGTGAATCAAAAGGTTCTCGTGCTGGTGGAACTGGTGTTAGATCTACAATGCTTGCAAAAATTGAACTGGCCATGCAAGACAAAGAAGCACGTGCGGTCCTAGAAATAATTTCTAAAAATTCAGGTCTTCCTCAATCTATCAAGAGTAAAATTTTTGTCTTTGATATGGAAGAAAGTATTGATCTATCCACTCTTGAAGGTCAGGCTGATGTAGAACCTGAAGAAAAACCTATTCCTGTTAGATTTACTACAAAACGTAATAGATTGGTTCCACTCCAAAAGCGAACCTTGTACAAATTAGAACAATATTACGATGAGCATAGTGAAATTTTAGAATCTGACTACAGAATTCGTTCATTTAGCGATTTTGTTAATTATTGTATCTTGAAATATCTCCCAACCTTAGATAAGCAATTAAAGAATCCAACAATGCTTTACGAAGATATTTAGTAATTTTTTTTAAATATAATCTGCAAACAAATACAGACCAAGTAAGGTCATACCTACTGCTGCAAAGCCAAGTTTAGCAACAAAGATTTTTGATTTTCTAATTTGAGTTGTAATTTGTTGTAGTTTCAATTTATTTTGATTAACCTTCGTTTTGTTCCACGTTCTGTGGTAATATATGCCATTTTTGGTTTGGATGACTCAATTTCTGAAGAATTTTCCAAATATTTTGTTACAGTTCCTCTTGCTGAGGTGATCACTGTTTTATTTCTTTTAGATAAAATGACTGATGCGGTTCTTCTTGATTGATATTCTTTGAATGTTTGTCCTGCCCAGTTGTAACTGATATCATCCTCAACTATCTTGTTTGAGGTTCCACGTTTTGTTATTAATCTAAGGCTCATGTTTCCTCAGTTCACCAACATTATCATAATTAGAGGTGGAATTACGACTATTACGCCTATAATTGTGCATTTTAGATAGTCTAATTTGGTTAATTTTGAGAATTTACTTCTATCGAGTGATAATTTCATTTTAGATAACTTCTTCCCCTTCGTTTCCGGATTTGATATCAATTGCCCGTAACATTTGTGAGATGAAAATTTTACCATTTCTTGCATTCTTCTTGATAATGTCTACTGTTTTTTCTTCTTTTGACTCTGGAACTACTACCATCATTCTATATTTGTCGCCAAAATGTGGTGTAAACACTTCCATACCTTTTGATGTGTGAATTTCAGGTTCAGTTTTTGCACCTCGACCTCTAACTTTGATAATTGTTAGTCCGCCAACGTCAATTTCTTTTAATCCTTCACTGATTTCCATCACGTCGTTTTCTGCAAGTATGACTTCAAGTTTTAACATGAATTATTTTATCTGTCAAAGTAATTAATAATTTAGAAATTGTACATCTTTTGATTATCACTGATAACCAAATTGGTAAACTGTTAAATGAAAAAAACTTTCAAAATTTTTAATGATAGATACCGGAGACACAGCATGGATGTTAATAGCAGGATGCTTGGTTCTGTTAATGATCCCAGCACTTGGTTTATTCGAGTCGGGTCTTTTGCGAAAGAAAAATGTGGTTTCGATTTTCATGCAGATCTTCTTTGGAATGTCACTCCTAAGTGTAATGTGGTTTGTCTTCGGATTCAGTCTATCATTTGGTCCATCAACACAGGGTATTATTGGTAATCTTGATTGGACATTTTTGAAAGGAATTCCTTGGGATGCACCTCTTGAACAGTACGCGCCAACAATTCCTGGTGTATTATTTGTAAAGTTCCAATTGATGTTTGCATGTATCACACCTTTACTACTAACTGGAACTATCGCTGAAAGAATGAAGTTCAGCTCTTTTATCATATTCATATCTGCATGGTCAATGCTCATCTATTACCCAATCGTTCACATGGTTTGGGGCGGTGGATGGTTAGCAGAACTTGGTGTAGTTGACTTTGCCGGCGGTATCGTTATTCACACTACTGTAGGAATGGCAGCACTTGCAGCCGCTTTAGTACTTGGAAAAAGAAGAGGATTTGGCCCTGCCATAAACATCCCTCATAGCATTCCTCTTGCAGTATTAGGATCTTCATTATTATGGCTAGGATGGTTCGGATTTAACGCAGGAAGCGCACTCGCATCTGGTGGTGTAGCAGGAAATACTGTAATTGTAACTCACTTGGCATCCTCTGTATCTGCTCTAATCTGGGCTGGATTGTCTTGGATGCGTACAGGAAAACCATCTATCGTTGCTACAATAAACGGCGCTATTGCCGGTCTTGCAGGAATCACACCTGCATCAGGCTTTGTCAGCGTAGAACATGCATTTGTTCTTGCAATAGCAATTGGTATCTTGTCATACGGAGGAGTCGTACTAATTAGAGATAAATTAAAAATTGATGATTCACTTGATGTAAGTTCCGTACACGGTATTGCAGGAATTGTAGGTGCACTTGGAATTGGAATATTTGCAAGCACTTTGATTAATCCTGCAGGTGTTGACGGCTTGCTCATTTCTGGAAGTCTGGATCAAATCTGGATACAGGGTGTTGGAATTGCAGTAGCTGCTGCTATGGGCTTTGGTGGAACATGGCTACTTTTACAGTTAATCAAACATCTCATCGGTATACGTGTCGAACCAGAACAAGAAGACGTTGGTTTGGATATCAGTGAGCATGCAGAACAAGCTTACTCCGATGAAGAAGAATTCAAGTTAAGTCTTGATGAAAAATTAGAGTCATCAAAAAAGAAATCTAACTCCTGATGTCTGATGGATGACGATAAAGACTACGAAGAGAGACCTGAATGGGAATGGCTGAAGAAATAGTAACTACACAATCTTATGAAAAACTTTGTAGTGATGTACTTTATTCAAATGAAAGTGTTCGTTTTGTAGGTTTGGTAAATAATAAATCTGATTTACTACACAGTGTTCAAAAAAAAGATTTAGATCCACTTTTGGATGATGATGAAATAAAAATTTCAATAAATTATTCATTAGAAAGATGGAGAAAAGCACAAAATCTTTCATTTCGTTTAGGTCATGAAAAACTTACACTAACTGAATATGAACATGTAACTTTAATTTCAATTCCATATGATGGAAAATTATTACTAATCAGTACTCAGCCAACTATACATTATCATGAAATGATACAAGCAATCATTTCTGTAATTCCTCCGTGGGAGAATTAATAATTTGGAAAACGCTACTGTTAGTTATATTCAATTACTACGAGAAGATTTAGCTATATTTCGAGTGGTTCCTGAAGGTCCTTTTCCTGAATACAAAGCAGGTCAGTTTCTCACTTTAGGACTACCTGTAAAAAGTGAAAATAATCGTGTAATCAATCGTGCATATTCAATTGCATCTCATCCTGAAAATAAAAAATATATCGAGTTTGTCATTCGGTGGGTAAGAAAACCATATCCTGGAAGATTAACCACTGCAATGTTTAATCTCAAAGAAGGTGATCCAATTCAATGGAGAAAAGCTAATGGCACTCTTACAATTAATGACAAATTACCAAACGGTGAACCTGACAAACGAAGAATTGTCTGTATCGGGGGTGGAACCGGATTGGCACCGTTTGTTAGTTTTGCCCAACATCTTCATGATGTAGGAGATAAGCGTGAACTAGTTGTTTTACACGGAGCAAGTTACGTTGATGAATTAAGTTACAGAGAACGTCTGACGGATTTAGAACTTGAAAGTATTGATAGAGGTGCAGACAAATGGAATTTCAAATATCGAGCAGCAATTAGTAGACCACAAGAATGGCTAAATCGTTCTTGGACTGGACAGGTGGGAAGAGTAGAACAATTTCTAAGAGCAAGACCTGGACAAATATCTCCATTAGAAGAATTAGTTGGTGAAAAAATTACACAAGAAAATACCATGTTTTACATTTGTGGATGGCAAGGAACAATTGATGGAACCTTGGATTTTCTTGGAAACAAGGAGTTTGTAACAGAAAGAAACAAACGCGAAGATGGTAGTTACGAAGTTAAATTCGAATCTTATGGATAATTAGTAAACAAACTTTTTTGATCGTATATTATGTCTGCTATATAGTTGCCATATAGAACACGTAGATCATTCTTAACTTCAAAATTTTATTTTATTTGTTATGGGACAATGGTTTTCTTGGGTAAAATCAAATGAAAAAGAACTGTTAGTGATTTTAGATGGTTTGGCAAAAAAGGCGGTTGAAGCATCTGAATCTGTATACGAATTATTACAAGACCCAACCAATGTTGAAAAAATAAAAGACGTATCACGAATTGAAACTGAGGCCGACGTCCTAACACGGGATATTTTTTCAGAACTAAACAGAACTTTCATCACACCATTAGATAGAGAAGATATGCAAAGAGTTGCATCAAAGATAGATGATATTATTGATTTTATGGATGGAATAGGTGCGAGATTCTTGAGTTACAAAATTACTGAATCTCCTCCGCATGCACTGGAAATGGCAGAAGAACTGGTAAAAGCCACAAAAGAGGTTGAATACATGGTATCAAAATTAAGCAATGTCAAGAATCCTAAATCAATGATCGAACATTGTAGAAATACAAGTGTAATTGAGCATAAAATTGATGATTTGTACAGAACTGCAATAACTGAACTCTTTGAAAGTAATGATGCAATACACATAATCAAACTAAAAGATATCTATGAAACTATGGAAACTGCATCAGACCGATGTGTTGATGTGGCAGATGTAATTGAAGATATTGTTTTAAAATATACCTAGGAGAAAAATATGTTAGAAATAGCGATTATAGGAATTGCCATCGCTCTGGTGTTCGATTTTGTTAATGGCTTTAATGATTCAGCAAACTCGGTAGCCACTGTAATTGGTACACGTGTTTTAAAACCAATTCATGCAGTTGCAATTTCAGCAGTTGCAAACTTTGTAGGACCATTCGTTTTTGGAGTTGCAGTTGCAACAACCATAGCAAAAGGAATCGTCAGTCCCGATGACATTACAGTTTACATGATTATTGGAGGATTAGTAGGAGCAATTGCATGGAGTTCCTTATGCACATACTTTGGACTGCCAATTTCAAACAGCCATTCATTAATTGGAGGCATAATGGGGGCAGGAATTGCAGGATTAGGATTTGAAAAATTAGTTTATGATGGATTAGGCAAAGTTTTCACAGGAATAATTGTTGCACCTATTGGAGGAGTGCTTTTTGGAGTTGCAGTAACAGGACTAATCATATTCTTTTTTGCAAGAAGAAAACCCGCTATTGTAAACAAAACATTTGGAAGATTACAAATTATCTCATCAGCATGGTTTGCCTTAACACATGGAGCAAATGATGGACAAAAAACCATGGGAATTATAGTTTTAATTTTATTTGCAGCAGATTTAATCCCCGAACTTGAAATGCCATTATGGGTAATATTTGCGGCAGCCGCCGCCATGGGGTTAGGCACGTTCTTTGGAGGATACAAAGTAATCAAAACATTGGGCGTTAAGATTACTAGATTGAAACCATATCAAGGATTTGCAGCAGAAACTAGCGGGGGATTAATGCTTGCAGTATTTGCAACATTAGGAATTCCTGCAAGTACAACTCATGCAATTACAGGTACTATCATGGGTGCAGGGTCTGCACGAAGAATACGAGCCGTAAGGTGGAAGGTAAGTAGACAAATTATCTTTTCATGGGTCATAACAATTCCAGGTGCTGCAGGACTGGGGGCGTTGGGCACTTACATCATAAATCTATTTGTATAGAAAATAAAAAACCAAAAATGATGATCAACTGATCATCAATTCTCAACTATGTAGCTTATTCTATAACTCTGTTTTTACGACGTGGAACTATGTTGCCCCCTTATATCCTCTGTATTTTTTGAAAAAGTTATGATGTCTACAAAGACCAAAAACATTGAACGTAGAAATATCCAGATTAGCGGAGGCTCTACTTATGTAATCTCACTTCCAAAAAAATGGATTGAAAGACTAAATCTAAAAAATGGCGATTCAATGCAAATTGTAAACAATCCAAATAATTCTATAACACTCTCTTCCGATACTAAACAAGAAGAATCATCAACATATCCTGAAATTAAAATCAAAAAAACAGACTCTGTAGAGTCAATAAAGCGAAAAATCATCTCATTATACATCTCTGGGCACAATTTTATCGTATTAAATTCACCACGAGCAAAAATTGAAACAGATGTACGCTCTATGGTTATGAAATTAATTCGAACCAAGTTTGTAGGAACTGAAATTATAGAATCTGATTCAGAATCAATAACAATCAAGGTACTTACCGCAACTCCTGAGATGAAACTAGAGTTGGCATTCAACAGAATGTTCAAATCAACATCCAACATGTTTTCTGAAACAATGCATGCAATTGAAAAAGGGGATTCTGAATATGCACAAGAAATCGTTCACATGGATGATGAGATTGACCGCTTTTCATATTATCTTACCCGAAACTTGGTTATGGCCTTAGATGATAGCAACATCTTATCTGCATTAGGACTAGAAAAAACATCTCAGGCAATCGGCTACAAACGAATCATCAACTGTGTTGAAAGAATTGCAGACCATATCACTACAATTGCAAAACTGGTTGTTGATATGGATAAAAACATCTCAAAAATCCCAAAAGACATCTTGAGCACATATCAAAAAACGATTGAACTCTTTGATAAAACCATGATTCTCATATCTGAAAGAAATTACTCACAGGCAGAAAAACATGCAGAGGAAATAGAGGCACTAATTGATGAGACAAACGCCTTGGTAAAATCAACTAAATCAAACTCTGAAGCATCTGTCGTATATCAAAATTTGATATATCAAAATAGACGAATCTTAGATTACATCTTAGATGTATCTGAGGTTGTCATGAATGATACAGTAGATTCTATTGTTTCTATGAAAACAATTGAGAATACTGAGGCTTAAGATCCTATATTTTATAGAAATTTCTTAGACAAACTATTTGTCATAATTTTGAACTTGAATCTTAAGAATATTCTATAGTGAAGACATGATGTCTGCAAGGTTATCGGATGCAGATTCTACTACGTCTGGATGATATTCTGTAATTAGATTTGAAATTCTTTGTTTTTCTACAATAAAGTAATTTTTCTTCAAATTAACTTTCTTGAAACTAACAATTTCATCATTAACTAATTTTGATAAATAAAATGATACTGTAGCGCTTGCTTTTCCTACACTAGAGACAATTTCTTGGAACTCCATTCTATCATTTTCTAATAATGATACGAGAATTGCTTTTGGTGTTGTTTGTCTTAGACGTGATACAACTTTGGTTTCTTCTTGTGTCATATCATTAATGAAGAATCTTGAAACTCGTGTTGTTCTCTGAGTTTTGATTATTCCATTATTTTCTAATTTTCTAACATAGTAACTTAAAACACCATTTGAGAGGTTTATTTTTTCCATTACTTCTCTAAATCTAATTCCAGGATTTCTTTTGATCTCTGAAATGATTAATTCCTCTCTTGATTCCATGTTTGCCAATTTCAATCTCTCCTAAATATAGCTAATGCAAGTAGCCCAATCATTGCAAGCATCATTAAATGTGCTATCTCTGATGGTGATTCTAAAATATTGTAAACGTGAGTTTTAGTTGCATCTAACAGTTGAACAATCTCTGCTGCTGTAAACACCATAAATGCAATTGTAGTTATGATCATCTTCTTGGTTCTCATCTTATAGTATGCATTAACACTGAGAATTGCTAGAAATACTGACAAAATTATTCCTGATGTGTGTAAAAGTAGATGCCAAATATGTGCACCATGATAAATGTGAGGCATCAATACTGGAACTGATAATGCTGCAACAGTTGTTAAAATGACCGCAATGAGTAATTTTGGTTTACTTTCTGCAAATTGCTGGTAACTAATCATATTCCATAATCATAGCATTTCTAATTTAAAACGATATAGTACAACTGTCGAAAATTTATGTATGGATGGATTATCTGATTGTGATCACACCTTCCATCCAAGGGTGGAGTGTGCAATGATATTGGTATTTTCCTAATTCATGAAATTTGTAAACAAAATATTCATTTTGTTTTATGACATCTGTTGGGAAATGTAGGTAATTTGGGTCTCCTCTTAGTCTAACATTATGTTCGAATTCATCTTGATTCACAAATAATATCGTCTCTCCTACACCAATTATTTTTTCATAGGGTAAGAAACATGAATCATCTACCTCACATCCTTGTTTCCATGAATCTTTTACTATTATGATTACATGCTGAGCTTTATCATTTGTGTTGCCGCTATACGGTGCTTCTGTAAAAATTTCCTTTTCAGAATAGATAGAATCAATTAATTCATTATCTGTATTTTGAATTTCAAAATTCATCATACCTGATATGATTGCATACAAGATCAGAATGGATGCGGTAATGATTAAACCTAAGATGATAATTTTCATCTAGTTTGTGTTTACAATATCTGTTCTCAGCTGACCGCATGCGGCAGATATTTCAGTTCCTTTCTCAATGCGAATTGTACAATTCACGCCTGCTTCATTTAAAATTCGTTTAAACTCAAAAACTCTGCTTTTTGATGGGCGGTTGAAATTACCTGCTGTTGGATTTATTGGAATTAAATTCACATGTGATCCATTTCCTCGTAAAAGTTCGGCCAATTCATGTGCAACATCCCGCGAATCATTTACTCCTTCCATCAATGCATATTCAAATGTCACACGCCGTCCTGTCTTTTTAAAATAATAATGTCCTGCATCAATTATCTCTTTAACAGAATCTTTTGTTGCTGTAGGAACTAATTTCTTGCGTAATTCATTGTTTGGAGCATGTAATGATATTGCAAGTCCAATCTGAAGATCCTCATTTGCCAATTTCTCAATTCCTTCTTTGATTCCAATTGTTGAAATTGTAATGTGTCGTTGTCCCAATCCAAAACCTCTTGGGTCAGTTAAAATTTTCACGGCTCTAATCATTTCATCATAATTTGCCATTGGTTCGCCCATTCCCATAAAAACTAAATTTGTAATGTGCTCTTTTTTTTGCTCAATAATTTCTTCAAAATGAACTACCTGTGCTACGATATGCTCTGCCTTCAGATTTGTCTCAAAACCCATCTGCCCTGTTGCACAAAATGTACATCCCATGGCACATCCAATTTGAGTTGAAACACATACTGTTGATCTAGGTAGTCCTCCTTCTTTCTCAGATTCATATTGCATGAGAACAGTTTCAACAGATTTATCGTTAGTGAGATTAAGTAATAATTTCGTAGTATCCCCATCTTCACTAGTAACTCTGTGAATTTCTTTTGCTGAACCTATTGTATATCCTGCTTCAACCAATTCTGCAATCATTGTCTTTGGAAGCTGTTTAATGTCTGCAATATTTTTAGGAAATTTGAAATAAAGTGGCATTAGAATTTGGTCTGCTCTGTACCTTTGATAGCCCATATCGATTACTAATTTCTCCATCTCTTCTGGAAGTAATCTGTATAGATCAGTCATATCATATGTAAATCTCCAATTGATATTATAATCTAACTTCTAATACTATGAAACAATTGTGAAATTTTTTATAATCATCTAATTGAAAATTTATCATATGATTACAGTTGATTGCCATGAAGTTGAATCAATTCAAAATGAATTACTAATTTATGTGGCTGATGATGTGGCGGCAATCCCTAATATCAAATATCATGAATTTATTTTATCTCCTATAGAAGAGGAGGGTGTTATTGATACAAACGAGGTGGTCACATCCATCAAACGATTTTTGGATTCAATTGGTGAACAACGAAACTTTGCTGTAATTTCTAGAGGTGACATAATTTCAATAGAATCTGTCGCTGGAAAAACAATTGAACGTGATGCAAAACAATCTGCAGAAGGACTATTCTCTTGCCCTCATTGTGGTCATATTACTCCATATGAGACGGTACATCAAACTCATATGAAAATTCATTATTTCTAAACTAAGAAAGCCAATGGAGAGATTTGAACTCTCGACCTATTGATTACAAATCAATTGCTCTAACCAGGCTGAGCTACATTGGCACTGCATTTTTTACAAATTTGCTGTTTTAAAATGTTAGTTTGGTGTGATAATGCGCCTTTAACAAATCTTCTAGAAAATTCTTAATTGAGATTAACATCATGTATTATTGTTGAAAATTACACTACTTTCTATTCTAGCAGTGGCCACGATTGGATTGATGGTTCCAAGTGTATTTGCTGATGTTTATGTCCATGAATCTGAATATCCATTTTCTATTCAACACCCAAGTGAATGGAAAGTATCTGCAGAAGATGAATGGGGTGGCGTGAATTTTGATTCTGATGAAACAGGTAGAAATGGAATGTATGTTTCGTTATGGTGTTCTGAATATCGTGGGGAAGATTGTGGTATTGCAGGGGCAGATTATGAAGAACTGAATTGGTTAAAAGAAGATGAAAAGATGTTTTGTAATGAATCTACTCTCGAAGAGGATTACATATTATGTTCTGATCTGAAATTTCTTGATGAATACGCTCATCAAATTAATGGCTATCGTGCATTTACTGTTGTAGTAAGTTATGAGTTATACCAAGATGGTGGCGATCCAATATACCCAGCTGGTTTGGGATTAAACGAAGGAATGGGAACTACAACATACGTTCTAGTTGGTAATGACATTTGGTTAATTGGAACAAGTAATGATGTTGAACAATTTGATTTAGAAACGCATGAAAAAGTAATTTCCACATTCAAGATTAACAACATCTATGACCAAGATGATTTATTTTCAGAATCAGAATCTTCATGGATTGACAATCTAATCAAAGCAATAATGTCGCTTTTTAATTGGGGTAGTGATAGTAATTCAAACACGAATACAGTCATTGAGCAACCTATTGAAGTAGAATATCAACCTGAACAACAATACCAAGATCCTATCTATATTGAACTTGAATTTGATGATTTTGAATGAAATTTATTTTTGTTATGGCAATAATCATTGGAGTTACTGCAGTAGTGGCATATTTTGGAACACAAGAAATTCAAAGGGAAGCTCATCTTTCAGAATGTTCAAGATTATCTCAAGTATATCAACCAAATGCATGTGGAGCATGGCAAAATGATCGAGAGTTTGATCAGTGTTATGTAAAAAATTCACGGGCATTATATGAAACAGGAAAATGCTTAGTTGATTATCAAACTAGATATGTTCCAGAAAGTGAGTGGGATGATAGCTTATTTCTACGTCTAGAAATGAGTGAAGCTACTCTGGAACTAAGAGATCCCTATTTTCAAAAAAACGACTAGACAGTTTTAGAGGCCAATAGAAATTAGCACTCTTTTTTTATCTTAATCCAAAATACAATATACACACCACACTAACGATTAGAAGAACAAACGCGAAGCGATATAATCTCATATACTCTCCTCATTAAACTAGCTAATTTTTGTTATCCTAAAATGTTAGTTTGCTGTGATAATTCGCGTTTAATGGATCTCTGGAAAATCTTAACTGAAACCCAAGTTACAATATAGTATGGATATGCTCAATTCTGAAAAAAAATTAATTCACATCATGGCACAATTGAAAAACTCCCCAATACCATATTCTGTTCTCAAAACTTTGAGTGGCTACAGATCAAAAAATAGTAGAGAGTTTGTAGAATTACTAAAACTTGGAGTACGTTTGAACATAATCTACCTCAACCGTAGAGCCCGAACCTATTGTTTAATGAAAGATAGAGATGTCTGGTATGGGTAAAAGATGAGTAAAGAAAATCTTACTAACGATTAATTTATCCAAAATCTATGCTAAAAGATCTTCTTTCTGATATTGTTAAGGTTGATGATGTTTTAATGATAGTCAAGAGTAATGGGGCTACAATAGAAATGAGAAGTAATTCTCTTTCAATAAGACAAAAGGAACAATGGATAACTATTGGAGAAAATGATGGACCATGTCATATGCATGTCAATGACGAAATGATAAAAAATGCTGAATTTGTAGCAGAACAAAAACCTGAAAGAATTAGTTTTAGTGTAAGATTCTTTGATAAAAATAATGAACGTGTTTTGGCATGTTTCTTCACAAAAATGTATGATGAATCTAAAACAATAAAGTCTGAGCGAAAAAAATTGTATGATGACCTGCAGGGAAAATATGGATCAAAAATTCAGTTCTAACTGTAAGATCTTTCTATTAATTTACTCAAACTAGTTTCGCATATCTATCTCCATACTCATAATTTAATAACTTCTAAACTCTGGTTTGATTATTGAAATTAAAATATGTCCAGCCAAAGAAACTCAAAATTCTCATATTAGTATTCACTGGGGTGGGTCTATGGGGTATTGGATTTGGTTTGTTTCGAGGTAGTATTGATGATTCTGGTTCAATGAATAATTTCATGATTGTTGTTTTAGGTGTAGTTAATCTATTTTTAGGCGCATTCATGGCATACCTATACTTGACACAAGTTAGAAAAATTGATCCAAGAAAAGATTCAAAGTACAAACGAAAGAAATAACATTCCCACAACCAAAATATTTGTTGCAAAATGCATTGCGTAAGAATGCTTTATTCCTTTTTTATCATAAATATACTTGAAAACAAATCCAATTGGTATCAAAACTAATGCCATGTGTATCTTTATGCCCATTCCAATGTGGATTAATGCCCATACCAAGACCATTTTTTTTGATTTTCTAAAGTAAAACTCTTCAAAATAATTGATATGTAAAAACATGTAAAGCAACAATGGAATAAATGGAATTATTCCCAACATCCCTTGATCCGCAAATGGCCCAAACGCAATATTATATCCAAGCCAACTCCAGTTTAGTATTGGTATTTGATCAACATATTCAAACACAAATAAAACGTATACTACTAAAATTCCAAAAGCTATTGGTGCATATTTGATTGAGCCGATACCTGATTTAAGATCTAAAATTCGTTTCTTTGTGTCTTTAATTAAAAGAAGACTGGCACCAACTGTTAATACATAATATCCAATTAGAAATACATCTGAATCTAGAAATGAAATGTCCAATGTAATCAAAGTGAACACTTTCATAAATAACCTATTCTAATAGAATTCATGACTCTTCAAAAAGGAGATATGGCTGAAGATTTTGAATTATTGGCACATGATGGAACATCCATCAAATTAAGTTCATACAAAAACTCGAAAAATGTTGTATTGTGTTTTTACCCAAAAAATCATCTTTTCGCATGTCCTTCAAAAAAAGTTTTTGAGATGGCAAAAAGTGTGATTTCAGTTTATTCTGAAATTACTTCAACTGAAACTGTTGTGTTTGCCATATCTGTAGATTCTGTAGATTCTCAATTAGATTTTGTCAAGGAATATGAAATTCCATATGTACATCTAAGTGATCCAAAGAAAATTGCTTGTAAGAAATACGCTGGAACAAATATTACTGGTCTTGCTAAACGAAGCACCTTTGTAATTGATAAAAATGGAATAATACAAGATGTAATGAGAGAGATTAATGTTGCGTCACATGGACAGGAAATTCTTGACTCTTTAAACAAAATCAAAGTATAAATCACACAATAAAATTATTCGAAGAATGATTGATTTAGTTGCTAAGGAGTTATTTCTTACACGAGGAATTGGTATTCATGAGGATAAACTCACAAGTTTTGAATATGCATTACGTGATGCGGGAATTGCTGGAACAAACATTGTTTTAATTTCTAGCATCTTTCCTCCAAAAGCAAAACTTATTCCTAAAAAAGAGGGTTTGAAGAAGATTAAACCTGGACAAATTCTCTTTACAATTTATTCTAGAAATCAAACAAATGAGCCACATAGAATGATTTCTGCATCTGTTGGTTTGGCATTACCAAAAGATCGTACTAGATATGGATACTTATCTGAATATGATGCATTTGGACAAAATGAAAAACAAGCAGGTGATTATGCAGAAGATATTGCAGCACAGATGCTTGCATCATCACTTGGAATACCTTTTGATATTGATAAGAGCTGGGATGAAAAAAGACAGCAGTGGTCGATTTCTGGTAAAATATACAAATCCCAAAACATCACAATGACTGCTAAAGGTGACAAGTCTGGAAAATGGACCACTGTCTTTTCTGCAGCCTGTTTAATTCTCTAACGTTTTTGTTTGTATCCTTTTAGATAAAATATTGCAGCACCGATGCCTATTGCAATTATAATCACAAGTACTGCATATTGTGATTCATCTTCTGTAGAATCTTTTTTGCCAAAATCTTCTATTGACTGATAGTCATTAGTTCCTTCTTGTATGATATCTTCTACCGAATAAAATGATAATTCTGATTCTCCATCCCATGGGCCAATCTCTACTCTTAACTCATCTTTTTGAATTACTTTATCTTGACCAAATAGAAATTTTGCATCAATTGTATTTCCTGCAGGTGAGCTAAAGAACCATCCTTTTTTTGAAATATTTTCTAATGTAGTTAAATCAGTTATCGCATGTGTTGATATTGTATCAATTTTTGATGATTCATTTGGAATCACAACTAAATGTATTACTGAATTTAATGGTACATTTTTTTCATCGAATACATTTGAACGTGAAATTTCATCTATTCCAAAATTTTCTAGTATATTGATTCTTGAAATATCATCTGCAATATCTTTTATTTCTTTTGTCACTTTAAATATGAATAAATTCGAATCACCAGTTTTTATAATACTAATAGAAATTATGGATTCTCCATCTTTTGTTAATTTTTTTGATACATTATAGAACCCTTCGCCATCTCTAATCTCTTTAGATAACATTGTTCCTGATAATCCTGTGAACAAGAAATCTGTAGATTGTTTTGGCATTGTATATGTAGCTGAAACTGCACCTCTTCCTGAAATTACTCCGGATGTTTCCAGTAACAAGTTTGCATCATCTACTGTATGTATGAATGTGGAATGAAATTCACTTTCTACTCCTAATATTTCATTCAAGTCTGTAATTATCTCATTTCCCATCTCTCGTGCTGAATCTTGAACCATTCTGATTCCTCCATCGCCTTTCAATTGTTGATAATCAAAATTAATCATTATGCATTGCTGTTCACTTGTCACGCCTATTACACACTCCCCTGCATTTGTAAATACTACAGCTCTGATTTTATCATTATCATTGATTTTTTGGATTAACTCGTCTGTAAATTTAATCTCTTGATTATCTGTAGTTTCTAATCCTACTGACATTACTACTGAATTTGAATACTGTTGATCATAAATTACAAGTGCACTTTCTTGAAATGTCGCTTTCTCAAACATTTGTCCACTCGCAAATGGTATGATGAGTATTATGCCAAAAATAGTCCCCAGTGACAGTAATTTTCTTTTCATGCAACATGAAACTTGTATTATTTTATTTAGTTTACGCCTTCATGCTATAACGTTTAAATCACTAATCTAATTTTGCTTAATTGACATCGAATTCAAACCGTTGGGGAACACGCTGGCAGTCCGATGGCTCGGGCTGCCAGCCCCACATTTTAATTATAATTTAGATAATCCTGTCACTTTTTCTTATAATTGAATCCACTCTGCCAGAATTACAATTAATTATAATTTAGTCAGATCATCTACTTGTTTTTTGATATAATCGAATCCACTTTGCCAGAATTTTGCTTTAGAAATATCTAGTCCATGCTCTTTTAGTAATTTTTCAGGTTTTTGTGAACCGCCTGCAGATAGAATATCTGTATACGTTGAGACGAAGTCATCACCTTCATTTTTGTATGTCTGGAATAATGACACTGCAAGTAAATTGCCAAATGAATAAGAATAGCAGTAAAATGGTGAATGGTAAAAATGTGGAATACAACTCCATTCTATTCCAAAATCATCTGAAATATCTACTGAATTTCCAAATTGTTCTTTTAGATTTTTTCTATAGATATTTGATATATCATCCACTGTTATGGAGTTTGCAATTTGGTTGTGGGCTTCAATTTCAAATAGAGTAAAGAATGATTGTCTTCCAATTGTTGCATAGAAATCATCTATCTTATCTGAAAGCATACTGGCTTTTTCACCATCTGAGATTTGATTTGAAATGTTATCGTAAAGTAATAATTCTGAATATGTAGATGCAGTTTCTGCAAGAGGTAATGGTGCATCTGAAACTAGAATTGATTTTTCAGATGCTGCAACACTGTGCACTGCATGTCCAATTTCATGAGCTAGTGTAAACACATCTCTTGATTTTCCTGTATAATTAATCAAAACAAATGGGGTGATGTATGGGAGTGGAGTACTACAGAATGCCCCGTCTCGTTTTCCATGCCTTAATGAATAGTCTATGTGATTTTCATTAAAAACACGTGACGCATATTCTGCAATTTTTGGACTGAATCTATTAAGAGAATCAAGAACAAGTTTTGTTCCTTGATCAAATGTATAATTTTTTTCTGCTGCACTCTTTTTTGATGGTGCATACAAATCATATCTCCTAAGTTTTTTTACTCCTACACGTTTTGCTTTTTGTTGGAAATATTTTTGAAACACTGGTGCATTTTTCTTACACACCTCTAACATAACCTCTATTGTTTTATCATCCACATCATTTGAAATATTCTGAATTGAAATTGGATTCTTAAATCCTCTCATATCCATTCCTTCATTTTTCCAATTTAGTACAATATTTTGATAAATCTGGCCAATTACGCCTTTGTTATCTTGGTATTTTGTTAATAGTGATTTGTAAGCTGCCTCTCTAATTTTTGGATTTTTATTTCTTACAAGAGTTGTAAGCTGTTCTCTTCCCATTGTCTTTTTTTTACCATTAACACTCACCGTATAGGTAAATGCATTTGTTATTTTATCATAAATTTTTACTAGTGCAGAAATTCCTGTAACATCCAAAGTATTGATAATTTTTTCTTCAGGCTCTGTTAATGCATATTTTGCCACTAGTCTCTTATATCGTAAGTAATCTGATAATTCACCTGCGTCTTTAATCAATCTCTTTGCATTTTTCTCATCTACTTGTTTTTTCCACCATAAATCAAAAAATAACATTTTATTTTCTATAGTAGATCCAAATTGAGAAATTCTATTTAGGAGGGCGGTTGCCTCGTCTGACTGTGTATTTTCTGAAAACTTTAATCCTGCATATCCTCCAACCTTACTTGCTTTTTCTGTTATATCTTCAATTTCATGTAGTAGCTGTAAGAATTTTTTAGATGACATATTTGGCTTTAATTGAGATTTATTTTTTGCAAATTTTTCAGACTGTCTTTGTATCTCTTTAATTTTCTTATCGAATGTCTGTCTAGTTGGATTCTTGACTAAATCATCAAGATCCCATATGCCTTTTTTGTAATTTTGCACAGTTTAATTCAAAATGAACTGTTTCTATATCTTTTGAAAATAATTTAACGTCTAAATAACACAATTTCAAAAATAATCTTGGATCCGTCGTCTAGCCTGGTTTGGATGCTGCACTCACACTGCAGAGGTCGCGAGTTCAAGTCTCGCCGGATCCATTGAATAATTCTAAAAAATTAGAATTAGTACGAGATAAGGTTTTATTATGAAATACGCCGATTGTTAATAATGAAAACCGGTCTATTCATAATTATAGTATTAGTTTCTGGATGTTTCGCAGGAATAATTCATGGTGGAATTAATCTTGCAATAGTAGAACCATACCTTGATCAGGCAATTGGAATTGAAAATCAGACTCTCTTTGCAATTGGTGAAGAAGAAGACACTCCTGAATTTTGGGTAGAATACAATTCGTATCGTGTCTGGCAAAAGGGTGGTCAAGTTTTAGCTGGCGCAATACTTGGAACATCTATTGCAGCGTTAGTTGGAATTGTGTTTCTATTTGCAAGAAAAGTATTGCCTGAAGGAAATAATATTAAAAAAACACTTGTTTTATCCGGATTGATGTGGTTTACAATATTTGTAATCCCTTTCTTGAAATATCCTGCAAATCCTCCTACTGTAGGAGAAACTGAAACTGTAGTCTTACGCTCAATTCTTTTCTTATCATTTATAGCAATTTCAGGATTAGGAGCTGTTGCATTTTATCAAGTTTACAAAAAGTTACAAAATAAAAAAATTCTTGCATTTGCAGGATATGCTGTATTCATCAGTACTGTATTTTTCTTAATGCCGGAAAATCCTGATGAGATAACTGCGCCTATGGAACTAGTTGATGGATTTAGAGGTGCATCATTTGTGGCAGTAACCGTTTACTGGCTCACATTAGGTTTGATTCTTGGTGGATTCATTGAAAAACTTCAAGAGCGACTTAAGCTGAAGAATTAGCATGGTAAACGATCTAAAAACTCCTGGATTTTCAATAATTATTTTATTGGGAAGTATAATGACTCTTGGATTTTTTGTTGTATTTTTTGCATTACTTGTAAAAAAAGGAATTAAGATTGAATCTAAAACATTTACTATAGTTGTTTTTGATGTCTATGGAAATCGGGCTCAATTAAGTGGAATTAGAACAAATTTCAAAAATCGTGATGTTGCCTTATCTTTTTCCAAATTTTATAAAAAGGAATTTCCTCTCTACACATTTGATGTAATGTCTGCAAATGATGCCAAAAAACAAATAATTCTAAAATAATTCCAAGACAGGGTATCCATAAATTATCTAAAATCATATCAAAAGTAATGAAAGCAATATGGAATGATGAAGTAATTGCCGAAAGTGATGATACTGTGGTGGTTGACGGAAATCACTATTTCCCAGAAAACTCGATAAAAAATGAATTTTTTAGTAAAACAGAGACTAGTACATCATGTCCGTGGAAAGGAATGGCGAGCTACTACTCTGTTACTGTAAATGGAAAAACAAACACAGATTGTGCATGGTATTATCCTGTTCCAAGTAAAGAGGCTGAAAAAATTAAAGGACGAGTTGCTTTTTGGAACGGCGTTCAAGTAATCTAAATAGTAGTTTGTAATACGTTTCTTATGGTTGGTCCGCAAGATGGTGGTTTTGGCTTTGATCAGTCAAAAAAATACACTAGTGTTGATAATTTGGAAAAAATTTGTGTTCAATGTCAGGCGGGTCAACACAAAAAATGTCTTTTCAAATCTAAAGAACAATCTAATTGCGATTGTGAACATTGTCTAATTTACGGCTAGAATTAGTTCTAGCTTAGAAAAATAACCTTTAATCATAACTATTTCTATAAAACTAAAATGGAAAAAACTCCCAATGATTCAAAAGCTGAAGTAATTATCAGAATGTTTCCTTCTGATGCAAATCCTGCTGGGAACGTCTTTGGTGGTGCAATTTTAAAACACATAGACATGGTTGCAGGAATTGTTGCACAGCGTTATAGTCAGACGAATGCTGTAACTGTTAGTATGGATAAGATAAGCTTCTTAAAACCTGTATTTGTTGGGAATGTTTTATTTGTAAATGCACGTGTAAATTATGTTCAAAAATCATCTATGGAGATTGAAGTAAACGTTGAAGCTGAAGATATTGCAAAGGGAACTCGTGTTCATACTGGAAATGCATATGTTACATTTGTTGCATTAGATGATAACGGTAAACCTACTACGGTTCCAACACTACGTATTGATAATCCTGATGATCAAAAGCGTTTTGATGAAGGTAAACTTCGAATGGAACGTAGAATAAAAGAGCGAAAAAAATAACTCATACTTTAAGTAATTAATATCAGAATTTTAGATATGTCTAATGTTTTCTATCGGTATAGGAAAACTTTTGGTCCTGGAATACTTTTTGCTTGTACTGCAATTGGTGTATCCCATCTTGTACAGTCAACACGTGCAGGTGCTGAATTTGGTTTTGTAATTTTAGGATTTGTAATTTTAGCAAATGTCATGAAATATCCTTTTTTTGAACATGGGTCACGATACGCTAATGTCACGGGTACAAGTATTATTGACGGTTATGACAAATTAGGAAGGAAATTCCTTTTTTTATATTTAGGAATAACTTTAGGTTCTATGTTTTTTGTTACCGCCGCTGTGGGATTTGTAACTGCTGGATTTTTTGAAAATTTATTCCAAATTGAATTTTTGGGAATGTGGACTATGGTTATTTTATTTGCAGTTTGTGGATTCATTTTATGTGTTGGAAAATTCGGAACACTAGATGGAATAATTAAGATAATTGGGTTTGTATTGATTATTTCTACAGCTGTTGCATTCATTTTGGCATTTGTTAATGGACCTGTTGAACAATCAGAGAATTTTCTTCCTCGTGAATTATGGGATGATTCCGGAATATTTTTCTTAATTGCATTAATGGGTTGGATGCCTACTGCGATAGATCTTTCTAGCTGGAATAGTTTATGGACCATTGCACGTATCAAGCAGACAGGTTATAGGCCAAAATTAAAGGAAACTCTAACTGAATTCCGAATTGGTTATTTTATCACATCATTATTAGCCATTTTCTTTTTGGGTCTGGGAACGTTAGTTTTCTTTGGGTCTGGAGATTCTCTGCCCAATAATAATTCATTATTTGCACACAAAATTGTTACAATGTTTGCTAATACTATTGGTCAATGGAGCTATATCATAATTGCAGCATCTGCATTTAGTGTGATGTTTGGGACAATTCTTGCAGTTTTTGATGGTTATTCCCGTTCATTTCAAAAAATAATACAGCTGTTACGAAATAATGAATCTGATGATTCAAGAAAATCATACGTTGGTATCGTTTGCATACTTGCAATTGGTTCAATTTTGATTATAATGCAATTTGGAGATAAATTAAAAGAGTTAGTCGACTTTGCAACAACATTATCTTTTTTGGTTGCGCCAATTATTGCAATACTAAATCATAAACTAGTAATAGGTAAATTTCTACCTAAAAATTCACAACCTTCTGTATGGATAAAAGGACTCAGTATGTCTGGTATTGTATTTTTAACAGGATTTGCATTATTCTTCATCTATACGAAATTTTTCTAGAAAATCACACAACTTATAGATATTCTAAGAGATGAGTGAGTTATTATGGTAAAAAGTAATTATGAGATTTTAGGTGTGCCTGAAAATGCATCACGAAATGAAATTCGTACTGCATTTAGAAATCTTGCATTAACACATCATGCAGATAGGGGTGGTCAGGATGAAGAATTCATTATAATCAAACAGGCATTTGAGGATCTTAAATCAGGAAAAAAATTCCCTGACTCTCTTGATGAAAAAAAGCGTAGGTCAAAATTCTTTTGGGGTACAGACGAAGAAGAACGTCTTCGGCAAAATACATTATTGTCTAATGATGTTGCAAGAGAAATTAAAGTTGCGCAAGAATGGATTGATGCATTAACAAGAACTGATGCTACCGGAATTAGATTATTCGGTTCAAATGAATTAGGTCAAGTAGAAATTGAGCGAAAACCTACTGGCGCTTTATCAATTAAAGGAAAATTCTGGGCTGGAAAAATTTCATACCCGAACCATATATTCATGTGGGGCAGCATGACTAGTCCTTATTTTTTAGATGATGATGATTCAAAAACCATAATACATCTAACACAAGGAACATTCAAACTAATGGAGCCGTTAGAAAATGGTTACAATATAGAAAATGGTTCACACATTATTGTAGATAATGGTGATATTGTTTGTGGTAATGTAAATGGAATAAGACAACAAGTACCACATCCCACAGGTCGTGTTGGAATGTCAATAATAAAAGAACATTTTACTAAACTGGAAGCACCGAATGGAAAAATTATTGCAGGTGATGTACGTGAAACTGTTTTGTTAGATGCGCAAGAAGTTTTGGCACTAAATCTTATTGATAATGTAATTGTAAAAGGAAAGAAGATTTCTGTCTTTGGTCCTAAGGTTAGTTATGATGTATTTTTTGAGCTAAAGAAAGGTGGAATGATTCGTTTCTATGACAAAGGCTCTGGATTTGATATTAGTGATGATGCAATATTAAAACTTGAAAATGGAAAGGAATTTTTCTTAGATGATCTTAAAACTAGAAAATTAATTGGATTTGGAGGGCGAGATATGACATATGAGTTTCTGGATAAATTAGAAGAAAGTAGTGGTGTAATTCCGTCTAATTGGACATCTAAATTTGCTAGTTTGTTTAAGAAAAAATAATTACTTTTTAATTCCCAGTGCTCTGTTTTTCAATCTTAGTTGAGTACTTCTGCATTTTCTACATCTTGTAGCACTCATATCTAATCTTGCACCACATGAAATACAAATTTTCATATGAAGTCTTGCTTTTTGCGCAATCTGTTTCTTTAGAGGATCTGCAACTGGCATAGTAATTCTTGAAAAATCTGTTATTTATTCTATTAGCTGTTCATTTTTCCAGCTAAGAGTACTGCAACTTCACCTGGTCTTTTTGCAACCGGAATGTTTGCCTTTGCGAACATGGATATCTTTGATTCTGCAGAACCATAATTTCCCATGACTATGGCGCCTGCATGTCCCATTCGCTTTTCTTTCGGTGCTTGACGTCCTGCAATGTAACCCACTATTGGTTTCTTGAAACCCGTATCGATGATATGTTGAGCCAGAATCTCTTCAGAGTCTCCCCCGATTTCGCCTACCACTACCATGGCTTCAAGGTCTGGATCATCTTTTACCATATCAAATGCATCAATCATTCTTGTACCATTTACTGGGTCTCCGCCTATTCCTATTGTGATATTTTGCCCAAATCCTGCACTGGTTAAATTATTGGAAATTTCGTATAGTAGTGTACCACTTTTTGATAATACCGCAACCTTTCCTGTTGAAAATGGTGTAGCAGGCATGATTCCTACTTTGATTAATCCTGGTACAATCACTCCTGGGGTATTTGGTCCAATAATTATTGCATCCTTTTTCTTTGCAAGTTCAATTGCCTCCATAGCATCTCTAATTGGAACGTGTTCTGGAATTGCAACTAGTAGTTTAATTCCTGACTCTAATGCATCTTTTGCTGCACCTAAGAAAAATTTTGCTGGAACAAAGACTATTGATATTTCTGCACCTGTTGCATCAACTGCTTCTTTTACTGATTCATAAATTGGAATTTTGTCTTCAAATTTCTGTCCACCTTTTCCAGGTGTAACTCCTGCAACAATGTTTGTACCATACTCTAACATTAGTTTTGCATGTGCTGATCCATATTTACCGGTAATTCCTTGAACAATAACTGGCTTCTTTTCATAATTACCGTCAGCATCTTTTTGACCACGAAGAATTTTATAAATATCTGTCATTTGTTTGCCTCCATTACTACTCCATTAATTGCATCTTCTATTGAATCAAACATTTTTGTTTTTGTATCTTTTAGCATTTCTTTTGCCTCTTTTGATCTTGTACCCATGAGTCTTGCAAAGACTGGTATGTCAATTAAATTATTATCGTATGCTTGAATGAAAGCTTCTGCAACAGTTGTGGTCTTAACAATTCCGCCATAAAGGTTTACCAAAATACCTGTAACTCTTTTCATTTTACTAATCAGTGTCAATGCTTCATACACTGTTTCTGTTGTTGCACCTCCACCTACATCAAGAAATGTTGCTGGTTTTCCACCGTTATCTGTAACAAGATCAAAAGTTGACATAACTAATCCTGCACCATTTCCAATTACTGCAATGTTTCCTTCTAATTCAACAAGTGAAAATCCACTTTTCTCTGCTTGTTCTTCTAATTCTGATTTTTCTTGATATTGTTGTAATTCATCATGTCTAAAGTTTGAATTATCGTCTGTCATCACTTTCCCATCAAGTGCAATTAATGTACCATCTTTTAAAATTGCAAGTGGATTAATTTCTGCTAATTCTGCTTCTTTTTCAATAGTTAATTTTGATAGTTTTTGCAACATCTCTACAAATTGTTCTTCTTGGGAATCCTTCAATCCGATTTCATTTGCAACTTCTTTTGCTGTCTGGGCATCTACATCTCCTAATCCGACCTCACGAATTGTTTGACTTTTCACTGATTCAATCTCAACTCCTCCTTCGGATGAGGCTATGATTGTATAGCATCTTTTACTCCTATTGAGGAACAGTGATAGATACAGTTCTTTTTCAATGTCCGCCATTTTCTCAAGCAAAATCGCACGTGTTTTTTCACCTTTGATTGACATGTTTAGTAATTGAGGATATTTGAGTTCAAATTCATCATCACTGCTGCATTTTTGAATTCCTCCTGCTTTTCCTCTTCCGCCTACTGGTACCTGAACTTTGATTACAAATGGATATCCTAACTCCTTGGCATCTTTTCTTCCTTTTTCAATATCTTTTGAGGAGATACTAGGTGGAGTTTTAATGCCAAATTCTTTGAAAAGTTCTTTTGCCTGATACTCTAAAAGTCGCATAAATTTTATCTAAAAATGGACTTTATATTCCTATTAACTATTCGAATTGGTCTTCTAACAAATCTACAACTTGACCGAAAAGGTCTTTACTCTTTTTTAAGAGTCTGTTTGGAAACTCTTCTGTTGAAAATACAATTTGTTGTTTAATCTCTGGAATCACCATTCCGCCAGAAACAATCACCTGTTCGATAACATGTTCTTGAGTCAACGTACAGACAATTTCTTCAAAAACGTCCTCTTTCTCTTCAAGTGTTTCTCTGTACAAAACAATTGGGGTATTGGTTTGACTGATGAAATTTGTAGCCTTTACCATCAATTCTTGTAAATGGTGTATAGACCATGTATCGAGACTGATCTGTTTTACCATGCAATATTATAGCGAATTTATTATTTAAGCCCCGCAGGTACTTGTTAACTAGATGGTTAGTCAACCTTTGGCAAACTTACTCGACTGCGATCCTAATTTTTAGACCGTCAATGTCGTCGTCTTTGTAATTTTTACACGATTCTTCAAAATCTACGTTTTTCACTCTAACCAGAAATGCAATATCTTCGGTCTTGCCCTTAATCAAATCAAGTGATTCTTGATCCAAATCTAATATTGATGCCTTTTCTAAAATATCTGTGGGATTGAATCCTTTTTCTTTTCTCAGAGTTTGAATACGTCTCGCCAAATCTTTAATCAATCCTTTTGCCATCATTTCATTATCTCTTTCTAATGAAATTACAACAATTAGATTCTGTCTTTTCGCAAATTGATATTTTTCATTAACCTCAAAATCTACTATGAAATCTTGTTTGTCTAATACGACTGAGTTGTCTCCAATCTGAAATGTGTATTTTTCATTATTCTTTAATTCATTTATGATTAATTCTGGATCTGTTTCTGCAAATATTTTTAATAATTTTCCCATGTCTTGTTTTGCTTTTGGACCTATTGCACTTCTTTCTAATTCTATTTTAGGTACAACTGGCAATCCATTTTGTTTTAACTCTAGATATTGTTCTATTCCTTCGGAATTATCAATCTCAAAAATTTCATAATTCTGTATATTCATTTGTGATTTCACAAGTTCTGAAAGTGATTCTAAGACTTGTTTTTCTCCTTTGTTTAAACAAATTAGTGCTTGATTTAATGGCCATCTTCTTTTTAGCTTACCTTTCATTCTTGCAGCCGACGTTACAGAAACTGTCTCTTTTAACAAATCAAATGATGTTTCAACTTTCTCATCAATTAATGATGAATCAACCTTAGGCCATGATTCAAGTAAAATATTTTCTTTTCCAGGAAATATCGTTCTATACAAGTATTGGGACGTAAATGGTGCAAATGGATGAATCAATATGTTGATTGTTTTCAAAGTTTTAGCAAGAATTGCATAAATTGTAAAACGTCTATCTTTTTTTGAATCATCCTCATCCCATAATTCTGACTTGATGATTGGAATATAGATCTGACTTAGAGAGTTTATCAAAAAGTCTTCAATAGCTTTTGCAGATTCATGAAATCTACACGAATCATTCATTTCAGTAGTTCGTTCAATCATTCTTTGGAGTTTTGATAGTAACCATACATCTGGTGGTGTTAGTAATTCTTTTTTCTTTGCCCATTCGATAGTAGATTCTTCTAAATTGAATTTATCATATTCACTATTTTGTTTGTAAAATGTATGTAGGTGATATAATGTACTGATTACTTGATATGGTCTTGACATTAATTCTTTAGTGCTAAAGTTTAATGGTTCGATAGGACTTGCTTTCCACATGAAATAAAATCGTACAAGATCTACTGGATATTTTTCCAAAAGTTCTTTTGCTTCTAATACATTTCCTTTACTCTTACTCATTTTATTTCCATTTTCATCTAAAACATGTCCTTGAAACAAAAATGATTTGTAAGGTGAAACTGATGCGTTGTTGTATATCACATTTTCAATTAAAAGTGTGTATGCCCATCCTCTAGTCTGATCAATACCTTCTGTAAAAAATGGCGCTGGAATTTTTTCTTTGTATGTTGACTCATCTAAAGATGCGATTGGTGCAGAACCACTATTATGCCACGTATCGAGAACAAACTCTTCTCTTTGCATGGTTGCATTGCATTCCTTACACTTTACTTTGATTTTGTCAATCCATGGTCTATGTAATTCAAAGTTCTCACCGTCTGGTAATTCTATTGCTGATTCAATAATTTCTTTTCTTGAAAACAATCTTTCCATATTTCCGCACTCATCACATTTCCAAATTGGTATTGGGCATCCCCAAAACCTTTCTCGTGATATACACCATGGGTGTTTTTCTTTAATAATTTCTAAGAATCTGTTTTTTGGTTGATCAAAAAAGTATTCTACATCTTCTGCTGCTTTGATAGCTTTGTCTCCAAGCTTGTCAAGCATATAGAAATATTCTCGACGAGCAAGCCATACTAATCCATGATTACAACGCCAGCATAATGGGTATTTGTGCTTAATTTTCCCAATTCTTACTAGTGCATTTCTATCTTTTACTGCCTGAACTAGTTTTTCATCTGCATCTCTGACAAAAAGTCCTGCATACTTTCCTGCATCCTCTGTAAATTTGACTTCATCATCAATTGGACAGAAAATTGTTACTCCTCGTTTCATTGCAATGTTGTTATCTTCTTCTCCATTTGCTGGTGACAAGTGAACTAATCCACTACCTGCATTAACGTCAACAAAGTTTTCTGCTACTGTAACGTGATAGTTATCTTGTTTTGCAATTTCTGCTAATTTTGGTATCTCGTCTAATAATGGATGTATGTATTTTTTACCTTCCATCTCAGTTCCTAAAAATGTCCTCTCAATTTTATAATCTTCAATTTTTACTTCTGTCATGAATTCTTCTAAACGTGTTTTCCCTACAATCCATGTTTCATTTTCCACACGAACTTCCACATACTCTTCTTTTGGATTAACTCCAACCATTGCATCTGTCACAAGTGTAAATGGCATTGTTGTCCAAACAATCAAAAATTTGTCTTCTTGTGCGAGTTTTACTTTATAGTATAATGATGGATCTTTTACCATATCATAACCTTGATTAACTTCAGAATGACTTAATGATGTTTGACAGCTTGGACAATATGCCACCACTCTAAATCCTTCTGTCATTATTCCATTTTCATGTGCTTTTTTCATTAA
This sequence comes from Candidatus Nitrosopelagicus sp., assembly GCA_028343215.1. Lineage (GTDB taxonomy): Archaea > Thermoproteota > Nitrososphaeria > Nitrososphaerales > Nitrosopumilaceae > Nitrosopelagicus. The sequence continues at coordinate 11,292 of JAOLYB010000001.1, read as the reverse complement.
TTGCCATTCTTTTTCAATAAACTCATCTTTGTATGTCCAGTATGCTTTGTCTTGATTAAATGACATACCAATTAATTTATCCACTTCTACCCATTTCGTATGATATTTTTTTACAATGTTTTTACATTCTGCAACTAATTTTTCAATATCTTCTGTTGATCTAATGTCACTCTTGCCATTTTCAATTCCAAGCTCTTTCTCTGCTTGTAATTCTACTGGTAATCCTTGTGTATCCCATCCTGCATTAAAAATGACTTTGTTACCTGCTAAAACATTATACCTATACCATAGATCTTTGAACACTCTGCCTCTCAAATGACCTGCATGTGGAATTCCATTCATCGTTGGAGGTCCCTCGATAAACATTATTTCATTTTTTTTACTCTCATCTTCTTGAATTAATTTTGAAATATCTTTATCTTTCAAATCATCTTGTACATTTTTCTCAATTTGTTTAATATCAAAATTTTCTACAAGTTCCATCTAACGTTTGAAAAGGTATTTCCTATAAAATCTCTTAGATAAGTATTCAGTACCCGTATAAAACGAAATTTGTGACTAGAAATTGTATAAAATCAAAAAGACATTGAATACCCGTATAATTCTGATTTGTTTCCTATAATGCGAAACTTAGAAAATCTTTACCCAAACTTTATTTTTATGAAATGCCATGACTTTGTGTGAAAATTCTACTCCTTTCTGTTCTAGCAGTTGCAATGATTGGAATTATGACTCCAAGTGTTCATGCTGAAGAAGTTCCTAGTTGGGTAAAAAATACAGCTGGATGGTGGGCAGATGATAAGATTGGAGAAGACGAATTTCTAAATTCAATTCAGTATCTGATTGAAAGTAAAATCATTGTTTTGGAAGAAACATTCGAAATAAACTCATCAACAATTTACCCAGATATTGAACTACCTAACAAATACGATCCTCCTTTAATTCATCAATTTTCTGGTAGATCATCAGGTACTCTACTAGGACAAGCCCAAATTGTGATTACAGCTCCCGATAAATCAACTGAAAAATTCACTTCTATAATAAAAAATGGGGAATTTGGATTAACATATCAAATTACAAGTGAACATCAACTAGGAACTTTTTTCATTAAGGCATATTCAGGTGATAAAATGATTTGGGAAAGTAAATTCTCTGTTTATGAAAAACACAGTGAACATATTCCTTCGTGGATTAAAAATAATGGAAAATGGTGGAATGAAGGAAAGATACCTGATTCTGCATTTCTTGATGGAATAAAATTTTTAATTGAAAATGGAATTATAGACATTACTGAAGACTCGAAAGTAATGCTTCAATCAATCCATGATGTGTCCGGCGTAATTCCGTTTGACATAATCCGAAAAATAGATCCTACTGCCACTCTTTCTAAAGAAGGAGATTACACAAGCGCACATTTCATGCGAAATATTCATTCATATATTATTTCAGTTTACACAAGCGACGATGACGATTATACTACCCTTGAAAACTGGAAGAAAAACTCTTCCAGTAAATTTGATACTGTAACAGATGATTTAATCTTAGAGAATCCTGAAATATATTGCAACATTTCTTATCTACAAATAGGTGACGGTTCGGCTACAGAAGCACCTTTCACTATACAAATAAATGCAGTTTCACATCATAAATGTTGGTTCTCAAATGTTATAGTTTCAGGCACGGTTATGATACCAGACTTAATTCAGTATGAGTCGAAACCCCCTTTGTACTCATACCATCATTTACCAATCTTACTTGATTACATAATATTAGACAATCTCCTAGAAAAAATAGGTATTGATACAGCCGAAAGTATTGGAAATCCTAGTAAACTATCTACTTATTATGGAAACTAACTTTTCCTATAATTGAAATTATATGAAAGTCAACAACGGTCCATAATCTCTTAGTTAAAGATTCACTAACATTATAAAACGAAATTTGTTCCTAAAAATTTCTTTTAGAGGCATTCATTTCTTATATGAAACATAATACCTATATCCTCCATCTTCCCCATTTAGATCTGAAATTAATTGTCTCTATTCTCATTTTAGGGATTTTTTTTCTAAGTGGATTTGTAATTTCTGCGGATGCTGTAAACTACAAAACATTTACCCACGTTGATGGAATTTTTTCCATAGATTATCCCTCTGATTGGAGAGTGGATTATAATGAAACTAGCATGGTAGTTTTTGAAGATAAAGAAAACTGGTTCAAATACATCCAGGTTTATTATTTTGAAGACGTTTATTATAATGAGTGGACTGAGTCTGAAATTTTTGATGACATAAAAGCTGTTAGTGAATCAATTTGTTATGATTCTACATTTGAAATTGATGGATACATATGCTATGATTTTCAGATCTACGAAACATTAACTAGTACAATTAATGGTCTTCCCTCATACGAACAACTTTCATCGTATACAAAAGAATATGCAGATGTAGATGAAGCAGAGATAATTTGGGCATACGAAGCAAATGTTGTAGACAAAAATGATCTTTGGGAATTAAGTTCAGAGATACGTGTAAAGAACATGTCTCAATCTAGAGCTACTGAGGTCTTAGATTCTATATATGGATCAATGGGCACTTTCGTCGTTCATGATAAATCCTCTGCGCATACATCATTGTCTAATCTTCCGGCATTGGAATATTATTACAGTGTAGAACCTGTTCCTGAATGGGCTGATCAGTATTTTTATGAAACTGCAGTTAAAGATGCTGTAAATAAAATCACAGAAAAAAATCCGTGGTTAACATTTCGGCATGTGGCATATGAAGATGCGGAAATTGATATATCCTGGATTAGAGAATATGGTACTGGCGTATTAGGTCAAGCGTATACAACAATAGGTCACGTACAAATTGAAATGGGAGACTCTAACTGTGGCGTATGGTTACCACATGCAAAAGGAATGTTAGTGGATACAATTGCACATGAGCTACTTCACGGTGTAGGATTTGAGCATGTCAATAATCCAAAATCAATTATGTATCCTGAAGCATCTGATGCTGTTTATGAATATGAATCTCAGGAAGTTGGTTTGGGTGAATGGGAATATTTTGCTTTTCCATTGTGCACAAATAAGAACACAACCGATTATTATGTTGAGATAGACTCTAGTGATTATGGAGAAAAATTTGATGTCTTTTTTGTAAAATCTTCATCTGATGTAGAAAAATATCTGGATGGAAACTATTTCAATAAATATGAAAACTGTTCCGTAGAAAATGTTGCTAGTTACAAAAAAACATGTAAGAATGTCTCCGGCAATGCTGGAATTATAATTGGTACTCCAGATTATATTCCTGATGGATATATGGATTTCACTATAATGTTACAAGAAAAACGCTATACTGCACCATCTGATTATTCTCTTGAAACAATATCTGGAATAGATTATGTACTTGCAGTAAATGCAGACTTTGAATCTGAGAGACAGAATTACAATAAAGCTATCTCTCTCTATAAGAAAATTTTAGAATCAAATCCTAACGATACCCATGCATTGCATAATTTGGGATTAGTTTATGATGAGTTAGGAAATGACGATAAGGCGTTAGAATATTATCAAAAATCACTTCGATTAAACTCTCAAGATGAATATGCTCTAACAAATATAGGAACAATAATGGAGGAACGTGGTCAATATGAACAAGCCTTAGAATATTATCAGGCTGCAATAGAAGTGAATCCTGAATTTGTTTCTGCATTGCAAAATGAACGTGAAGTAAAAGCAAAAATTGAGGAAGGTGGTGGTTGTCTAATTGCAACTGCAGCATTCGGTTCTGAAATGGCACCACAAGTTCAATTCTTAAGAGAAATCAGAGATAACACTGTTCTCCAAACTCAATCGGGCACAGCATTCATGACCGGTTTTAACCAATTCTATTATTCCTTCTCACCATATGTTGCAGACTATGAAAGAGAAAACCCGACATTCAAAGAAGCAGTCAAAGTAACTCTCACTCCGTTACTAACCTCACTAACATTACTGAATTACGTTGATGTAGATACTGAAGAAGAAATGTTAGGTTATGGAATTGGAATTATTCTGCTAAACATTGGAATGTACTTTGTAGCACCAGCTGTTCTAATTGTTTCATTGAAGAAACGCCTTTTCATATAATTGAAATTATATGAAAGTCAACAACGGTCCATGGTCTCTTAGATAAGTATTCACTGACATTATAAAACGAAATCTGTGCCTATAAATTATATAAAATCAAAACCAAAGTCAATACCCGTATAATTTGAATTTGTAGAAATCTCCGATTCAGAAATTATTGATTCAATTCTAAAATAAAAATTGTAAACCAGATTATCGTTAACTAGCAATTGATTCAACAATATTGAAATATTCTTTTTGAGAAATTTCTCCATCAATCCATTTTTTGGCATTCATTTGCATCCAATCTGGAATTGAATCTTGTTGTATAGGATCTGTTTGAATAAATCCCTGCTGTATTATATGATTAATTCTATTTTCATATTGATATGAAGAAATTTCTCCATCAATCCATTTTTGAGTATAAATTTTAAACCAGTTGATATCAAAATCTGTAATTTGCATATAGATGTGGCCCAATTTTTCTCCATCAAAATTAGCAGAAATTACATAGGTTCCCGTTTCCCATTTGTCTGTAATGGGTAGTGTATGGGAATAGTATCCCCATTTTGCAGTATCAAGTTGAACATTTTCAATTTGTCCATCTGGATGTAAAATTGTTAATTCTACAGAGTTTTGATTAGTATTGTTAAAACCTTTCACTAATCCCAAAATATTAACTCCAACTTTATTGTTAGATTCTACAAACATGTCTTGTGAAATCTTAATTGGTTTGGAACCAAATTCTGCATTAATTATAATTGGAGTTGTTATCAAAATTTCTGATTTTCCTATTATGCGTTCATCATATGTTACATTGACCTCGTGATATCCATTAGAAATTTCTCCATCAACCCATATTGGCGAGAAAAACACTCCATCTGATTTTGGAGTAATTTTATCTGTACTAAACAATGTGTTTTTTTCAAAAACATTCAATGAAGCTTCTCCTAACGAATAGTCTTTGATAGTTCCTATAAGATCAATATACAATCCTTCTCTAGACGGATTAAACTCCTTCTTGGATATTTTTATTGAATCTACATGATGATAAACGGATTCTGGATTTGCAGTTTCTAAAATTTCTGACAAAATGACATTTTCTATTTCAATTTTCTCCTTTGTTATTGTAAACTCCCCAAATGTAATTTTTTCATCATCTTCAACAATAGATAATAGATAATCTCCTTCATCCCATGAATTTTCGACAATCAATGAAACATCAAAAGTGCCATCCATTGCTGTCCTTGGTTTAATAATTGAAACATCACCGTTAGGTTTCTCCAATGAAACATCAACTCGATTATATCCTACATCTTGTGCTTTTGTAGAAAATTCTAATTTTAGAAACTGATTTGTACTAGAGTCACTATGAATGATATTGAATTTTTCAATTTCATGCTCCTTTTCTACTACTCCGTTCTCTTTTACCTCCTCAATTTCTAAAACTGATGCAGCCCCATCTTCAATATTGAAGGAAATCGCATTTTGTATTTCATCTCGATAATTTACGTAAATATTGTATTTTCCCGGTAGCCACTCGGAATTAATTACAACTGGTGCATCATATTGTCCGTTTTTCTTCCCATATACTGAAAACTCATCAATGTTTCCCTGTTCATTCACTATTGCAATATTGATAGGTGTTCCTGACCTGTATTCTTCAATAATCCCAAAAACCTTAATCTCTTTTGGATGATACTTTTCAACCTCTATTTCTTGTACAAAATTTAACAATTCTGGTTCTGAATCATCTGATGACAGTAACATTCCATGTTCAAAGTCTGTAACGGTATTTCCAGATTGTGTAATTTCAAAATTCGATACAATTCCATATGTTTTGAGGGTGCCTGAATCTACAATTTCAACTGTATATTTTCCTTTATCCCAATTAGATTTTTTAAAATGATCATACAAGACTAGGCTAGTCTCAAAATTTCCAGAATTTTTTAAATCAACGTATAATGTATCGATTAAATTTTCTTTATGAAAAATTTTTAGTCCAACCTGTTCAGGAAAAGTTTCTCCTAATAGCTGACCTTTTACAATAATGATATTAAACTGATTTGATTTTACTGCATCAAGCTCAATTGAACCATTTATCGGTATATCTTTTAATAAACTATCTTTGTTGAAATTTTTTATATCAAATTCAGCTGTTCCAAATATTTTACCATTAAAAGTTCCAATTACTTTGTATGTTCCTGTTGGCCATTCTCTATCAATCAATAAATTAGTAGTAAAAAATCCAGTTTCAATAAATTTGACAGTATTTATCATACTTTTTGGACCGTTAATTTCTAATTGTACTTTACCTGACATTCCTCTTGAATCATATGTTCCAGTTATTGTTAGCTTTTCTAACGTTGAAAATTCTATTTCAATATTATTTTTTGAAAATTCAATGAATGATTCTTTTTGTTCAAATAATTTTTTTGTATAGTCGCCAAACCCTAGTGTTCTTTCTTTTTGTTCTTCAAACTCTTTAATTATCTTAAATGGAATTGGTTTTGATTTTGTATTGTCATATTCTAATTGTAAATTATAATTTCCTGACTGGTAATTTTTATCAATATTTAGAAATGTTTGAAAAAATCCACTAGAAGAATGTCCAAGGTTTATGGTATTGATGATTTGATTTTCAAAAATTGTGTGAATTTTTGGATGTACTTTATGATCATGATTTTCAACTTGAACTATTATTGATTTGAGAATTGGATTTCCTTTGTACACCTTCATCTCACCTCCATCAAATATTAATTCAGGAATTGGTTCTTCTGCATTTGCTGCATAGATACCACTAGTAAAAATCACAGAAATTGCTAAAACCATAGCAATTTTCATCCAATATTCTAAAACTTTGGAACACTTAAGAATTGGTTGTACCCCATTAGATCCTCTTGACAATCGTGCCTAGAATGGCATTATTTCTTGGAATTTTCCTAATGGGAATTTTACTCGTACCTGGAATTGTACAAGATGTTGAAGCAAACACTGGTCTTTCTACAACTTTCATAATTGGCGGAGATTCCAATGGAGGAGCATGTACATCATCTACATTTGGTGGTGTATGGAATGATGCAACTAAAACATGTACGATGACAAAAGATTTGGTGGGTTCTGGGCAACATCTTATTGCCATGAATAATGGCGGCGTAACATTAGATGGTGCAGGATACAAACTTACTGGAACACAACTTGCAGAAGATTCTGCTGAAGTTGGAAAAGGAAATGCAGCAATAATTGCAAATGATGTTGATGATTTTGTAATAAAAAATGTTGTAATTGATGGAGTGTGGCAGCATGGAATTAGAACAATCAGTACAAACAATGGTTTGATTACTGGTAATACAATCACATTATCATATCATTATGGAATTGATTCAAAAAGTGATGATAATCTAAAAATTACAAATAACGTAATATCTGTTGGATACACTGGTATTGTTTTATGGAATGCTGATGGAGATGCAAATTGTTCATTTCTGGTAAAACAAAATACTGTATCTAACGCATCAAATGGCGGAATTAAGGATGTTATAGGTGACAAAACATGTATTGATCAAAATACCGTTACATCTAATTCTGGAGTTGGAATTGTAGTTACAAACTCTGTTGGAAGTAAAGTTACAAACAATATTGCAAATGGAAATGGGCATGGAATTTCAGTTAGTTCAAATTCTGCTGGAATTATAGTCACAGATAATACTGCGAACAACAATACATACAAAGGATTTACACTGGATTCAGGATCATTCATTACAACATTTACAGGAAATACTGCAAATGGAAATGGTGATGCAGACTATGATGGTGTCTCTGATACAAGCATTCCAAGCGGAACTGTAAGTGCATCGTCATTATCCATTGGACAACATGGAACAAAAAATGGTGGAGATTGTTCTCAAGTTGGAACTTGGGTTGAAACAACGTTAGGTCCGGAAGGAGGAACATGTACTCTAACAACTGACATACAAATTACTGGAACTGGAGTGGGGTTAAACCTTGCATCATCTAGAGTAATGCTTGATGGTGCTGGGCATACATTAACAGGAACTCAAACTGGTACGGGAACCATTGGTATTAAAACGTGTAATCAATGTCATACAATGGGCATAAAGGACTTAACAATCAAAACTTTTGTGGAAGGAATTGTGAGTAACTATGCTGATGGATTAGTTATCACTGGGGTAACAATTGATGATGTAAATCAACGAGCAATGCATCTTTATGGAATGTGGAGTCTTCTTTTAGAAAATAATGTGGCAAATGGAATCGTGTGGGTACAAGGTCATAATATGCACATGGGTGTTGGAGATGGGACGTGTGTTGGAACAGGAGATGCAGATGCTACCTCCATAATAATTAGAAATAACAGTGTCACTAATGCTGGTCTTTCTGCTGATGGTGGAGCGGGCTGGTGTATTGATGGAAATTCAGTAACAAATGGAGGGATATTTATTGGATATGCATGGGATCAAGTTTCATCTCAAAACCACATGATCAAAAATAATGTAGTTTCACATCCAAATGGTTGGGGATTTAATGTGATTGGAAGTGGAAATACATTCGATTCAAACACTGCAACAAATTCTGAAATTGGTTTTGTATTTGATTCTCGGTCACAGAATAATGTAATAATCAATAACATTGGTAACAATAATCAGCTATACGGATTTCAATTCCAAGACGGTTCCACAGGTCACACATTTACAGGAAATACGGCAACAGGTAATGATGGCAATCCTCAAATTGTTGGACTGAGTACTTTCATTGACACCTGTTTCTCATCTGGTGGTTATCAGATATTGGCACCTGGAACACAGGTTCAAAGTCCATATGGAAGTTCTAACATGGTTGCACTTGAAGAGCAAAATGTGAATTTTCTTGGAAAACTAGCTCCGTTACAAGACAATTCGTGTGTTATGTCTGATTCATTATTCTTGGCAGGAAAGACTGTAAACATTACTGCACAAAAAGATGGTGAAACCAAAACCGGTACTGCCACAACAGATTCTTTAGGATTTTATAGATTTCATACCCCATTTTCAAACACAGGTGATGGTGGAACGTGGACTGTCACTGTTACTTTTGCTGGAGATTCAGAATATGATGAATCAGTCACAACCTCGTCGATAACTGTTCCTGAACCTACGCCAAAAGATAATTCGTGCTTTTCAGCGGCTGGTTATTCTGCACCGTGGGCTGCAGATCCATATGCATCATCTAGAACTGTCGATATATCCGGAAAACTTGCTCCTCAACAAGGCGGTGCGTGTGTTCTATCTAATGATCTTTCTCTTATTGGAAAATTAGTTACAATTACTGCAGAAAAAGATGAGACAACAAAAACAAGTACTGTGACTACCACTAGTCCATATGGCTTGTTTTCAACTAATCTAACATTTGCAGATGAATCTGATGTAGGAAACTGGACTATAACTTATTCATTTGCCGGCGATGGAGATTATAATCCATCTAATAATCATACTTACACTTTGGCGGTTCCTGAAATTTTGACTCCGCCAGATCCTATACCTGTAGTTACTGTGCCTGATGACATCACCGTATATTCTGGAACGGCGGAATTTTCATTTGCTGCAGATTCAATTGACGTGTACAAGTATTCTGGAACCACCGTTTACACTTACTATCCGCCACCAACTGTAAGCATGACTGGTGTTGGGCCTGTTGCTGTAAATTATGCTGTTTCGGCAAGTGATGTTGATTCAAATGGTTGGACTAGTGGATTTAGTGGTCCTACATGTGACAAGCCATCAGGTTCTTTATTTGGAATTGGAACAACAACTGTAACATGTACTGCTACTGATTTTAGTGGTGGTATAGGAACTGCTAGCTTTGATGTGACTGTAATTGCAGACACTATTAGTGGCAGTCCTACATGTCCGGCTGGTCCAAATCCACAACTAGCAGTTGGCTCCACCATTATTTCGTGTAGTATGGAATCGGCCAATCAATCTTTTACAGATAGTTTTGCCATGAATGTGCAACAAAAAACTCCCTTAACTGATGCAGAATGTCGAGCAGCTGCAGGAAGTGGACATGATTCAGACAGTGTTTTTGTCTGTCAGTATCCATTTGATGTTACTGTAGAAGAAGGACAACGACTAGTTTGGGTTGATACCCAACCATGGCAGGGATTTTACCGACATTCAATTACTTCTGTCGATGGACTCTTTGATCACTCTGATGCAGGAAAAGTAGACATGTTACCATCTGCATGGGGTGGAATTGGAACTTATTCATTTTATGATAAATTACATCCAACTGCACCAAGCTGGATGCATGGAAGCATTACAATTGCTCCTGCTGATACAACTGCACCAAATCTTACAGTTCCTAGTGACATGACAATATCTACTGAAGATGCAAATGGAACCCCAACTGTCACCTTTACAGTTACTGCAACTGACGATCGTTCTGTAACGTCAGGTCCTACATGCGATAAACCGTCAGGAACTGCTTTCTCAATTGGAACGACAACTGTAACGTGTACTGCATCTGATGCTGCAGGAAATTCAGGAACTGCCAGCTTTAATGTAATTGTAGAGTATACGTTTGTTGATACTACGGCACCTGGATTTGCATCATTTGATAATATTGAGTTATCTACAACAAATCCTGCAGGCACTGTAGTAAATTATTCCCTTCCATCTGCAACAGATAATGTTGCTGTAACGTCAGGTCCTACATGTGATAAACCGTCTGGTTCTATGTTTGGAATTGGAACGACAACTGTAACGTGTACTGCATCTGACGCTGCAGGAAATTCTGGAAGTATGTCTTTTACTGTTGGAATTACACAAACCATAATTGACAATACCGCACCTGCAATTACAATTACATCCTTAGATGGTGATGTAGGTTCTCAAATAAAAATTGCAACAAATTCTACCGGCGTTGGTTTTGGTTTTGAAGTATCTGCAGTAGACAATATTGGTGTTAGTTCAGGTCCAACTTGTACTGCAGGTAGTCAATCACTTCCATTCGGAACTGGAACAATGGACTCAACATATCTTCCAACAAATTTCCCTATAGGTACGAACATCATTGCGTGTACTGCGTCTGATGATGCAGGAAATACTGGAACATCCATCTTTACACTCACTGTACAGCCACAACCTGTAGAGAATCCCGCAGAGCCTACTGTTGTCAATATT